>NZ_JBQEPA010000001.1:0-13251 GCF_052056495.1 Phyllobacterium sp. 22229
CGACGCCGTGGACCATCCCGGGCAACCGCGCCGTCAGCTATTCCCCGCGCATTGCCTATGGGCTTTACGAGGTCGAACACGGGAAGCGGGCGTCGACCTGCGCCAGGTGACCGGCACCGGTCCGGCCGGGCGCATCACCCATGAAGATCTCGACAGTTTCTTTGCCCGCGGTGCGCAAAAGCCCGTGGTCTCCGGTCTTGCGCCGGACACGTCGGTCAAGGAGATCAAGGTGGTGGGCCTGCGCCGCAAGATTGCGGAAAAGATGGCGATTGCCAAATCGCACATCCCGCACATCACCTATGTCGAGGAGATCGACGTTACCTCGCTGGAGGAACTGCGTGCCCTGCTCAACGGCAAAAAGCGCGCCGACCAGCCGAAACTGACGCTGCTGCCGTTCCTGATGCGCGCCATGGTGAAAGCCATCGCCGAACAGCCGCAGCTGAATGCCCTTTATGACGATGATGCCAATGTCATTCACCAGCATGGCGGGGTGCATATCGGCATTGCCGCGCAGACACCGTCCGGCCTTGTGGTTCCCGTGGTCAAGCATGCGGAAGCGCGCGATCTGTGGGGCTGTGCGGCGGAAGTCAATCTTCTGGCGGAAGCGGCCAAGACCGGCACGGCAACGCGCGAGCAGCTGACCGGTTCGACCATCACCATCACCTCGCTGGGCAGCATGGGCGGCATCGTCACGACGCCCGTGATCAACTATCCGGAAGTCGCCATCATCGGCGTCAACAAGATGATGACCCGGCCGGTATGGGACGGCGCGGCCTTCATTCCGCGCAAGATGATGAACCTGTCCTCAAGCTTCGATCACCGGGTGATCGACGGCTGGGACGCCGCAGTCTTCATTCAGCGGATCAAGACGCTGCTCGAAACGCCAGCGCTGATATTCGTGGAGGGGTGATCCGATGAAAGATATTTCCTGCAAGCTGCTGGTCATCGGCGCTGGCCCCGGCGGCTATGTCTGCGCCATCCGTGCCGGACAGCTCAATGTCGATACGGTGATCGTCGAGGCGGCGAAGGTCGGCGGCACCTGCCTGCTCGTCGGCTGCATTCCGTCCAAGGCGCTGATCCACGCCGCCGATGAATTCGCCAAGGTGGCGCATTTCGCCGCCCGGCAGACGCCGCTCGGCATCTCGCTTGCCGAACCGGCCATCGATTTCAGCAAAACAATCGCCTGGAAGGACGGCATTGTCAGCCGCCTCAACAATGGTGTCGCCGGTTTGCTCAAGAAGGCAAATGTCAAGATCGTCACCGGCAAGGCGCGCTTCCGCGACGGCAAGACCATCGAGGTGGAAACGCTGACCGGCCTGCAGATCATCCGCGCCGAAAACGTCGTCATCGCCACGGGGTCGGCGCCGGTCGAGGTGCCCTCGCTGCCATTCGGCGGCAATGTCATTTCCTCGACCGAAGCGCTTTCGCTGCCGGACGTTCCGGAAAAGCTCGTCGTGGTCGGCGGCGGCTATATCGGCCTCGAACTCGGCACGGCCTTTGCCAAGCTTGGCTCCAAGGTCACGGTGGTCGAAGCCCAGTCAAAGGTTCTGCCGCAATATGATGCGGAGCTGACGCGCCCGGTGGTCAAGCACCTGAACACGCTCGGCATCACCGTCCTGACCGGCGCCAAGGCCAAGGGGGTCAGCAGCAAAGGCGATGCGCTGTTGATCGAAACCGCCGACGGCAAGGACGAGCGCATTGCCGCCGACAAGATCCTGGTGACGGTCGGGCGCAAGCCGGTCACCGCGGGCTGGGGGCTGGAAGAGATCGACATCGACATGGATGGCCGCTTTGTCCGCATTGACGACAAGTGCCGCACCTCCATGCGCGGCGTCTACGCCATCGGCGATGTCACCGGCGAGCCGATGCTGGCGCACCGCGCCATGGCGCAGGGCGAAATGGTGGCGGAGATCGTCGCGGGCGAAAACCGCAGCTGGGACAAGCGGGCCATTGCCGCCGTCTGCTTCACCGATCCGGAAATCGTCTCGGTGGGCCTGTCGCCCGACGAGGCCAAGCAGGCCGGGCACGAGGTCAAGATCGGGATGTTCCCCTTTGCCGCCAATGGCCGCGCCATGACCAAGGAAGGCGAGGAGGGTTTTGTCCGGGTGGTGGCCGCCGCCAGCAACCATCTCATCCTCGGCATCCAGGCCGTCGGCCATGGCGTCTCCGAATTGTCGGCTTCGTTTGCGCTGGCCATGGAAATGGGCGCGCGGCTGGAAGACATCGCCGGAACCATCCACGCGCATCCGACGCAGGGCGAGGGGTTTCAGGAAGCCGCGCTCAAGGCGCTGGGCCACGCGCTGCACATCTAGACAATTTGTCTTCGTATCAGGGGCGCCGGAAACGGCGCCCTTTGCATATGCGCCGGGCGCGGCATTGCCTTGCCACGCCCGCGATCGCATCTGGCCATTGCAAAAGAGGAAAGACGGGCGGTCCCTGGGAACGCGGGTCGTAGGGTAGTTCGTATGCTATGCTTGCGATCCTGGGACCACCCGCCCCGGCGATTTCAGGTCTTGCCTGTTCTGCCTTGTTTCCTCATCAGAAACGCGCACAGCGTCAGCGCAACCTCCTCATCCCTACAGGTTTTGCCTGCGGAATGAAGTGCCGGCCCTTTCCCGACTTTCGAAGGTTTCCGGAAGCATTCCCGCCGGAAAGGACGAGGAGAAGGATAAGCGAGGATGGGAGAGCGTGGATAAGTTGGCGTGATTTTTCGAACGGGCTGGCAGGACCATCACGCGTGGTTCGCTTCCTAGGTAGGACTGCGAGTTTTAAAAATGGATAAATTCAGTCATCTTTTGAGCGCGACACCCATCCTGTTCGAACTTTTGCGAAAGGAGATGACATGCGTGAATTGACGGAGGCCGAACTCGATCTCGTATGGGGCGGCGATTGGTGGTTTTGATTACGGCCCGCATCCGATCGGCTGCGAATGTCCTCCAACAACAGCAGCGCCTCGGACAATGTAGGTTTTGCATTTGATGAAAATGGTAAAAAACATAGCTTTGACGGATGATGCTCTAAATCATCTTCTGTCAAACTATGATATTTGTAATATAAATAAATATGAAGATGCGAACTATATAAATGTGTATGAGTATAGAGGTATTTTTAAAGGAGGTTCTTCCTTTGAAGATATGCTGAAATATCAATCGAAATTAATTGAAAGGCGTGGATATTTTATTTTCCAAAAGAATAAAAAGTTTTTTGAGGATGCCAATGATTATGTATTTTCGTACTTTGATAATAACCAGAAGATTTTTGGCGTAAGGGTTAGCGGCGTCAATCCTTGTCGAGAGGGCTATATCGGAATATTTACCTACAACGAAAAATATAGCTATGTCATTGATTACGTTGATGGAATAAATCTCATTACGAGTTCGGAAAACGTTTCGTTGATTGCCGAAATGCTCGATCAGGTTCGCTCAAAATATTCAAACAAGCTATAATCAGGTGCCAAGCCCATGGTTCGCGGCCCCTCAGTTGCGGCATCAAGCGGAACTCGCATGGCCCTCCAACAAGCCCAGCATATAAGCTAGATCAGGTTTGATAGTCAGTGGAAATAGTCAAAAACATACATTTGACAGGGGATGCCGAAAGGGAACTTCTGTCAATTTATGGAGAAAAAGACATCCTGAATATCAACGATGTTCACCATGTCCATACCTATACGCATTATGCGTGGCTTAACGATGATCAATCCATAAGATCACAAGGGGTTCATTTGGTGCGCATGCCAGTTGTGCATGAATCGTGCAATGTGAAATATTCTCTATTTGATGGCGGCCGGAAAACATTCGGTGTCTGTTTTTTGGATGACACATCTATATTGGGATATTTGGGTTATGACACCTATGATGAATATCATACCTATACGATAGATTGCATTGATGGCGTGCATTCCATAATGAAATCAAAGCCGCATCACGTGATTGCTGACATGCTTGATCGTATTCGCACAAGGCACAAATGAGTGCGTGACGCCGCTCCGTCTGCCGCGCTTCCTTTTCCCGACTCTTGAGGGGTGAGGAAGCGTTCCCGCCGGAAAGACACACCGGGAATGAGCGAGGTTGGGACGTGGTGGATAAGTTTCAGCCAAATGACGTTTTACCCCCCTCTGTCCTGCCGGACATCTCCCCCACAAGGGGGGGAGATCACATCGGCATTAACGGCTTTGCTTGTTCTGTGGCGTTGGAAATTGGCCTGAACAATGATGAAAGCTGATCTCCCCCCTTGTGGGGGAGATGGGCGGCAGCCCAGAGGGGGGGTGAGAGCTAATGGGCGCATCCCCCCAAAACAAAATGGCGATGCAAAGCACCGCCATTTGAAACAGGTTCCATCGCCAAAACTCAGATGTCCAGCTCTTCCACGAAGGCGGCACGGTCCTGGATGAAGCGGAAGCGGGCTTCCGGCTTGGTGCCCATCAGGTCATCGACCGCGAGTTTTGTTTCCTCGATCCATTCCTCGTCGATCTGCACCCGCAAAAGCGTGCGCTTCCGGCGGTCCATGGTCGTTTCCTTGAGCTGGTCGGCGCGCATTTCGCCAAGGCCCTTGAAGCGTCCGATCTCGATCTTGCCCTTGCCGGTGAACAGCGTGCGCAGGAGTTCGTCCTTGTGTGCGTCATCCCGGGCATAGGCGACCTTGCCGCCCTGGGCGAGGCGGTACAGCGGCGGCACGCCGAGGAACAGGTGGCCGTTGCGGATGAGGTCAGGCATTTCCTGGTAGAAAAAGGTGATGAGCAGCGAGGCGATGTGCGCGCCGTCGACGTCGGCGTCGGTCATGATGATGACGCGGTCATAGCGCAAATCCTCGTCGCGGTATTTTGACCGCGTGCCGCAGCCCAGCGCCTGGATCAGGTCGCCGATCTGCTGGTTGGCCGTCATCTTTTCCCGGCCGGCACTGACCACGTTGAGGATCTTGCCGCGCAGCGGCAGCACCGCCTGCGTGGCGCGGTCCCGCGCCTGCTTGGCCGATCCGCCAGCGGAATCACCCTCGACGATGAAGATTTCAGCGCCCAGCGCGCCGGTCTGGGTGCAATCGGCGAGTTTCCCCGGCAGGCGCAGCTTGCGCACCGCCGACTTGCGGTTGACTTCCTTTTCCTGACGGCGCTTGACGCGCTCGTCGGCACGCTCCACCACCCAGTCCAGCAGCTTCGACGCCTCCTGCGGCGAGGCGGCAAGCCAGTGGTCGAACGGGTCGCGGATGGCGTTTTCGACAATGCGCTGCGCCTCGACCGTGGCCAGCTTGTCCTTGGTCTGGCCGACGAATTCCGGCTCGCGGATGAACACCGACAGCATGGCCGCCGACGAGATCATCACATCATCGGTGGTGATGATCGAGGCGCGCTTGTTGCCGGTCAGCTCCGCATAGGCTTTCAGGCCGCGGGTGAGGGCGATGCGCAGGCCCGCCTCATGCGTGCCGCCTTCGCCCGTGGGAATCGTGTTGCAGTAGGAATTGACAAAACCGTCGCCGCCATACCAGGCCACCGCCCATTCCAGCGCGCCGTGCCCGCCGGATTTTTCGGTCTTGCCCGCGAACATTTCGCGGGTGATCTGAAAATCCTTGCCGAGCGAGGCGGCGAGATAATCCTTCAACCCGCCGGGAAAATGGAAAACCGCCTTGTCGGGCGTCGGGTCTTTCGGATCGAGCAGCGACGGCGCGCAGTTCCAGCGGATTTCCACGCCGCCGAAGAGGTAGGCCTTTGACCGGGCCATCTTGTAGAGGCGCGCCGGATCAAATTTCGCACCCTGACCGAAAATCTCGGCATCCGGGTGGAACGTCACGCGGGTTCCGCGCCGGTTGTGCACTTCGCCGGCATCTTCCAGCGGTCCCAGCGGCTTGCCGCGGGAAAAGCGCTGGCGGTAAAGACGCCGGTTGCGCGCGACTTCGATCTCGACATGATCCGACAGGGCATTGACCACCGAGACGCCGACCCCGTGCAGGCCGCCCGAGGTCTCATAGACCTTGGAGTCGAACTTGCCGCCGGAGTGAAGCGTCGTCATGATCACTTCCAGCGCCGATTTGTCCTTGAACTTGGGGTGCGGATCGATGGGAATGCCGCGGCCATTGTCGGTGACCGAGAGATAGCCGTTTTCATTGAGGTCGATGTCGATGAAGTTGGCATGGCCGGCCACGGCCTCGTCCATCGCGTTGTCGATGACTTCGGCAAAGAGATGGTGCAGCGCCCGTTCATCCGTGCCGCCAATGTACATGCCGGGACGGCGGCGGACAGGCTCCAGACCTTCAAGAACTTCGATATCCGCGGCGTTATAGCTGCCGTCGGGCGCCGCGCGCGGCGGCGCCTTCGCGGAAGCAGCCGGGGCGATTTTGACAGGCGGCGCCACCGGCGTCGCGGCTGGTTCGACCTTGGTCTGGTCCACCGCCGCCTGGCGTTCCCGGGCTGTTTTGACTACCGCTGAAAAGAGGTCGTTATTATCATCCATATCGTATTTTGGCCAATGCTACAGGGGCTGCGAATCACCAGCAATCTTGACATGCTTCGCTGGGAAACGCGATGGGCGTTCGCGATCTGTTCCGGGGTTCACCACAGAACTATGCCGTTAAACCCCAAGTAAACCCTCAGTTTCAAGCGGCTTTGAGGCGCAGGACGGCTTTTTCCAGCTCTTCGATCCGCTCGCCCAGCTCCCGGTGCAGGGCCTTGAGATTGGCGATCTGGCTTTTCAGCAGGCGGTTTTCGTCCGCCGCATCGCTCTCGTCGGGCGATTGTCCGACGCCGTGAATGAGCCAGGTCTGCGTCACCCCGAGCGAGCCGGCCAGCATGAACAGGCGGTTGACGCCGGGCTCCGACCGGTCGGATTCCCAGGCGGCGATGGTTTCCGGCTTGACGCCGACACGCACGCCAAGTTCCGCCACCGACATGGATTTGGCGTCGCGTGCACGGGAAAGACGGCCGCCCAGCGTGTCCGTGTCGGGCATGGCCGTGATGATGTTGGAGATGAAATTCATGGGTTTCTCCATCTTTTTCTTGTTTTTAAAGTGTAGACGAAAGCTTTTGCACCATTTGGAAGCAGAAAAGTCAAATCCGGCGGCATTTTGCTTTCATTTTGCATTATGCGGATGATTGCATTTTTTCACAGAGCCGATATGGCTGAAGGCCCACCTGAGCCATTTGTCCCGGAAAGGCCGCACCATGGAAAACACAACCTCGCCGCAAATGAGGGGCGTCGGAACGATGGCCGGTGCGATGTTCATCCTGCCGATGATGGATGCCATCGCCAAATGGCTGTCGACGGTGGACAGCCTGCCGCCCGCCACGGTGACGCTGTCGCGTTTCGTCGTCCAGACGATGCTGACCATGCTGATCATCATGGCGCTGACCGGCATGCGCTCGCTCAAGCCGAACAATCTCTGGGGCAATCTGCTGCGCGGTTTTCTCATGGGCATCGGCAGCCTGTGTTTCTTTGCCGCCGTCAAATACATGCCGCTTGCCGATGCCATGGCGGTGTTCTTTGTCGAACCGCTGATGCTGACGCTGCTTTCGGCCGTGGTGCTGAAGGAAACCGTCGGCTGGCGCCGGCGCATCGCCGTTGCCATCGGTTTCATCGGCACGCTCATCGTCATCCAGCCCAGCTGGGAGCTGTTCGGCTGGATCTCGCTGCTGCCGCTGGGCACGGCGGCGCTGTTTGCGGTCTATCTCATTCTCAACCGCCGCCTGGGCGTGCACGACACGCCGCTGGTCATGCAGCTCTATGCGGGCATCGGCGGCACGGTGACGGTGGTCGTCGCCCTGTTCCTCGGCGCGGCCTTCGGCGTCAGTGACATGACGCTGGGCACGCCCGCGACCGGCATGTCATGGTTTCTTCTGTTTGCCATTGGCGCGATTGCCACGGGCGGGCATCTCCTCGTGGTGCAGGCATCGCGGCTTGCGCCCGCATCGCTCCTGGCGCCGTTCCAGTATCTGGAAATCGTCATGGCCGTCATCATCGGCCTGTTCGTGTTCCGGGAGTTTCCGACGGCGTCGAAATGGGTGGGCATCGCCATCATCATTGCCTCGGGCGCCTATATCGTCTGGCGCGAAGGGAAAAAGCAGAAATCGCCGGAGCCCGCTTTCAATTAAGCGGTCCGCTTTCCAGGAAAGCACCGACAATAGCAGTTGAGCAAATCCGCCATTGGCAATAGAACCAGAGGCGCATTTTGTGCGGGAGGTCCATAAAAGTGTTCAAGAAAATCCTGATTGCCAACCGTGGGGAAATTGCCTGCCGCGTGATCAAGTCGGCAAGGAAAATGGGTATCGCCACGGTGGCGGTCTATTCCGATGCCGATCGCGATGCTGTTCATGTCGAGATGGCCGACGAGGCGGTGCATATCGGCCCGGCGGCGGCCTCCGAGAGTTATCTCGTTGCCGACAAGATCATCGCCGCCTGCAAGGCGACGGGCGCCGAAGCGGTTCATCCCGGCTATGGCTTCCTGTCCGAGCGCGCCTCTTTCTGTGAAGCGCTGGAGAAGCAGGGCATCGTCTTCATCGGGCCGAAGCCCAAGGCGATCATCGCCATGGGCGACAAGATCGAATCAAAAAAATTCGCCAATGCCGCCAAGGTCAACACGGTGCCGGGCTTTCTCGACATCATCACCGATGGTGCGCATGCGGAAAAAATCGCCGGTGAGATCGGCTATCCCGTGATGATCAAGGCCTCCGCCGGCGGCGGCGGCAAGGGCATGCGCATTGCCTGGGACGAGAGCGAAGTGCGCGACGGCTTCGAGCGCGCCACATCCGAAGCGCGCAATTCCTTTGGCGATGACCGCGTGTTCATCGAAAAATTCGTGGTTGAGCCGCGTCACATCGAAATCCAGGTGCTGGGCGACAGTTTTGGCAACTGCATTTATCTCGGCGAGCGTGAGTGCTCGGTGCAGCGCCGCAACCAGAAGGTGGTTGAGGAGGCGCCGTCGCCGTTCCTCGATGAAGCCACCCGCAAGGCCATGGGCGAACAGGCCGTGGCCCTGGCCAAGGCGGTGGACTACCAGAGCGCCGGGACGGTCGAGTTCATCGTCGACAAGCACCGCAATTTTTATTTCCTCGAGATGAACACCCGCCTGCAGGTGGAGCATCCGGTGACGGAACTGATCACCGGTATCGATCTGGTCGAGCAGATGATCCGCGTGGCAGCGGGCGAAAAACTCGCGCTGAAGCAGGCGGACGTCAAGCTGAACGGCTGGGCCATCGAAAGCCGCCTCTATGCGGAAGATCCCTACCGCAATTTTTTGCCGTCGATCGGCCGCCTGACCCGCTACCGCCCGCCGAGCGAAGGTCCGGTCGGCAAGGCCATCATCCGCAACGACACCGGTGTGACGGAAGGGTCGGAAATTTCGATGTTCTACGATCCCATGGTGGCAAAGCTCTGCACCTGGGCGCCGACCCGGCTGGAAGCCATCGATGCCATGGCCGATGCGCTCGATACGTTCGTCGTTGACGGTATCGAGCACAACATTCCGTTTCTGGCGGCGCTGATGCAGCATCCGCGCTGGCGGGAAGGGCGGCTGTCCACCGGCTTCATTGCGGAAGAATTTCCCGACGGCTTCCATCCGATTGCACCAACGGCTGCCGACAGGGACGTGCTGGCCGCCATTGCCCTTGTGGTGGAACTGGTACGCAAGGGACGCCTCGATGGCCTTGGCGACCGCCTGCGGCCGCATACGGGCAGGATCCGCGCCGAATGGGAGGTGCGGATCAACGACGAATACGTGCCCGCGAAAATTCACCGCAGCGTGGCCAAACCGCCGGTCAAGATCGAGCTGTCGCTGCATGGCGGCGAAGCCATCACCATCCGCAGTGACTGGCGTCCCGGCGATGCGGTCTGGGACGGCTATATCGACGACCGCGCGGTGAAGGCGCAGTTGCGTCCGGTGCTCAATGGCGTGCGCATCGACTGGAAGGGCATGTCGGTGATCGGCCATGCCATGCAGACGCACGTGGCCGCGCTGGAAAAGCTGATGCCGGTAAAACTGCCGCCGGACACATCCAAAATGCTGCTGTGCCCGATGCCCGGCCTGATCGTCTCGATCAACGTGGCGGAGGGTCAGGAGGTGAAGGCGGGCGAAACGCTGGCGATTGTCGAAGCCATGAAAATGGAGAACGTCCTGCGCGCTGACCGCGATCTCACCGTGTCGGCCATCAATGCCAAGCAGGGTGACAGTCTTGCCGTGGATGCGGTGATCATGGAATTCGCCTGATTCTGCAGACCGGCTAGCGTTCGACCGGCCCGAACACGGGTTCGAATGCGTCCCGTAGCGCCCGGTCGAGATCGTCCATCCCGACGGGCAGGCCGAGATCGACGAGGCTGGTCACGCCATGGCCGCGCACGCCGCACGGCACGATGCCGTCGAAATGGGCGAGTTCGGGTTCCACGTTGATCGAGATGCCGTGAAAGCTCACCCATTTGCGCAGGCGGATGCCGATGGCGGCGATCTTGTCTTCGGCGGGAGAGCCGTCCGGCAGCGGCGGGCGTTCCGGCCGTGTCACCCAGACGCCGACGCGGTCTTCGCGCCGCTCGCCGCGCACGTTGAACGCGCCAAGCGTGGCAATGATCCATTGCTCGAGCGCCGCCACGAAGGCGCGGATATCCTCGCGCCGCCGCTTCAGGTCGAGCATGACATAGGCCACGCGCTGGCCGGGACCGTGATAGGTGTATTCGCCGCCGCGCCCCGTGGCATAGACGGGAAAGCGGTCGGCAGCCAGAAGGTCGCCCGCCTTGGCGCTGGTGCCGGCGGTGTAGAGCGGCGGATGTTCGACCAGCCATACCAGTTCTGCGGCCGTGCCGGCGCGAATCGCCGCGACGCGGTCTTCCATGAAGACGAGGGCGCTATCGTAATCGGTCAGCCCATCGGCGACGCGCCACTCCACCTTCGGGGAATCGCTTTGGGCAAAAAACGCGGAGGCGAGATCGTCGCGGTTGTTCTTCATGATCGGAAACCAAACTTTCGGCTGTCGCTTCATCCCGGATGAATGACGGCGGATGGGGCCGTTTGCGGCCATCAAAGCGCCGATTCTCTTGGGATGGAGATGGTGAGCCGCATATGGACTTTTTCCTGGAAGATTTCCAGTGTGCGGGGTGCGGCATAAGTTTCACCGGGCTTTGTGAAAAACATTCGGGTTTATTGCCGACAGGGCTTGTTTCACTGAAATTCATTTGCTACATGCCGCGAGCCGACACGTTCGGCTTCTACCACAGTGCGGTCGTGGCGGAATTGGTAGACGCGCAGCGTTGAGGTCGCTGTGTCGCAAGACGTGGAAGTTCGAGTCTTCTCGACCGCACCATTTGGTTTCTCTACAAGATTGAAATCATTGCAGAATAGGGCAGCCCAACGGCTGCCCTATTGCGTTTCCGGCTGGCAGCCATCCTGCCATTGCCATGGTCTCTCCGGTTTCCGGCACAATAGCGGCGAACTACGGCATCTGCCGTATTGATGGAATGAACGGCCCACATTACGGATGGTGGTTGCGTTGGGGATGCAATGGGGCGGGGGAACAATGCCGAGATCGAATGGGCCGGAGGGATTGGCCCCCCACCGGCAGGTATGTGGTGCGCGTCCGGCGCTATGGGCGGGATTGCTGTTCTTCGTCTGTTTGGCCGTATTCTGGCCCGCTTTGTCGCAGGCCCAGACAGCGCCGGTTGCAAATCCCGCAAGGGTCACCGTCGACTATGGCAGCACTGCCAATTCTGTAACACTCAGTATTGGCGGCGGCGTGCCGACATCAGTGGCGGTCGCAGGCGCTGCAGCGCATGGGACTGCGTCAGCATCCGGAACGTCGATCACCTACACGCCGGTACGCGGCTATGCCGGACCTGACAGTTTCACCTATACCGCCACCAACCTGGACGGAACGTCGGCTCCAGCCATAGTTTCAGTGACGGTCTCACCGCCTAGTGTTACTATCACGCCATCGTCACCGCATTCCGCCCGGGTTGGCACCCCATATACGCAGACCTACACTTTCTCTGGTGGACAGGAGCCTTACAGCGGCTTTTTCATCTCCGGTATCCCATCTGGTTTGTCCATCACTGCACTAACTGCGAACAGCGTGACCATCTCCGGGGTTCCACAGCTTCAAGGCAGCTATTCCATAACCGTGAGTGCGACCGACAGCAGCACCGGTGATGGCCCCTTCAGAACCGGCCAGCTTTTCACACTGGCTGTATCGCAATTAACAGTGACGTTAAGTCCGGCAGGGTCGAATCTGCCGTATGCCAGTTCTGGTTCCGGTTATAGCCAGACATTCTCTGCCAGTGGTGGCACAGCCCCCTATACCTTTTCGCTCGCGGGCGGCTCATTCCCCGCGGGCATAACGCTCAATGCTGCGACAGGAGTATTGTCGGGGACGCCAACTGTCAGCGGTACTTTCCCTTTCAGCGTGCGGGCGACGGACAGCAGCACGGGCCCCGGCACGCCGTTTTCCGCCACGAATAATTATTCGCTGGTGGTCAATGCGCGGCCGGTCATCATCGTCCTGTCGCCATCAACCCTTTCCAGCGGCAAATCTGGCGTCAACTATTCCCAATCACTCACCGCAAATGGCGGGACCGCGCCCTATACGTTTGCAATCACATCCGGGGCGTTGCCAAACGGCATGACGTTAAGCAGCGCGGGCGTTTTGTCGGGAACGCCCACTGCGGCTGGGGCGTTCAATGTCACTGTAACCGCCACCGACATTCTGGGTAACAACGGCGCTCAGGCCTACACATTGGTAATCAATCAGGCCGTACCGGTTGCGGTCGCCGATGCCGCCGCAACCTTGGCCAACCAGGCCGTCACCATTCCCGTGATTGCCAACGATGGCGGCCCAATAACCTCCATTGCCGTCACCAGCGCGCCTTTGCATGGCACGGTGGCCGTGAACGGTCTTAACGCCGTGTATACCCCGGCCCAAAACTTCTTCGGCACCGATACCTTCACCTATAGCGCCACCGGGCCGGGCGGCACCTCTGCCCCGGCGACGGTCACCATTACCGTATCGCCGCTGGCTGTCCCGGTCGCCGCTGCGCATAGCGCCGTAACGATGGCTGGACATGCCACCACCATTGACACGACGGACGGCGCCACCGGCGGTCCCTTCACAGGAGCCGCCATTGTTACCCCTCCGGCTTTTGGCAGCGCGACCGTGTCGGGCACCACCATTACCTACACGCCGCCAGCCGATGCATCAGGCGCGGTCAGCATCAGCTATACCTTAAGCAACGCGTTCGGAACGTCGCCGCCCGCCATGATTACGCTGACGGTCAATCCGCTGCCGGTGGCCGC
>NZ_JBQEPA010000001.1:13351-461781 GCF_052056495.1 Phyllobacterium sp. 22229
GATTACGCTGACGGTCAATCCGCTGCCGGTGGCCGCCGCCCATTCCGTCACCACACGGGCGGGAACACCGGTGACGGTAAACCTGACGGAAGGCGCCACCGGCGGCCCGTTTACCGCTGCGACAATGGTGTCGCTCAGTCCATCGGGGTCAGGCACCGCAAACATTCGCGACAGCGGCGATGGTGGCAACCGGGCTTTCCAGCTGGATTTTGCACCCGCCGCCACGTTCAGTGGTGTCGCGACGATCAGCTACACGCTTGGCAATGCTTTCACCACATCGGCTCCGGCCAATGTCACGATTACCGTGACAGCAAGAGCCGATCCATCAAGGGACGCGGAAGTCATCGGTATCGTCAATGCCCAGGCCGAAGGGGCGCGGCGGTTTGCCGATGCCCAGCTGTCGAATTATAGCGACCGGTTGCGCCAACTGCGCCGGGGCGGCGGCAATGAGTCCAGCCAGGGTATCAGCCTGAACACGCCTCGAAGCGACGAACAGGCAAAGGACCGGCGCGATCCGGCCGATGCAACGCCGCTCGGGTTCTTCACCGAGCCGAGACGAACCCGGCCAGCCGAGCCGTTCAACAAAGTGGTCGCGGAAAAGCCCGTTCCATCCCGCTTCGGCGTCTGGACAGCCGGTCAGGTCGACATTGGCGACACATCCGGCAAATCCGCCGGATCGGGCCGGGATTTTACAACTTCCGGTGTCAGTGCCGGGCTGGATTACCGTTTCAACGAACGGTTGACCGCCGGTATCGGTCTTGGTTACGGCAGGGACAGAACGGATATTGGCCGCAACGGCACGCGCAGCCAAGGTGAAAGCTGGAGCATCGGCACCTATGCGAGCTGGCGGCCGGTCAAGAATACCTATCTGGAAGCCGTGCTCGGCTATGGCGCTCTTTCCTTCGACAGCAGACGTTACCTGACCGACGGTGGCGGTTTTGCCTATGGTTCCCGCGATGGCCAGCAGGTGTTCGGCAGCGTGAAGGCCGGTTATGAAATAAGCCGGGACGCCCTCTACTTCACCCCCTATGCCGGGATCGATGCGTCCTGGACCAAGCTCGATGCCTTCAACGAAAGGGATGGCGGATCAAGCAGCCTGCGCTTCGGTAATCAGAGCGTGAATTCACTCGTTGCCATCGTGGGTTTCGAGACGGATTATACCTATCGTTTCACCGGCTACACATTCACGCCGAGCCTCAAGGCCGAATGGCGCTACGACATGGCGAATGCGAGCGACATTGACCTGAGTTACATTGATTGGTCCGGCGGCCCGTTATTCAGCCTCAAGGGGGATGGCAGCGTTCGCAACGCGGTTCGATTGGGCGTTGGTTTTGACGTGGTGCTCGACCAGGGGCTGAATCTCGGCTTTGCCTACAACACCACCCTTGGAGAAGGCGGCGCCATTCGTCATGGCTTCAATGCAAAGGCAGGGCTGCGATTCTGATTCTAGACGTCGTCATACCGTGCAGCTTCCGCTGGCTGGTTCCTTCTCAAAATTAAACCGCAATTCGATTTAGGGTAGAGCACACCGCATCACTCCAAAGGAATTGTTCTGATGTTCAGCGCCGCAAAATACGCACTTCTCGCATGTTTTCTCGTGTTGAATGCCTCCGCCAATGCATCGCCATCGGCCGTTGCGCTCGTATATCGCGGGCCTGCCGGTTGTGATGATTGTTCATCGGCGGCCGCCGATGCCCTGAGGAACAGCAGCTTCCACTTTGATGTTAAATTCATCGGCCCCAATGAACAGCTGAAGCTGGTGCCATCCAGCTTCATTGGAGCGTCCTTATATGTGCAACCCGGCGGCGGACAGGACATTGACGGGGCAAGGAGAAGCCTGGGCAAGGCGGGCATTCAGGCCGTCAGGGATTTCGTATCCAAAGGCGGCCGGTATTTTGGAATTTGCATGGGCGCGTATCTCGGTACGGATTTGGGCTTTGACATCGTCAAAGGAGAAACGGATTCGGAGGTCGGGCGGCCGGGGTTTTCCGTGTCCGATATCGGCGATCACGTGGTGCCGATCCAATGGGAAGGGGCGTCGTTGTGGACATATTTTCAGGATGGTCCGCATCTGCCCAAAAATCATGCGCATTCAGGTTTCCGGGAACTTGCCCATTATCAGAATGGCGATCTGGCGGCTGCTCGTTACGCATTTGGCAAAGGCAGCGCGACTTTGGTCGGGCCGCACCCCGAAGCGCCCCAGCAATGGTATGACAATTACGGTTTGCACAATCCTGATGGTGTGAATTCCAGGCTGATTCAGGGATTGCTGAACGCAGCCATGGCAGAATGAGGCGACGGGGAGCAGGCCCGTCATCATCCGCATGGACGCCGCTACCAATTCTAAAGCAATATCGGTTATCTCTAGGCGGAAAGAGGGTGGGAGCCCGGCCGGGCAAGCATTGACCGCCGCCATGTCCCGGATACCTCTCCTGCAAAGCGATCGAGGCGTTCCCGTTCCATGGATTCAAGGACCATATTCAGCACCGTCTCGCTGTTGATACTGGCCAACAGCGCCGTGCTGGCGGTCATCTACCGCGATGTTCCGAAGATGCTGCAACCGGCAGCCATGCGCTGGCTGGCCGGAACGCTGCTCATCGCGATTGGTTGTACCGTGTTCGCTTTCGGAACGCTTGTCCCCGCCCTGGTTTCCATCATGACCGCCAATTGCGCCTTTCTGCTCGGCCTGACGGCCTATCAGTGGTCGCTCAGGACATTCTATGGCGCGCCGGTGAATGCCTTGATCCTGGCGCCGGCGGCATGCGGAATCCTCGGGGTCTTGTGGTACTCGGCGGTTCATCCGGTCTTCGAGGCAAGACTCATCATTGTTTCGATTGTCTGGGTCTGGCTGATGATGTCCAGTGTCCGGACGCTGACGCAAAACGCCCACCGGGATGCTGCCCTCAGCCGGAAAATGCTGGCCTTCATTTTCTCCGTCGTCACGGCTTTTACGGTCTTGCGGGCGATCTATTACTTCCAGATGCAGCTGCCGCCGGATTTCAACGTGGCGGGCAATGCCAGTTCGCTCAATCCCATCACGCCGCTGTTCATGACCGTATTGCCCATCATCGGCACGACGACGTTCGTGCTGATGTGTACGGAACATATCCGGCGGCAATGGGAGTTTACCGCGTCGACCGATTACCTCACGGGCCTGCCCAACAGGCGGACGCTGACGGAAATCGGCAATGAGCGCTTTCTTGAGGCGTCGAAGCGCACGGACGGGCTGGCGCTTGCCGTCCTTGACATCGATGCATTCAAGGCGATCAACGATACCTATGGGCACGAGATCGGCGACAAGGCGCTGATACACGTGGCCTCCAGGCTGCAAAGCGGCGTCGGTAAATCGGACCTGGTTTCCCGTTCCGGCGGCGAAGAATTCGTCGTGCTTTTCGGCGGACTGAGCGAACTGGAGGCGAAAGCAGCAGCGGAACGCATCCGCCGGTTGGTTGAATCCGATCCGTTCACCGTCAACACCATGACCATTCCCGTCACGGTTTCCATCGGCGCTGCCGTCAACCGGTCCAAGGATGCGAGCTTTGCCGACGTGCTGCGGCGCGCCGATGAAGCCCTTTACATCGCTAAATCCAATGGCAAAAACCGGGTCGAGCTTGCGGTGTGACCGCTGATCAGGTCAAAAACTCGGGCCGCTGTTGGTCGTCCACTCCTCGTCGGGCACGCCGTTGGTAAAACCGCGCTGCGCAGCCACGAATGTGATATCGGACTCCAGGACAAAGGGCGTCGTTTCATAATACGCCGTCGCAATACAATCCTTCTCGGCGCGCGTCAGTGCGCGGCTTGTAATGACGTCGACATTGTATTCGTTCTCGTCGGTGGGGGCCAATTTTACTTTGTAATGACAGTCACGCGGAATATGTATCCTGATTACTTCGATACCAAAAGGCCACCTGACTTTCACGGATTCGTTCCGATCAAAGTATTGACCGGTTCCTGTTTCACCCGTTGATGGTGGCAATGATGACTTGTGCTTTGTCATTTGTTTGGCCTCCAGAATACAAACAGTATCCAACAACTGCTACGCCAGGAAATCAAGGTGACAACGATGTCCCTACTTGCGCCGTTCTCGTTACCGTCTGACGGCCATTCCGGCACGGCGCGCGGTGTGCTAGGGTCAGGCCTATATCGCCGCCATGCCCGGCTGGAAAAGGCAGATCGGACGGCGCATCGATGCCATTGTCACGCGGGTCTGCCCGGATGTGCAGAAAGCGGTCAAATGGAACACGCCGCTTTACGGCAAGGAAGATGGCCGGTTCTTCGCCATGTATTGCTACAGGAACTACGTGCAGTTGACCTTCCTGCGCGGGACGTCACTGACGCCTGTTCCGCCCGTCAGCTCCAAGATGGAAGGGACGCGCTATGTCCATATCCGCGAGAACGATGTGCTGGATGAAGCCCTCATCGCCGATTGGATCGCGCAGGCCAGCAGGCTGCCGGGTGTCAAATTGTAAGCCGGGGAAGCAAGTCGAAGGAACAGTGGTCGGGCAAGCGCCGTTTATTACTTTGAAAATTATCAAAACCTTAATCAATATCTATAGAATTAAAGAAAACTGCGCCGCCACGTGACAATATCCATCGACTCATCCACCATGACTGCGTGCAAGCCAAGTCTGCGCAAACCGGGGATTACACATGACATCGATTTCTTCCGCAACGAATGTCGCTTCGCTCATTCTTCAGCAGTCGGCTGATCTGTTGTCTTCGCAGGAAAGCAGACGGAGCAGGGCGGACAATCTCGTGGCCATTGCCAACGGTGTTGCGGGGGACGAAGCCTCCAGCGCCAATCCTCTGACAGGCCAGGCGCGTTCAAAGGTCTTTGAATCGATGTTCGGTGCGAACAGCCGTCCAAGCATCAATCAGATCAAGATCGAGCTGTTCGAGCGCACCGGAGAGGCGTTGAATGTCGATGAGTCCAAATATGCAACCAAGACGGACTACTTCAAGGCCGTCAAGATCGCGTTTCTGGCGCTGAAACTGCATCAGGGCGGTGAAAAGATTATCGACGGGCTCGAGGAAGGTCTCGGCCTGAAGGATCTCGGTCTTTCCCTGGAAACCGTCATCAATGCAATGGGTAATCCGGATGGCGAGGACGATCGCAAGGTAACCGAAGCCCTCGAAAAAAAGTTCGGTGCGGAGAATAACGCCTATTCCGGCAAAAGGGCCGGACCGGTCCACATCAACGATGCGGGGATTTACGGAATATCCCTGCCTTGAACGCAGCCCGGCCATTTGCCGCCTGAGCCTGCTATTGCAGGTGTTCTTCGGACTCGCGCTGTGAATAGGCCAGGATCGCCTTGCCGATCAAGGACGTCTCCGCGTCGATGCAGTCGGCATAGATGGCTGCCCGGACACGGTGAACCGCCTTGTCCTGCGGGGCGGCGGCCACGGCAAATTCGATCAGGTGTGCGGCCACGCGCATCTGGCCCGCGGCCCGCAGCGCTTCGGCTTGTTTCGCCAGGTTTCCCACACCGCCCGCAAGGTGTGCGATTTCCCGGCCGAGGTCCTGGTCAGCCGCCGGCTTGAGGTGCGCGGGGTTTCCGTCAAACCATCCGGCATAGAGGTGCCAGACGCTGCGCACGACAAAGGCGGGATCATCATATTTCGGCAGGAGATAGGGTTTGCCGAGAAGCTCCGAAGGCGCGCGGACACTGTGCAGGATTGAATTCAGTGTCTCTCCCCTGTTCATTCGCTCAAGTGTCTGATTGACAAGGCTCTCCAGGGCGCTGGCCGCGTCATCCAGCATCTCAGCCACGCGGGCGGCGCCTGAAACGACCGGTCCATGGCCGGGAACCAGGATGTTGGGCTCAAGCGCATGCATTTTCCGAAGCGTCGCCGCCCAATCCTGCGGATATCGCTGGACTTTGCGCGGATTGCCGGCGTTCGGGAACACCCAAATGACAAAATCACCGCTGACCAGGATTTTCTTCTGCGGCAGCCAGACAAAGGTCGCATCATCCGTTTCGCCGCGCCCGTGTGTCAGTTCGATGCGCAGGCCGCCGACATCGAGGCAAAGCTGATCGTCATAGACTTCATCCGGACGCCGGTGCTCGCCGGGGAAGACATAGCCGGCTTTGTTGAACTGACGTCCCATGATGAGACTGTTCAGATCCTGTGACTGATCATAACGCGCGAAGCGCTGCAATATGTTGCGGTGTGCAACGATGCGCGGGCGGGCAACGCCGTTGACGTCCGCTTCCTCATCCAGAAGGCGGGCTCCCCATGTGTGGTCGATATGACCATGGGTGTAGATGACCGTGTGGATGGGGCTGCTATCCCAGCGGCGGATCACGCCGAGCGTTTCCCGTGCAGTTTCCCTGCCGCCAGTATCGACGAGCACCAGCCCGGCGCCGGTGCGGATTGCCGTGACATTGCCAACCACGTAATGCGTCGAGACAACGATCATATCGTCGTGGACCGCGTGCGCTGAACCGCCGGCAACGGCCGCGCTCCATTCTTCCATGGCCGCTTCGCCGTGCCATAATCTTTCGAAAAGACGGTTCATGTCGGCCTTATGCATGGAATGGTCCCTTCATTGTGATGGTCCCGCATACAACAGGGGTCCTGACAGCATAGTGTCAGGAGGCGCTATCCTTCCGCCGCATGGCAAGCGCGCCCTACTGGCCGCGGCCGCGACGTGCGCTATTGGTGGCCGAAATAGGCATTGGCGACGGTTTCGGCATCTCCATCCATCTTGACCTTGCCATGTTCGAGCCAGACGATACGGCTGCAATTGGCCAGGAGCAACTGTCTGGAGTGGCTGGCGATGATCAGGATCCTGGTCTTGTTGACGAGGTCGTGCAGGCGCTCATTGGCCTTGTTCTGAAAGCTTTCATCGCCCGCCGCCAGCCATTCGTCCATGATCAGGATTTCCGGCTGGATGACGGTCGAGATCGAAAAGGCCAGGCGCAGCTGCATGCCGGTCGAATAGGTCCTGACCGGCATGTCGAGAAAATTGCCGAGCTCGGAGAATGCCTCGATCTCCGCCTGCTTGGCCGCCATCTCGCGCTTGGAAAAGCCGAGGAGAGCACCGCGGATGCGGATGTTTTCGCGGCCCGTGGCTTCCGGGTCGATGCCCAGCGAGATGTTGATCAGCGAGGTGCATTTGCCGTTGATGGCGATGCGCCCGCCCGAGGGATAATACACGCCGCTCATCACCCGCAGGAGCGTGGTCTTTCCCGAGCCATTGTGCCCGATCAGGCCGAGCCGCTCGCCCTCGTTCAGGGTGAGGCTGATGGCCTCCAGCCCGCGGATGACCACATGGCCTTCGGCGTTCGAGCCGATGGTGCCGCCGGTGGCCAGACTCATGACCTGGTTCTTGAGCGACCGGCTTTTCGCGTTGTAGATCGGAAAATCCACGGTGACATTGTCGAGAATCATTGAAGTCATGTTGGCCTTCGCAGGAAAAGGGGTGGGGCGTGCCGAAAGGGCCTAGAGCCAATAGGTGATGCGCGAGCGGTAGCGGTTGAGGAAAAGCAGGGCGATGCCCCATCCGATGACAGCCATGCCGGCAACCACGCCCCAGTTGAGCGGGGTGCCCATCTGTCCGAGCAGCGGCTCGCGGATCACGCTGACAAGGTGGTAGAAGGGGTTGAGATCCAGCATCAGCATGGATTTGTCCGCCGGCAGCTGGTGCGGCTGCCACATGATGGGTGTCACATACATGCCGACCTGCATGACGTTCTGGATGATCTGCGTCAGATCGCGATAGCGCGTACACACCACTGCCAGCACCACCATCATCCACAGAAGGTTGAGCGAGACGAGAAAGAAGGCCGGGAAGACCAGCAGCGCCGTCCATCCCATGAACTTGCCGAACAGCAGGAGCACGATGGGGAAAATGATGATGTTGTGGAACAGGATGATCGAGTTGCGCCACCAGGTGCGCAGGACATAGGTGAAGAACGGCAGCGGCAATTGCAGCATCGTCTCGGTGTTGGAGATGAAGCTGAGGCAGCCCTCGTTGATCAGCTGCGAAAAATAGCCCCACAGGATGAGGCCGACGCAGATAAAGGGGAGGAACTCGGACATGGGCGAGCGGAAAATGGTGCCGAATATCAGGCCCATGGCGCCGATGAGCACGCCCATGTTGATGGTCAGCCAGAAGGCGCCCACGCTGGAGCGCCGGTAGCGCTGCGCCACGTCCTGCCAGCCGAGCAGCGCCGCCAGATGAAAATTGCCCACGGCAGCCGTGATGTCTTCCCAGGCGGTGATTTTCCGCGAATTCGCTATGGTCATGTCGACGCGCGTCTTTCTCTCAAATGCGGCTTTGCTATGCCGGCAAGGCCCTGCCGGACCTGCCTATACACCCGTTGCCGGAACAATTCCAAGCCGCATCGCATTTCATCAACACCGTAGAAGCGCAATAGCACGCCGATGGCTCGATCAAAACCGGCTCCGGACAGGAGATTTGCGGTGATCGCCTAATGCAGCGGTTTGACCAAAAAGAGGCATGGATGGCCTTCCGCCCACAATGTGGGGAAGATTTCCGCCTTGAGAAAACCGTTGCGCCCGTAGAAGGCGCGCGTGCTGTCGAGATGCGGTTCATGCCGGCCGCGCGGCGCCAGCGTCTTGACCGTCAGCAGGGAACAGCCGGACCGCCGCGCATGGGCTTCGGCGGCTTTCAGGAGGGAATGGCCGATTCCCCGGCCATGAAATTCCCGGCGTGTGGCGATCACAAAAATTTCCGCCGCCGCCGGCGGATGGTATTTGAGCGCAATGAAACCCGTGCGGGTTCCGCTGTCCGTATGGGCAAGGACGGGCAGGCCCGTTACCAGACCGGCGCAGGCAGCAATGCCGTCCGGCTCCTCGAACCATTCCGGCAGGCCGCTCATGATATCGGCGCACAGGGCGCTCTTGTCGTCCGGGCAGGTGATTTCACTGATCATCGGGATTATCTCTCCGCTGTTGGTTGCATCCATGTGAAACGGGTATGAAAAATTTTCATCCAGGATGTAGACGCGGCGCGGCGGAGCGGATTTAGGGAATTTCTTTGCGATCAAGCCGTTGTGAATGCCGGTGCATTTTGCGTTGCAACCACAAGGTGGACAAGCCGCGGCACGCATCTGACGAATCCGCACCACTTTAAGTCGCGTGGGAGAAACCCACCGGGAAAAACCCGTTGTACGATCGCGCAAAACAACGGGAACCCAGACCATTGTCCTTACATGCCGATCCGCTTCTGCAACCCTATCAGCTGAAACATCTGCGCCTGAAAAACCGTCTGATGTCGACCAGCCACGAGCCCGCCTATTCGGAAGATGGAATGCCGAAGACCCGCTACCGGCTCTATCATGCGGAGAAGGCCAAGGGCGGCATCGCCCTGACGATGACGGCGGGGTCGGCTGTTGTCTCGCGTGAGTCGCCGCCGGCCTTCGGCAATCTGCATGCCTATAAGGACGAGATCGTGCCCTGGCTGCGCGAGCTGGCCGATGACTGTCATGAACACGGCGCTGCCGTGATGATCCAGCTGACGCATCTTGGCCGCCGCACCAGCTGGAACAAGGCGGACTGGCTGCCCGTGGTTTCCGCCTCGCCGGTGCGCGAGCCTGCTCACCGGGCTTTTCCGAAAGAGGCCGAAGACTGGGATCTCGAACGGATCATTGCCGATTATGCGTCAGCGGCGCAGCGCATGCAGGCGGCTGGGCTCGACGGCATCGAGTTCGAAGCCTACGGCCATCTCATGGACGGGTTTTGGTCGCCCGCCACCAACCGGCGCGAGGATGAATATAGCGGTTCGCTCGACAACCGCCTGCGCTTCACCTGGGCGGTGATCGACGCGGTGCGCCGCTCCGTCGGTCCCGATTTCATCGTCGGCATCCGTATGGTCGCCGACGAGGACTGGGACCAGGGCCTGTCGCGGCAGGAGGGCGTGGAGATTGCCCGGCGCATCGCGGCATCGGGCAAGTTCGATTTTCTCAACATCATTCGCGGTCACATCGATACGGATGCGGCGCTCAACGAGGTCATTCCAGTGCAGGGCATGCGCTCGTCACCGCATCTGGATTTTGCCGGGGACATCCGGCAGGAAACAAAGTTTCCGGTCTTTCACGCCGCGCGCATCGCCGATGTGGCCACGGCCCGCCATGCCGTCGCCGAGGGCAAGCTCGACATGGTCGGCATGACCCGCGCCCATATCGCCGATCCGCATATCGTGCGGAAAATCGCGGCGGGCGAGGAACATCGCATCCGCCCCTGCGTCGGCGCAACCTATTGCCTCGACCGCATCTATGAGGGCGGCGAGGCGCTGTGCATCCACAATGCGGCGACCGGCCGCGAAGGCACCATGCCGCACATCATCGCCAAAGCGGCAAAGGGCCGGACTGTCGTTGTTGTCGGGGCGGGGCCAGCCGGGCTGGAAGCGGCGCGTGTTGCGGCCGAAGGCGGCCATAGCGTTACCGTGCTGGAAGCATCGGACCACGCGGGCGGGCAGGTGCGCCTTGCCGCGCAGAACCCGCGGCGCAAGGAGATGATCGGCATTGTCGACTGGCGGCTGGAGGAGCTGCAGCGGCTGGGTGTTTCCCTGCGCTACAATGTCTGGGCGGAATCAGGCGATGTGCTTGGGCTTTCCCCCGACGTGGTGGTGATCGCCACCGGCGGGCTGCCGCAAAATCCGCCCCTGGCGGCGGGCGGCGAGCTGGTCACCTCAAGCTGGGATATCCTGGCGGGCGCGGTGAAGCCGGGCGAAACGGTGCTGCTCTATGACGACAATGGCGGCCATCAGGGTATGAGCGCGGCGGAAATGATCGCACGCGCCGGCGCAAGGCTTGAACTCGTCAGCCCGGAGCGGTTCTTCGCGCCTGAAATGGGCGGCATGAACCATGTGCCCTATATGCGCGCGTTCCACGAGCACGGCGTGCGGGTGACCATCAACACGCGGCTGATCAGCGTCGCCCGCAACGGCAACCAGCTTGTCGCGACACTGGGCTCGGATTTCGATCCGGATTATCGCGAGGAACGGCTGGTGGATCAGGTGGTTGTCGAGCACGGTACCTTGCCGATCGACGATCTCTACCGGGAATTAAAGCCGCTGTCGCGCAATGGCGGTGCGGTGGATTACGGCAATCTGGTCAATGGTGGCGCCATTTTCCCGCAGCGCCATGCCGAAGGACAGTTCGATCTGTTGCGGATCGGCGATGCGGTGCACGCCCGCAACATCCATGCCGCCATCTATGACGGGCTGCGTTACGCCATCCGGTTTTAATGATTGTCATGTGAAGTCGCCGCCGGGCGGGATTGGGTATCTCTCCCCTTGAGGGAGAGAAGGGATTTTCTTGGATTTAGCCCCTTTGCTAAATCCTTAGAAAATCCAAGAGAGGGGAACTCGTGTTCTTCCAAAATCCCCTCTCTTGCGATTTCTAGCACTTAGCCAAGAGGCTAAGATGCTGAAATCGCTTTCTCCCCCACAAGGGGGGAGATAAATGACGTCAGCTAGTGTTACTTCAGCGAAGCCTTGACCTTGGCGGCCACGTCGGCGCTGACCCATTTGGTCCAGATGTCCTCGTGGTTCTTGAGGAAGTATTTTGCGCCGTCTTCGCCGGTTGCCTGATTGTCGGTCATCCAGGCGAGCAGCTCATTGACAGTTTTGTTCGACCAGGACCGCGCCTTCAGATAGTCCATGACCGGGCCGGACTTTTCGCTGAACTTTTTGGTGACGACCGTGTCCACTTCGGCCAGTTCCCAGGCATTCTTCTTCGGGTCGGCGCAATCGGCGACGGTGTTGCAGCGCTTCCATTCCGCCGCGTCGAAAGGCACGCCGTGATCAAGCCTGACCATCTGGTACTTGCCGAGGAGGGCGGTGGGTTCCCAGTAATAGCCGACCCAGCCCTGCTTGCGTTCATAGGCCTTGGCCAATGACCCGTCGAGGCCTGCGGCCGATCCGGTGTCAACCAGCGTAAAACCCTTCTTCTCCGCATCATAGGCCTTGAAGAACTGGGTGGTGGCCAGCGTGCCGCCCCAGCCGGGAGGGCCGTTGAAGACAGCGCCCTTGGAGGCATCTTCCGGTGCCGGGAACAGTTCGGGATGTTTCAGCGCATCGTCGATGGTCTTGATGTCGGGATGGGCGTCGGCGAGGTATTTCGGGATCCACCAGCCCTGCACGCCGCCATCCGACAGGGATTTCCCGGTATAGACGAGCTTGCCGTCGGCAACAGCCTTGTCGAGAATATCGCGCATGAAATCGACCCAGCCTTCGGGAGCGATGTCCGGCTGGCCCTTTTCGGTCATCGATGTCAGGGTCGGAATGGTGTCGCCCTGCACGATATCGGCATTGCAGCCATAACCCTTGTTGAGAATGATCTTGTCGAGATTGGCGAGAACCTCGGCCGATTGCCAGTTCATGCTGGCGATGGTCACGTCGCCGCACTCGGCCGCCGACGCCGCACCGGCGGCACCCATCAGCGCGAAGGCCATGACGCTGCTCATCAATAATGTCTTCATGTGAGAACCCCTTTTGTTGGTTTTATGGTGGTGGAGATGGTCATCCGCAGATGCACCGGACGCAGGAACTGCACCCGGCCTGCACAAAGCCGATGGAAAAAAGGCTGGACCATGGCTGAAACGATAACCTTGCACGGGGTGCCCGAGAAGCCCGAACGCGCCACATGCTTTGTTCTCCGCGACATGGTCAGCCAACAACCTTGCCGGGGTTCATGATGCCGTTCGGATCGATCGTTTGCTTGATCGTCCGCATCAGGGCAAGTTTTACCGGATCGGCCAGCGCCTGCAGTTCCGGCATCTTTTCCAGGCCGATGCCATGCTCGGCGGAGAAGGAGCCGCCCATCTGCCTGATATTGGCATAGACGATGTCCTTCACCGCATCCTTGTGCGGATTCTCGTCTTCGCCTGCCACGCAGATATGCAGATTGCCGTCGCCGAGATGGCCGAAGGCAAAACCTCTGACATCGGCGCCGAGCGCCGCGACGCCGCTGTCGAACTGCCTGAGATAGGCATCCAGATGCTGCAGCGGCACCGAAATGTCGAACCAGTAGCCATGCGGATAGGCGCGCGTGATGACATTGCTGTCTTCGCGGATGTTCCAGATGTCGTTCCGTTCCTTGCCGCTCTGGGCAATGATGGCATCGAGCACCAGTCCCGTTTCGATGGCAGCGCCAAGCGCCTCTTCCAGCGCCGATTGCGCGGCTTGCTGGGTAAGGCCTTCGGTTTCGACAATGAGATAGACAGGCGCTGCGGTGAATGCGGCGAGCGACGCGGGACCGAGGGCTTCGACGGCAAGGCTAAAATAGGTCTGTGCCATGAATTCCGTGCGCAGCAGACGCAGCGCGCGGTTCTGCCGGAGTGTCTGGAACAGCGACACCGCCGCGGCGGCAGACGGGCAGGCGACGAGCGCGGTGGCGGTAAACCGGTCGACCGCCGTCAGCGCGATGACGGCCCGGGTGACAATGCCGAGCGTGCCTTCCGCGCCGATGAAAAGCTGCTTCAGGTCATATCCCTCATTGCTTTTGGTCACCTCGGCAAGATCGCTCATGACGGAGCCGTCGGGCAGGACCACGTCGAGCCCCAGCACGCGCTGGCGCATGACGCCGAGCCGGAACGCCTCCATGCCGCCCGCATTGGTGGAAATCATGCCGCCGATGGTGGCACTGCCGCGCGAGGGGATATCGATGCCGGTGGTAAGCCCGGCCTTGGCGGCTTCCTCCTGCAGCGCCTGCAGGGTGACGCCGCATTCGACGATGGCAGTTCCCGCCGCCGCTTGCACGGATTCAATCCGGTTGAGCGCGGCCAGCGACAGGATGATTTCATCCTTGTGCGAGACGGCGCCCCCGGCAAGGCCGGTGCGCCCGCCATGCGGGACAATGGCGATCCGGTTGCCGCTGCAGAATTTGACGATGGCGCTGACCTGTTCGACAGTCTGCGGGATGACCATCAGCCCCGCGTCGAGATTGTGCGGATCGGAGCCCGGATGAATGGCCCGCAAGGCATCGCCGGTCTTGATTCCCGCCGGGCCGGTGATGGCTGCAAGCGCCGCTACAATGTCATCTGCAATCATTTTGTCTCCGATGTCCCGCGCCGTTCGATAAAAATCCTCAGGGCGAGGATGACTGCGGTGACGATGATCAGAAGCACGGAAATGGCGGCGATGGCAGGATCAATATTGTCGCGCAGGCCCATCCACATCAGGCGTGGCAGCGTGATGGCGTTGACGCTGGTGATGAACAGGGTGACGCCGATCTCCTCCCATGACAGCACGAAGGACAGAAGCGCCGCCGTGGCGATGCCGAACTTGATGTTGGGAATGATGATGCGGAAGGCGCGGGTGGTGAGATCAGCACCGAGGCCGCGGGCGGCGAGATCGATGCGCCGGTCCACCTGAAACAGCGCCACGAGGATAAGCACCACGGCAAATGGTGTGATCATCACCGCATGGGCCAGCGCCACGCCGATCCACGTGTCGTAGCCGATAAAGCTGTTGAAGGCGGAAAGCGTGGTCATGAGGAAATACAGCGTCATGGCCGACACGACAGGCGGGACGATCAGCGGCAGCAGCACGAAGCCGATGAGCAGCGCGGAAAAGCGTGGCTGGAACATCCAGATGCCGAGGCCGAACAGCGTGGCCAGCACCGTTGCGATGGCGCTGGAAAGAAGGCCGATGCGCAGGCTGAGCAGCACGCTTTGCCCCCATGCGGGATTGTCGATGAGCGCCTGATAATGCCGCAGCGACAGCGTGCCCGCCGGCATCGACAGAAACCGCTGCGGCGTGAAGGAGACGGGCACGACGGCCAGAAGCGGCATCAGCAGGAACAGCGCGACAGCGGTGGCAATGATCAGGAGGACGGGACCGGGACGGGATGATTGCATGGGTCAGCCCACCAGATGCGCGGGTTTGATGAAGCGCCGCATCAGCGCGAGCAGGATGCCGATGAACAGCACCAGCACCACGCTGATCGCCGCACCGAGCCCCCAGTCGGGGCTCTGGAAGATCCGCAGATACACCAGCTCTGCCACCATGACGCTGCGGCCGCCGCCGAGAATGGCCGGGGTGACGAAGAAGCCGAGGGCGAAGACGAAGACGATCAGCGCCGCGCCGATCAGGCCGCCATAGGTCAGCGGCACGAACACGCTCCAGAAGATGCGGCTGCGCGAGGCGCCCATGCCGCGCGCCGCCAGAAGCACGCGCTCGTCAATGGCGCGCATGGCCGAGGCAATGGGAAAGACGGCGAAGGGAATGAGGAAATGCGTCATGCCGATGATGACGCCGAACTCGTTGCGGGCAAGGGCCAGCGGTTCGCTGATGATGCCAGCCGCCTGCAGCCAGGTGTTGATCAGACCGCGATTGGAGAGAAGCGCCAGCCAGCCGAAGGCACGGGTCAGCACGGAAATCCAGAAGGGCACGAGAATGCAGAATTCCGCCAGCATGCGCTGCGCCGGTGTTCCGCGCACCCAGACATAGGCAATGGCATAGGCCATGACAAGCACGGCAGCGGTGACGATGAGACAGATGCGGAGCGTGCGGATGAACACGGACTGCACGAGCGGATCGGTGAGCACGGCGTGATATTGTCCAAGCCCCGGTTCAGGCAGGGTGACACTCCATCTGATGACACCCAGAAACGGCACCACATAGGCAAGCCCGAGAAACAGCAGCAGCGGCGCAAGCAGCAGGATTGTTCGTGATGTCGCCGATTTTCCCATTCAAATTTCCCGTTGCACGTCAGAATGCGGCTGGTGATCTCCCCCGCAAGGGGGGAGATGAACCTGTGCTCAAGCAGAGATGACTTTCGTGTATTCGTCGAAAGCTGAGGCATAGTGTTCCGCATACCATTCCATGTTCAGCGGAATCTGCTTGGCCATATTGGCCGGATCGACGCAGTTGACGCGCTTCTTGTCGGCGGGAATGAGCGCATCGGTGGCCGGATTGGCAGGGCCCTGACCCAGCAGCTCGAACATCTGCAGCTGGCGTTCCGGCGTCTGCGCGCTGGCGATGAACTTCATCGCACTGTCCTTGCCGCCAGGATTGTTTTTCATCACGGCGAGGGCACCGGGTGAAATCAGGCCCTGATCCCAGACGAATTTGATGTTGCCGCCGGAATCCTGTTCGAGCAGTTGCGCACGGGTCGACCAGATCAGCGCCATCGAGGCTTCGCCGTCCATGAGCACGGACTGGCTTTCCGCACCGCCGCCCCAATAGGCAACGACGTTTTCCTTGAAAGCGGCGATCTTGTCATGGGCGCGCTTCAGGTCGAGCGGATAAAGCTTTTCCGGGGCCACGCCATCGGCCATCAGCGCCGCTTCCCACATGGCCGAACCCCATTTGTAGAGCGAGCGCTTGCCGGGGAATTTTTTCACGTCGAAAAAGTCAGCCATGCCGGTTGGCACCTGATCGCCGAATTTCGAGGAGTCGTAGGCGATGATGTAGGAGAAGAAATAGGTCGATGCCGCATGGTCCCAGCCGAAGCCGGGGCGCATCTTGCTCCTGTCGACAATGGCATAGTCGATGGGTTCGAGCATACCCTGTTTGCCCAAGGTAATGCCGGAGAAGGGATCGATGTCCATGAGGTCCCAGCTGGGCTTGCCGCTCTTGAACTGGGCGGTGATGGCGCCTTCCGTCGGCCCGGAACCGTCCATCTTGACGGCAATGCCGCTCTCCTTGGCGAAGGGCTGGCCATAGGCCTTGTCATAGGCGGTCATGGCATCGCCGCCCCAGTTGACCAGCACCAGGTCTTTCGCCTGAGCCATTGCCCGGTTCGAGCGCATGAAGGCAGGCGCACCCGCCAGCAGCATCGCGGCCATCTGGGTGAACCGGCGGCGGCTGATCTCGCCGCGTTCCACCTTTTCAGCCAGTATTTCAAGGCAGTCTTTTTGAAATGCGTGATCCATTGTGTTCCCCTGGGATTGTTATTGTCACATTCCGTATGCATGGTTCTAGGTCTGGTGCGGCAGCAAAAATCCCTGTTCTACGGGCCAGGACACCCAGACATCGGCGCGGTGCGCAAAAGGCGGCGTTGCCACCGTCGGCATCGACACGGCAATGGACGCGCCAGTGCGGGTCTTCAGGTGATAGCGGGTGACTGCGCCGAGATAGGTCGCATCCTCGACCCGGCAGGCAATGGCGTTGTGCCCGGCATTCTGTGGCGCTGCCGCGATGGTCATATGCTCAGGGCGCACGGCGGCAACGGCTTTCGGCCCTATCTGTGGATTTGTCCGGGCCAGCACGATGGTTCTGTCCTCGAATTGTCCGGCGGCGCTGTCGCCGTCGAGCCGCAGGGCGTCGAGCGGCAAAAGGTTGATCTCGCCAAGAAACTCCGCAACGAAGCGGTTTTCCGGCCGCTCATAGACATCCTGCGGGCGTCCGACCTGCAAAAGCTCGCCATGGTTGAAAATGGCCACGCGCGAGGACAAAGCGAGCGCCTCCGACTGGTCATGCGTGACGAAGACGAAGGTCGTGCCGGTTTCCTGATGCAGCCGTTTGACTTCCTCCTGCATCATTTCGCGCAGATTCTTGTCGAGGGCCGAGAACGGCTCGTCCAGCAGCAGCACCGAGGGTTCGAAGGCCAGTGCCCGGGCGAGCGCCACGCGCTGCTGCTGGCCGCCGGAGAGTTTTGCCGGCAGTTTTTTCTCGTGCCCGATGAGGCCGACCCGCTCCACCATCTCGCCGACGCGGCGCTTGATGTCGGCGGCGGAGCGACCGCGTACCTTGAGCGGGAAGGCAATATTCTGTTCAACCGTCAGGTGCGGGAACAGGGCGTAGCCCTGGAACACCATGCCGTAGGAGCGGTCTTCGGCCGGCACGTCGGTAATATCCCGGCCGTCCATCATCAGGCGGCCTTCGCTCGGCGCGGTGAAGCCGGCAAGGATCATCAGGAAGGTGGTCTTGCCCGACCCGGACGGACCGAGAAGGGTGAGAAACTCGCCGCGTCCGATGTCGAGCGACAAATCCTTCAGCGCACGGAATGCACCGAATGTCTTGCCAATGGAAACAGCCTTGATCTCGGCGGCTTTCGCGTCGCCCAGTTGCATGCGTTGAGGCATTGATTGACCTCTTTCCCCTGCTTTTCGGGAAAGCCTAGGCACAATCTCCGGTGACGACAATTGAAATATATTGCCGCGATACGTGAATGAAATTCACGCCAGCATGAGCAGATGTTATTCCTGGCTTCATGCGTTGCGCGTTTGCGACAGGCGCGATTTCAACCATTCCGTGAACGCCAGCTGGGCCGGATGCTCGATCTTGGCGAAATCCGTGACGAGAAAATACGACTTTGGCGACTTGATGCCGAGGTCGAACGGACGGATGAGTTGACCTGCCTTCATGGCTTTGCGGCAGGTGAGTTCATCGCCCATGGCAACGCCCTGCGCCGTGATGGCGGCGGAATAGACAAGGTTCATGTCGGAAAAGATGATGCCGCGCTCCGAATCCGGGTTCTCGACATTGGCCAGCGCCATCCAGCGGGTCCAGTCCTCGAAATCGCCCAGATGCAGCAGCGGCGCGCGCAACAGGTCTCTTGGCTCGGCAATACCGCCGATCTTGTTGAGCAGCACCGGGCTGCACAGCGGCGTGAATTCCACCTCGCACAGCAGTTCCACCGCGCGGTTCGGCCAGTTGCCGTCGCCGAAGGCTATAAAAATATCGACAGTGGAATCAGTGACGTCGTCGAGCTTGCGCGGCGTGACGATGCGCAGCGCGACATCGGGATATTTCTCCTGAAACTCGGCGATATGGGTGCACAGCCACAGCGACGCAAAACCCGCCGTCGAACTCACGCACAGCGATCCGCCGACACCCGCCGGGCTCTGCCTGCCGCCCGCATCGTCGATGACAATCAGCGCCTTGCGCACGTCATTGGCATATTTGCGGCCGCGCGGCGTGAGCGCCACGCCCTTGCCGTCGCGCTGCAACAGTTCAAAGCCAAGATCGCGCTCGAGGAGGCGCAGCTGATGGCTGACGGCACTGCGGGTCAGATGCAGCTCTTCCGCCGCACGCCAGACGCTGCCGTGCCTTGCAAAACTTTCAAGTGATCGCAGGGCCTGCGTGGACGGAATGCGCATGGATAGGTTTCCGGCTGATGAGGTGAATGGAATTTGCACGTTTTGAAAAAACATATCACTTTTTGTCCCGCCTTCCAGATGATTATCTCGCCGCAACGGGGAGATGCATGGTGATCACGGCAGCAGGAAGCACAGCGCTGGATTTTGTCGACGCGCATCAGGCCGACCTGTCGGCGTGGACGCGCACCATTTTCGGCTTCGGCGAAACCGCCTGGCGCGAATATCAATCGGCGGACTGGTATGTGGCGCTGCTGCGCCGCGAAGGTTTCGACGTCGAGGTTGGATCCGGCGGCATGCCCACGGCATTCTGTGCGCACTGGACCAACAGGGCGGGAATGACAGGCAAATCCCCTGTCATCGGCATGTATGCGGAATATGATGCGGTCCCCGGCAACTGCCAGGACGCGGCCACGGTCAAACGGCCAAGACCCGGCCTGAACGAGCATGCGGGTGGCCACACGGACCCGCATTCCGGGCTCGGCATTTCCAGTCTCGGCGGGCTGCTGGCAACAAAAGCCGCCATGCAGAAGCACGGCATTGCAGGCACGCTGCGCTTCACCGGCGAACCCGCCGAAAAGGTGCGGGGCTCGAAACCCATCCATGCCGCCAGGGGCTATTATGACGGGCTGGACGGGATGATCTCGTTCCATCCGTTCTACATGCTGCCGCTGTGCAACACGGTACGCTGGGAGACCCACTGCGGCGCCGCCTATTCCATGATCTACCGCTTTGTCTGCGACCAGCCGGAGGGTTGGGGGCTCAGCGACGGCGCGCCGATCCCGCAATCCCATTCGGCGGTGCGTGCACCCGGCGCCAACGATGCGCTGATGATGATGTACATGGCCTCGAAGGCGCTGCGCGATTCCATGCTGCCGCATCAGGGCGGCTGGTCGATCAGCGAGGCGATCCTGACGGCGGGGCAGGCGACCGCCGACAATCTTCCCGCCGGGCTTGCCGAAATCCAGTACATGATGCGCGTGCCTGACATTGCCATGGCCGAGCGTGTCACCGCCGTGCTCGACCGCAATGCGGAGCACGCTGCCGCCATGACCGGCTGCCGGGTGGAGCGGCACTGGGTGTGCAAGTCGCGGCCCGGTCTTGCCAACCATGCCATGGCCGAAGTGACATGGGATGCCCTGCAGACCGTCGGCGCGCCGCGCTGGAACGAGGCGGCAAAGGCGGTTGCGCGGGAGATTCAGGTGAATGCCGGAATCGATCCGATGCAGAACCCGTTTCTCGATGAATGCGAGGCATTGATCGCGCCCCAGGAAGCCGAAACGATCCTGCGGCGCGACCTGCCACCGTCGCAGATCAATTCCACCTCCGACGATTATACCGACATGACATGGCATGCACCCACCGTACGGTTCTACGTGGCGCGGCCCGCCCTGAAGGCGCCGAAAGGGTTTGCCTATCCCGGCTGGGTGATGAATGCGCTCGGCGGTATTTCCGCGACGATCGATCCGATGGTGCTGACCGCCGCCAAGACGGTGGCGCTGACCGCGCTGCGCCTGCTTGAGGATGGCGAGGCGAGGGACAAGGCAAAGGACGAATTCATCCAACGCACCGGCGGCGGCATTGGCGGCTCAAACTGGATCGCACCCCTGTGCGACTACGAGCCGCCGATTCATTTCCGCTGGCCGGAATATGTGACCACTGCACGCGGGCGGGACTGGTGGATACCCACGCGCCCCTGACGAGGAGACGAACCAATGACACGCCATGAACAGGGTTTTGACAGCGACGCTTTCACGCTCAAACGCCGCAATCCGAACGGCGGTACACAACCGCTGAAAGGCTGGGGCTTTCGCAACGAAACCGACCCGCTGACCGATGTCCTTTTGGGCTCGCCCGCCTTCCTGCGCCACATGGCGACAAGCTCGCTGTCGCGCAAGCATCTGCGCGAGGCGCCGTGCAATATTCAGACCGCGCAGGCCCAGCACAAGGAACTGGTTGCCGCCTATGAGCATTTCGGCGTGAAAATCCACTGGCACGAGCCGGAACCGGAACTGCCGATGCAGGTCTATTCCCGCGATTCCAGCGTGATGACGCCCTATGGCGCCATCATCACCGCCATGGCCAACTGGTGGCGGCGCGGCGAAAACTATGCCGCGATCCGCACCTATGAAAAGCTTGGCATTCCGATCTACGACATGGTGACCGCAGGCACCTTCGAGGGTGGTGATTTCAACGTGATCGAGGAGGGCTGCGTCCTTATCGGCTGCGGCGGTGCCCGCACGCAGGAAGAGGGCGCCCGGCAGGTGGAGGAATGGTTCCGGCGGGAAGGCTGGGAGACGCGCCTTGCCTTCATCGACGAGTACTACGTGCATATCGACCTGATGGTGGTGCCGGTCGCGCCGAAACTGACCGCCGTGTGCCTTGCCTGCACGGAGCCTGATATTGTCGACTGGCTGAAAGCCAAGGGCCACGAGATCATCGACGTGCCGTTTGAGGACACGATGAATCTCGGCTGCAATTTCATGGCGCTGGGCAAGGACCGGATCATCGCGCCGTCGTCGAGCAGGACGCTGATCGACAAGCTGCGCGCGCGCGGATTCGAGGTGGCAGCGGTGGATATGAGCGAGATTTCCAAAACCGGCGGCGGCATTCACTGCATGGCGCAGGCGCTGGTGCGCTCGGCGGGGTGAGAGTGGTTTTACCCCCCTCTGTCCTGCCGGACATCTCCCCCACAAGGGGGGAGATCACATTGACATCGATCATCCCGCTTAGCTTTCACCCTTGAAGATTGGCTGAAACAATTGTGAAAGCTGATCTCCCCCCTTGTGGGGGAGATGGGCGGCAGCCCAGAGGGGGGTGATAGCGATAGTCGGTCACCACATAAACTTTCCGTCGTTTTTCCTTCTAGCAACCGGGCGAAAAGCCCCATACCATTTGCGGGACGAACAGCATTCACGAGGAGGCGACGATGCTCATCAAGCGGGATTTCTACATCAATGGCGCGTGGGTGCCGCCTCTCAAGGCCAATGATCTCGAAGTGATCAACCCGGCGACGGAAAAACCGGTCGCGGTCATTTCCATGGGCACGGCAGCCGATATCGACCGCGCCGTGGCTGCGGCGAAAACCGCCTTTCAGACCTATAGCCGCACATCGGTGGAGGAGCGGCTGGCGCTTCTGGAAAAACTGCTCGCCATCTACAAGCGCCGCTATGACGAGATGGCAAAAACCATCACGCTGGAACTCGGCGCGCCGATCACCATGAGCACCCAGCAGCAGGCGGATGTCGGCGTCGGCCACCTCCAGGGCTTTATCGATGCGTTGAAAGCCCTGCACATGCGCGAGGAACTGCCGAACGGCGATCTTTTGGTGCGCGAGCCCATCGGCGTGTGCGGGCTGATCACGCCGTGGAACTGGCCGATCAACCAGATCGCGCTGAAGGTCGTCCCGGTTCTCGCCACCGGCAGCACCTGCGTGCTGAAGCCGAGCGAGTTCACGCCGCTCAATGCACTGCTCTATGCTGAAATGGTGGATGAGGCAGGCTTTCCGGCTGGTGTCTTCAATCTCGTCAATGGCGACGGCGCGACCGTCGGCGCCGCCTTGTCCAAGCACAAAGACGTCGACATGATGTCGTTCACCGGTTCCACCCGCGCCGGCATCGCCGTCAGCAAGGATGCGGCGGAAACGGTCAAGCGCGTCACGCTGGAACTGGGCGGCAAGTCACCCAACATCGTGTTCGAGGATGCCGATCTGGAGGATCGCGTCGCGGGCAGCGTGCTCGAATGCTTCAACAATAGCGGCCAGTCCTGCGATGCGCCGACGCGCATGCTGGTGCAGCGCTCGGTCTATGACAAGGCGGTGAAAATCGCCGAAGCCACGGGCAAACAGGCACAGGTCGGCGATCCGCAGGAGGAGGGCGATCATATCGGTCCGCTCGTCAGCCATATCCAGTATGGCCGGGTGCAGAACCTGATCGAAGCGGGCATTTCCGAAGGCGCGCGCGTGCTGGTCGGCGGTGCGGGCAAGCCGGAGGGATTTGAAACCGGCTATTTCGTCCGTCCCACCATCTTTGCCGATGTGCGCAACGATATGCGCATTGCGCGGGAAGAAGTGTTCGGGCCGGTGCTCTCGCTCATTCCGTTCGATACGGAGGAAGAAGCCATCGCCATCGCCAATGACACGCCCTACGGCCTTGCCGCCTATGTGCAGACGGGGGACGCCAAGCGTGCCGAGCGCGTGGCGTCAAGGCTGAAGGCCGGCATGGTGCACATCAATGGCGGACCGCATCGCTATGGCAGCCCGTTCGGCGGCTACAAGCAGTCGGGCAATGGCCGCGAGGGCGGCAAATTCGGGCTGGAAGACTTTCTCGAGGTCAAGACGATCCACCGGCCGTAACGGGTAGAAATGGTTGATGGCGTGACGCCATCAACCAATCAATGTTTCATCGATTTCAATCAGATAGGGCTGTCCGCTCGCCTTGGCTTTCAGCAGGGCGGCGGGCAGTTCTTCCAACGTTGTCAGCTTCTGCGAAGCCACGCCATAGGCTTCGGCGATTTTCAGGTAATCGGGTGCCGAGGGGCGCACGCCCACCGGATTGATGTGGACATCGCGCATGGCGCGCTCGATTTCCTGATAGCCCTGATTGTTCCAGACGACGAAAATGACCGGGACCTTCTCGTCGACGGCTGCACCGAGTTCCCCCAGCACGAACTGAAATCCGCCGTCGCCGACAATGCAGATCGTCGATGTCTCGGGCTTCCCAAGGGCCGCACCGATGGCAGCGGGCGGGCCGAAGCCGAGCGCGCCGAAGCCGGTCGCCGCATTGAACCAGCCGCCGGTGCGGTCATGATCGTAATAGAGATTGCCGGAATAGATGGCCTGGGTGGAATCCCCGACGATGAGTGAGCCCGGCAGCGTGTCGCGCAGGATATTCAGAAAGCGCACATGGCTTTGAGTGCGCGGACCGATCTCGGCCCATGCCGCATCGCGGGTGGCGCGGGCGCGGTCTTCGCCGGACTTCGTGTTGCGCCGCGCGGGCAAGGTGGCGGCAAGCGCGCTGACCGTCTCCCTGGCCGAAGCCTCGATGGGCATGAAGGCGGGGCGGCGGTCGAGCTGTCCCGCATCGATGTCGATACGCACCAGACGTTTCAGCTCGGGAAAACCGCCATCGCCATACATGTCATAGTCGGTCGGCCCCATTTCCGTGCCGATGGCAAGGACAAGGTCACTTTCCGCAAGAAGATCGCGCACGGCGGTGAGGCTGGCGCTGGCCGGAATCAGCAGCGGGTGATTGTGCAGGATGCCGCGCGCATTGGTGGTGGCGACCACGGGTGCATCCAGCTTCTCCGCCAGATCCTTGAGTTCCGCCGCCGCGCCCTTGGCGCCGCCGCCAATAAGGATGACCGGCCGTTCCGCCGCAAGGCACTGGCGGGTGAGTTCCGCCATGGTTTCGGCCGATGCCTGTGGGATAGGCGCGTCCGACAGCTGGCGGCTCGCGCCATCGAGCGGCTGTGCCATCACGTCGAGCGGTATCTCGATATGCACGGGGCCGGGACGCCGCGAGGCGAACAGCGCAAAGGCCCGGGCGAGCACGATGGGCAATTCGTCCGCTTTTTCAATGCGATGCGAGAACATCGCAACCGTCTGCAGCATGGCGCGCTGATTGGGCAATTCATGCAGGAAGCCCATGCCCTTGCCGAGCGAGTCCCGCTGGTTGACGCCCGAGATCACCAGCATGGGAATGGAATCGGCGCGCGCCTGACCCATCGCGGTGATCGTGTTGGTGATGCCGGGGCCGGTGATGACAAAGGCGACGCCGGGCTTGCCGGTCGCCCGCGCATAGCCATCGGCCATGAAGCCCGCGCCCTGTTCATGGCGCGGCGTGATGTGCCGGATTTTCGACGCGGCAAGACCGCGATAGAGTTCGATGGTGTGGACACCGGGAATGCCGAAAACGGTATCGACATCGTAGGATTCGAGCAGATGGACGAGGGCTTCACCAACCGTGGTCATGCGGATTTCCGTTGCTGGAGGCGGGTTGCGAGGCGGACGATCCCGGCGCAGGCGGCATCGATCTTGTCATCGGCGACGCTGAGGCTGAGCCGCAGATAGCCGGCGAGATTGTCGCCGAAGGATTCGCCGGGCATGACGGCCACGTGCTCTTCCTCAAGAAGGCGCATGGCGAAATCATTGCCGCTCAATCCCGTGGCGCGGATGTCGGCGAGAATGAACATGCCTGCCTGCGGCACGTCGGCGCCGATGCCGGCAATGCCGTCGAGCCGTTTTGAAATCAGCTGGGCGCGGCGGAAATAGCTCTCGCGCATCGTGGCCGCCGCTGCCGATGGCTGGCCGAGGGCATAGGCAGTCATGTCGGCGATGAAGGGCTGGACGCCGAACAGCATGGATTCGGACAGCGGCAGCAATTTCTGCGTGAACTCCGCCGGGCCGACGCACCAGCCGCTGCGGAAACCCGGTGCGGCATGGGATTTGGAAATGGAGGCAACGGCAATCGTCCGGTCGGCGAGTTCCGGCTGGTCGAGCGGCGAGGCAAAACTGCCATCGAAGATCAGCAGTTCGTAGACCTCGTCGGAAACGATCCACAGATTGTGTCTGCGGCAGACTTCGCCGATCTCGGCCACTTCCTTTGCGCTCAGCACCGCCCCGGTCGGGTTGTGCGGGGTGTTGAGGAGGAGAACACGGGATTTCGGTGTGACCGCCTTTTCCAGATCGGCGGCCTGCATGCGGAAGCCGTTTTCCGGCCGCAGCGGCACGGACACGCGGGTTGCACCGGTGGCGCGGACGACGCCGTCATAGGTGGCATAGAGCGGATCGCCGGTGATGATCTCGTCGCCTTCCTCGGCAAGGCCAAGCATGACGAGCGACAGCGCCGTCTGCGTGCCGGGAAAGCACAGGATGTGTTCCGGCCCGATGGCCCGGCCGGTGCGTGCGGTGTATTTTGCCGAAAGCGCCGCGAGAACGCCGGGTTCGCCCCGGCCATTCGAATAACCGGTGCGGCCAGTGCGCATGGCGCGTTCGGCCACGTCAAGCATGTCGGTCGGGGTCGGAATATCGGGTTCGCCGATGGTCAGCTCAATGATCTCATGACCGGCGCGCTTCATTTCGCGCGCCCGGATATGCACGGCCCATTTATCCGATCCCAGACCGGCCAGACGATCAGTCACAGACGCATAGCGCATCATTGGGCGCCTCCTTCAGCTTGTAATGAAATTCCCAGTACGGCTTCAATAGCGGCAACCCCGGTTTCCGCCAATTCCCCATCGTCGAAAATATCGCCGGCAAGGCAGCCTTCCAGCCACAATCCGTCGATGATCGCATTGATGGCAATGGCATGGCGGCGGGTATGGTTGTGTTCCGCCGGTTTTCCGGCGGCGCGCAGCGCCTCGCGGATGAGGATTTCCAGCTCGTCGCGAAAGCCGAGATAGCCGTCACGGTGGGCAGAGGCCATGGCGGGGTCGGCATGCACCAGCGCGATGAAACCCGCCCACAGCGAGAGGTTGTGCGGGTCCATGATCGGTTCGCCGAGATTGGCGGTAACGAAAGCCTGCAGGCGCGAACGCGGATCGTCGGCGGCATTCTGCAAGGCATCGCTGGCCTGTACGGTCATGCGGTTTATCACGGCGCGGTAGGCGGCGCCGATCAGGTCATCCTTGGTCGGGAAGTAATAGCGGATCAGTCCCGGCGTGACGTCGGCCCGCTGGGCGATTTCGCGCACGGTCGCCCCGGCGAGGCCGCGCTCGGCCACACATTCCAGCGTCGCGGCGATCAGATCCTCGCGGCGCTTGTCCTCGCCTTCGCGGCGAAAGGTTTTGCGTGTGGCCGATTGTGCGTTCATTGCCGGAAAACCGGGCGGGTGAGGCAGGTCGGGCCGCCCTCGCAGGCAATGCACAGCGCATCGGCTTCGAAGGTTGTCACGGTGCAGCCTGCGGCTTCCATGGCCGCTTTGGTCTTCTCGAAGCCCGCCACGGCGATCACTTCGTAGGGGGCTGTCGGCAAAACGTTGAGATTGAGGCCGTTGCTGGCAGCAAATTCGTCCTCCGGCGCGGCGATCAGGCGGATGCCGCGCTCCTTCAAAAGCTGGTAGAAGGCAGCGGGCAAAAGCGGCAGATGCACCAGCGCAAGGTCTTCGGCGAGCGGCGAGATGATCGACATCAGGTGCAGACAGGCCTCTTCGCCCTGCCACAGCGGCAGGTCGAACCCGAGAACGGTGACGCCAAGCGGCTCGAGGATGGCGGACATCTGCTCGATACCGGCCTGATTGGTGCGCACGCCGCGGCCGATGGCCAGCGTCTTGCTGTCGACCCAGACGCAGTCGCCGCCCTCGACGGTGCCCGGCGCGATGATACGGCCGAGAACCGGCACATCCATCTGGCTGTAGGTTTCGTGGTGCAGGTCCGTCTCGTCGAGGCGCAGGGATTTGCCCATGCGCAGGAGAATCGCGCCCTTGTCGGTGACGAGAGAGGGATCGTGGGTGAACACGGAATCCGACAATCCGTCGTTGCCGTCCCTGATCCAGGTGATATCGGCGCCCGACTGGGCCACGAGACCGGCAAAGACCCGGTGCTGTTCGGATGCGCGGCGCGGATCGAACTGCGGACCGTAATGCCAGACGTCGCGTTCGGCGCCCGCCATGACGCGGTCAGGCATGCGCATGATGACGCGTTTCAGGGGAAGGGCCATGGACTGGGAACCGAATGCGCTCATGCGACTGCTCTCTCGTAAAAATTGCTTATGGGAGTATTTATACGCTTGCATAATTAGAGCGCAAGTGGTGTGATGCCCTAAATTAGGCAGTTTGGCCTCATGCTGACAAAACAGGCAGAAACGAACGGTGTCATGACAGCAGGTGCAAGACAACCCATGGGAACCCAGCGATGACGGAGGCGTTGCGCGCATCCGTTGCCACAGACCCGCTCCAACCCGGTGCGGCTGAAAAGGCCGAAGCCATCCACGTCTGGAACCTGCACAAGAAATTCGGCGCCCTTGAGGTTCTCAAGGGCGTTTCGCTGACAGCCAGGGACGGCGACGTGGTTGCCATGATCGGCGGCAGCGGCTCGGGCAAATCCACCTTCCTGCGCTGCATCAATTTCCTCGAAAATCCGACGAGCGGCGTCATCCGCATCAATGGCGAGGACGTGCAGATGGTCAGCGACGGCGAGGGCGGCCAGTATCCCGCCAACCGGCGCCAGATCGAGCGCATCCGCAGCCGCCTTGGCATGGTGTTCCAGAATTTCAATCTCTGGCAGCACATGACCCTGATCCAGAATGTCATCGAAGTGCCGGTTCATGTGCTGGGCATGAAGCGCGACGAAGCCATGGCCATTGGCGAGCAATTGCTGGAGCGGGTCGGGCTGTCGGCCAAGCGCGATGTCTATCCCGCCTTTCTCTCCGGCGGCCAGCAGCAGCGCGGCGCCATTGCCCGTGCGCTGGCCATCCAGCCGCGCGTCATGCTGTTCGACGAGCCGACCTCCGCGCTCGATCCGGAACTGGTCGGGGAGGTGCTGAAGGTCATCGGCGACCTCGCCAAGGAGGGGCGGACCATGCTTCTCGTCACCCATGAGATGAAATTCGCCCGGGAAGTGGCGAGCCATGTCATGTATCTGCACAACGGCATTGTCGAAGAAGAGGGGCCGCCGGAAGAATTGTTCGGATCACCAAAATCTGAACGTTTGAAGCAGTTTATCCGCACTGTTTCATAAGTCGCATGAAAAAATACAGGGAATAATCCTGGGGAACAATAAAGAGAAATGGAGATAGGAATGAAAGCTTTCTTGAAATCAGCGGTTGCCGCCGCTGTTCTGGTTGCCGGAATGGGAGTCGCCAGCGCTGAACAGGTCAAGGTCGGCATCGCCGCCGAACCCTATCCGCCCTTCGCTTCGCCGGATGCCTCGGGCAAGTGGGAAGGCTGGGAAGTCGATATCGCCCTTGCCATCTGCGCGCAGGCCAAGCTCGATTGTGTCATCACGCCCGTGTCGTGGGATGGCATTATTCCGGCGCTGACCACCAAGAAGATCGATATGATCACCGCCTCCATGTCGATCACACCGGAGCGCGAGAAGACGATCGATTTCTCCGACAAATATTACAATACGCCCACGGTCATTCTCGGTTCGAAGGACGTCAAGATGGACGCCTCACCGGAAGGTTTGAAGGGCAAGGTGCTCGGTGTTCAGGTGTCGACCATCCATCAGGCCTATGCGAAGAAGCATTTTGCCGCGACCGCCGCCGAGATCAAGGAATACCAGACACAGGACGAAGCCAATCAGGATCTGGCCGCCGGACGCATCGACGCCACGCAGGCAGATTCGCTGGCGCTTGAGACCTTCGCCCAGACCGATGCGGGCAAGGCCTGCTGCGAGATCAAGGGCAAGGTTGCCCCCGATCTGGAAGTGCTCGGACCTGGCGTTGGTGTCGGCCTGCGCAAGGGCGACACGGAGCTGAAGACCAAGATCAATGCGGCCATCAAGGACATTCGCACCAACGGCAAGTATGACGAGATTTCGAAGAAATATTTCAACTTCGATATTTACGGCGGCTAGGCCGCTGTTCGGAGCAGGTTTTGGCCTGCTCCGTTCCTTCCGTTTAACGCAACGCATTTCATTGTTCTGAATCGAGGACGGCTTGGCCGACGCATCGATTGCTCCCGCCGCAATAGCCGGCATGTTCGACCTTTTGTCACCCAATCCGCCGGGATGGGGCGGCAACCTCCTGCGCGGTCTGGCGAATTCGCTGCAGATCGCCGTCGGCGCCTTTGGCATGGGATTGCTCATCGGCACGGTCGGCGCCTATGGCAAGCTTTATGGCGGCCCGCTGGTGCGCGATATCGCGGCCATCTACACCACCATTGTCCGTGCCGTGCCGGAGCTGGTGCTGATCCTTTTGCTCTATTATGCCGGGACCGACATGATCAACCGCATGCTGGAAGGTCTTGGCTATCAGCGCGTCGATATCAGCGGACTTGTCGCCGGGATCGTGGTTCTCGGTTTCGTGCAGGGAGCCTATGCAACCGAGGTGCTGCGCGGCGCCATCAAATCCATTCCGCAGGGCGAGATCGAGGCGGCGCGCGCCTATGGCATGCCGCCGGCGCTGATGATGCGCCGCATCACCCTGCCGGCCATGCTGCCGCATGCGCTGCCGGGGCTTGCCAATCTGTGGCTGATCTCGACCAAGGATACGGCGCTGCTTGCGGTTGTCGGTTTCAGTGAGCTGACGCTCGTCACACGGCAGGCGGCGGGCACGACGAAAGCCTATTTCCTGTTCTTCATCGCCGCCGGTATCCTCTATCTCGCCATCACCCTGTTTTCCAACCTCATCCTTGGCAAGGTCGAGCAATGGGCACGGCGCGGCATGCCTTCGGTCAAGGAGGCGCGGTGATGACCGAGACGCCGCTGGAAACGCCGGTCGAGACATTCCCGATCCACAAGGACCGCGACACCAGCGGTCAGGCGCGAAAACTGCCGCCGCACCGGATCGTCCTCATCCTCATCGGCCTTGCGCTTGTCGCGTCAGCCATCTTTTTCATGCGCTGGGACTGGCTGCCCAATTACGGCGATCTGATTCTGCAGGGCCTGTGGCGGACGATCTGGATACTGGTCGTCACGGTGATCATCGGTTTTCTGCTGGCGGTTCCGCTTGGGCTAGCACAGGCCGCCGGGCCCGCGGTGCTCGCCGTTCCCGCGCGCGTGTTCTGCACGGTCATCCGCGGCACGCCGCTGCTCCTGCAGCTCTGGCTGCTCTATTACGGCCTGGGCTCGCTGTTTCCGCAATATCCGTGGATACGCGGCTCTGACCTCTGGCCCTATCTGCGGCAGGCATGGCCCTATGCCGTTCTCGCGCTTTCCCTGTCCTATGCGGGCTATGAGGGCGAGGTCATGCGCGGCGCCTTTGCCGGCGTGCCCAAGGGGCAGCTGGAATCCGCCCGTGCCTTCGGCATGCCCCGGTTTACGATTTTCCGCCGCATCTGGCTGCCCCAGGCCATTCACCGCGCCTTGCCGACACTGGCGGGCGAGGCGGTCCTGCAGCTGAAATCGACGCCCCTGGTGGCGACGATTACGGTCGTCGATCTCTATTCCGTGGCCTCGCGCGTCAGGCAGGATACCTACATCACCTATGAGCCGCTTCTGCTGCTGGCAGCCGGTTATCTCGTCATCACCGGCATCATCGTTTTCCTGTTCCGGCGGCTGGAAAAGCTCATACCGTCGAGGCTCGGATGAGACTTTTTCATCGTGACGCAAATGACCCCACATATGTCGCAAGTGTTTGGTCCGCCTGGCCGGGCAGATGCGCATAGTAGGACACAAAAGGAACACCTCGCAAAAGACGAGAAAATGGGATTGATGTTTTCACCGGGTGTTCTGCCCGGTGTGCGTTATCTGTTTTCAGCTCCGCTGTGAGGACGAAAGATGGTAATGCGGACAGTCGAAACATTTCAGCACCAAGTGAAAGAAACCGCCGATCTGGGTATTGTCCTGCCCGATGGCTGCCGCCTGTCGGCCCGGGTCTGGATGCCCGAAGACGCTCTCGACAATCCGGTTCCCGCCATTCTCGAATTTCTGCCCTATCGCAAGCGCGACGGCACGACGGCGCGTGACAATCTCACCCATCCCTATTTCGCCGGACATGGCTATGCCTGCCTGCGCGTCGACATGCGCGGCAATGGTGATTCCGAAGGGCTGATGGAGGATGAATATTCGGTTCAGGAGCTGAACGATGCCTGCGCGGTGATCGAATGGATCGCGGCGCAGCCCTGGTCATCGGGCAAGGTCGGCATGATGGGCATTTCCTGGGGCGGGTTCAATTCGTTGCAGGTGGCGGCGCTGCAACCGCAAGCACTGAAGGCCATCATCACGCTGTGCTCCACCGACGACCGCTATGCCGACGACATCCATTACAAGGGCGGGCTTCTGCTCAACGAGAATCTGGGATGGGGCGCGACCATGCTCGCCTATTCCTCGCGCTCGCCCGATCCGATGCTGGTTGGCGACAAATGGCGCAGCATGTGGCTGGACCGGCTTGATCAAGAACCGTTCCTGCCGGCCGTCTGGCTGGCGCACCAGACGCGCGACGCCTATTGGAAGCGGGGCTCGGTCTGCGAGGATTTTTCCGCCATCAAGGCCGCCACGCTGGCCGTAGGCGGCTGGGGCGATGCCTACAAGAACGCGGTGCCGCGCCTGATGGAGGGGATCAAGGCCCCGGTCAAAGGCATTGTCGGGCCATGGGTGCACAAATACCCGCATTTTGCCGTGCCGGAACCGCGCATCGGCTTCCTGCAGGAGGCATTGCGCTGGTGGGACCGCTGGCTGAAGGACATCGATACCGGCGTCGAGGACGATCCGGCCTATCGCGGCTATCTCATGGATTCGGTCCGCCCGAAAAGCTGGTATACGGAGCGTCCCGGCTGCTGGATTGCCGAGCCGCAATGGCCGTCAAAAACCATCCGCAGCGAAGTGCTTCACCTTGGCGCTGACAAATCCCTGAGCGCAAAGGGGGGCGGGGCGTTTTCCCATCTCGTGGCCTCGCCGCAGGATTGCGGCATGATGGGCGGCGAATATTGCGCCATCTGGCTTGGTCCGGAGCTTCCCGGCGACCAGCGCCGCGATGACGCGCTGTCGGTCTGCTATGACGGCGATATCCTGGAAAAAGCGGTCGATATTGTCGGCGCCCCGGAAATCAGCCTGACGCTGTCCAGTGACAAGCCCGTTGCCATGGTTGCCGTGCGTCTGTGCGATGTGCACCCCGATGGCGCATCGACACGCATCACCTATGGCGTGTTCAACCTGTGCCATCGCGACAGCCATGAAAAACCCCAAGCGCTTTCGCCGGGCGAACCGGTCAAAATCCGCTTCAAGCTCGATGACATCGCCTACCGCGTTCCCGCCGGGCACCGGCTGCGCATTGCCGTTTCCTCTAGCTACTGGCCGATGGTCTGGCCGTCACCGGAAGCGGTCAGCCTGACGCTGCATGCCGGCACGCTCGATGTGCCGTCACGCGATCTCGCCACCGGCGATGAATGGACCTTTCCGCAGCCCGAAGCCGCATCGCCCTGGCAGCTCGATATCCTGCGCAAGGGCACGAACAGCCGCCTGATCGAGCATGATCAGGTCACGGGCAAGATCATTCTGTCGATCATGGACGATTTCGGCGAGGCGCGCGACAAGGAGCATGGTCTCATCCATGGCAGCGTGGCGCGCGAACGCTGGGAAATCCACGCGGATGATCCGCTGTCCGCCTATGGCGAGACGCATTGGACGGAACTGTCCGGCCGCGATGAATGGCGTGTGCGCACTGAAACCTTCACGACGATGCGGTCGGACAAGACGAACTTTCATCTGACCGGCCGGATCGAAGCCCACGAAAATGACGAGCTGGTTTTCGAGCGGAATTTTGCCGAGACGATCGCGCGTCAATTCATCTGATTGCTGGAGGAGCGGATTAAAAAGCTACGCTGACGGTTGAAATTCACGGGTATCAAGTCGCATAATTCACAAAAACCGAATTTGGACGCCAGGCGTTCCAAGCAACAAAAGGGGAATGGGTATGTCAAAAGAACTCGATTATCTGAGCCGCAAGGTCGCCCGCGGACATCTGTCGCGGCGTGATTTTCTCGGCCGTGCCGCCGCCCTCGGCGTCACCACGGTTTTTGCCAATTCTTTGCTGTCGAGCGCGGCTCTGGCCGAAGGCCCGGTCAAGGGCGGCACGCTGAAAGCCGGCATGCAGGGCGGTGCTTCGACCGACAGCATGGACCCCGCGACATGGCAGAGCCAGGTGCCGTACAAATTCGGCCGCCAGTGGGGCGAACAGCTCGTTGAAATTCAGGCCGATGGCACACTCAACCCCAAATTGGCTACGGAGTGGGGTTCAACCCCCGATGCCAAGGTCTGGACCTTCAAGATCCGCAAGGGCGTGCAGTTTCACAATGGCAAGGAGATGACTGCCGATGACGTCGTGGCCACGATGGAGCGCCACTCCGACGCCAATTCAAAATCCGGCGCCCTTGGGGTCATGAAGGGCATCGATAATGTGAAGAAAGACGGCGATACCGTTGTTTTCACACTGAAAGAGGCCAATGCCGACCTGCCGTTCCTGATGGATGACTATCATCTGATGATCCAGCCGAACGGCGGCAAGGACAAGCCCACCGCCGGTATCGGCACCGGACCCTACAAGGTGGTCAAGGACGAGCCGGGCGTGCGGCACATCGGCGAGAAATTTGCCAATTACTGGGATGGCGACAAGCGCGGCCATGCGGCGCAGATCGAAATCATCGTCATCAACGATGCCACCGCCCGCACGGCTGCGTTGCAGTCCGGCCAGGTGCACATGATCAACCGCGTCGAGCCGAAAATCGTCGATCTGGTCAAGCGCGTGCCGGGAGTGACCATCCAGAACGTCGCGGGCAAGGGGCACTATGTCTTCATCGCCCATTGCAACACCGCACCGTTCAACAATAACGACCTGCGCCTGGCGCTGAAATACGCCATGAACCGCGAAGACATGGTGCAGAAAATCCTGCGCGGCTATGGCTCTGTCGGCAATGATTTCCCGATCAACAAGGCCTATCCGCTGTTCTCCGACGATATCGAACAGCGCGCCTACGATCCCGACAAGGCGGCCTTCCACTTCAAGAAATCCGGCCATGATGGCGCGGTGCTGCTGCGCACGTCGGACGTTGCCTTCCCCGGCGCCATCGATGCGGCGCAGCTGTACCAGCAGAGTGCGGCCAAGGCCGGCATCAAGATCGAGGTCAAGCGTGAGCCGGGCGACGGCTACTGGTCGGAAGTCTGGAACAAGCAGCCGTTCTCGACATCCTATTGGGGCGGGCGTCCGACCCAGGACCAGATGTATTCGACCGCCTATCTGTCCACCGCCGACTGGAACGACACGCGCTTCTTCAATGAAAAGTTCGACAAGACATTGATCGCCGCGCGCGCCGAACTCGATCCTGCCAAGCGCAAGCAGATGTATCGCGACATGTCGGTGACGGTGCGCGACGAGGGCGGCGTCATCGTGCCGATGTTCAACGACTTCATCGACGCCACCAGCGCCAAGGTTGGCGGCTGGGTGAAGGACGGCAATCAGGAAATGAGTGGCGGCTATGCCTTGTCCCGCTGCTGGCTGAACGCCTAAGGCCGGGGCGGATGAGCGGTCCTGTCCTCAAACTGGTGGCCCAGCGCATTGCGATGGGCCTTCTCCTTCTCCTGGCCGTCTCGGTGCTGATTTTCGCAGGCACCCAGATATTGCCGGGAGACGTGGCGCAATCCATTCTCGGCCAGTCGGCCACACCGGAGGCATTGGAAAACCTGCGGCGTGACATGGGGCTGAACGATCCGGCCTATATCCGCTACCTGCATTGGCTCGGCGGCATATTGACCGGCGATCTCGGCACGGCGCTTTCCAGTGGACAGGACATCGCATCCTCGCTCAAGGGGCGGTTGTGGAACACCCTGTTCCTCGCCTTCTGGGCGGCAGTGGTTTCCATTCCGCTCGCCATCGCCCTCGGCCTCTTGGCCGTGCGCTACCGCAATGGCTGGGTGGACAAGATCATCTCCGGCCTCGGCCTCGCATCGACGTCGCTGCCGGAGTTCTTTACCGGTTATCTCCTGATCTATTTCGTCGCCGTGCGCCTGCAATGGTTTCCGAGCGTTTCGACCGTCTATGACGGCATGCCGCTCGGCGAAAGGCTGAGCGCCATTGCCCTGCCGGTGACGGTGCTGACGCTCGTCGTCCTCGCGCACATGATGCGCATGACCCGGGCGGCCATTCTCAATGTCATGCAATCGGCCTATATCGAAACGGCGGAGCTGAAGGGCCTGACGCCGTTCCAGATCATCGCCCGCCATGCTTTCCCCAACGCCATCGCGCCGATCGTCAATGTGGTCATGCTCAATCTTGCCTTCCTCGTTGTCGGCGTCGTCGTGGTCGAGGTGATTTTTGTCTATCCCGGCATGGGGCAATATCTGGTCGACCACGTGGCCAAGCGCGACGTGCCGGTCGTTCAGGCCTGCGGGCTGGTGTTCGCCGCCGTTTACATCACCCTCAACATCATTGCTGACATCGTGGCGATTGTTTCCAATCCCCGCCTCAGACATCCCAAGTGAGGCCGCGCCATGCTGAATGTTAAGAACATCCCCATCAGCGCCTGGATCGGCCTGATCATCACGGCGGTCTTCCTGTTCGCGGCCATTTTCGCGCCATGGGTTGCGCCTTATTCCGTCGGCGAAACCGTCGGCGATGTCTGGGAGCCCATGTCGGCAAAGTACTGGCTCGGCACGGACAATCTTGGCCGCGACCTGTTGTCCCGCATGATCTACGGCGCGCGCATCACCATCTTCATCGCCGCCATGGCAACGGCGCTGTCCTTCATTCTCGGCTCGGTCCTCGGCTTTGCCGCCGCCGTCATCGGCGGCTGGTTCGACCAGCTCATGTCGCGTTTCGTCGATCTGATCATGGCGATCCCGACGCTGATCTTCGCGCTTGTGGTGCTGTCGGTGCTGCCGGGCAATGTCACCACGCTGATCCTCGTCATGGGGCTGCTCGATGCCACGCGCGTCTACCGGCTGGCGCGCGCCGTGGCTGTTGATATCAACGTGATGGATTTCGTCGAGGCGGCAAAGCTGCGCGGCGAGGGGCGTATCTGGATCATTTTCCGCGAGATACTGCCCAACGCCCTGACACCGCTGGTTGCCGAACTCGGCCTGCGTTTCATCTTTGCCGTGCTGTTCCTGTCAGCGCTGTCCTTCCTCGGCCTCGGCGTCCAGCCGCCGGATGCGGACTGGGGCGGCATGGTCAAGGAAAACAAGGAAGGCATCGTCTTCGGCATTCCGGCAGCACTTATTCCGGCGGCTGCCATCGCGGTCCTCGCCATCTCCGTCAATCTCGTCGCCGACTGGATTCTCAACCGGACCACCAGCCTGAAGGGAGGACGCGGCAATGGCTAAGGCACCTGCGAAGGACAAGACCGGCCTGCTTCTCGACATCCGCAATCTGCGGATCGAGGCGACCAGCTATCCGCCGGGCGAAGCGCCGCGCAATGTGGTGATCGTCGATGATATCTCGGTGACGGTGGAACGCGGCAAGGTGCTCGGCCTCATCGGCGAATCCGGTGCGGGCAAATCCACCATCGGCCTGTCCGGCATGGGCTACGGGCGTGGCGGCGTGCGCATCACCGGCGGGGAGGTGCTGCTCAACGGCCGTGATATTCTCAAAGGCGGTGCAAAGACCCTGCGCGATATTCGCGGGCGGGAAGTCTGCTATGTCGCCCAGTCTGCCGCCGCAGCTTTCAATCCGGCGCGCAAACTGATGGATCAGGTGGTTGAAGCGGCGCTGCAGCACCGGATCGCCACCCGCGCCGAGGCGGAAAAACGCGCCATCGGCCTGTTCAAAAAACTGGGTCTGCCCAATCCCGAAACTTTTGGCCAGCGTTTTCCGCACCAGGTCTCCGGCGGCCAGCTGCAACGGGCCATGACCGCCATGGCGCTGTGTTCCGAGCCGGATCTGATCGTGTTCGACGAGCCGACAACAGCGCTCGACGTGACGACGCAGATCGATGTGCTTGCCTCGATCAAGGATGCCATCCGCGATACCAATGTTGCTGCGCTCTACATCACGCACGACCTTGCCGTGGTGGCGCAGGTGGCCGACGACATCATGGTGCTGCGCCATGGCAAGATGGTGGAATATGGCGACACGCGCCAGATCATCAAGGAACCGCGCCAGGATTATACGCGCCAGCTGGTGTCGGTGCATCACATCCCGCATCAGGAAAAGACGAGCACGGGCACGCCCATCCTGTCGGTGAAGAACATCACCGCGGCCTATGGCGGCGGGCTGGTCAAGGTATTGAAGAACGTCTCCGTGGATCTGCATCTTGGCCAGACGCTGGCGGTTGTCGGCGAATCCGGCTCCGGCAAATCCACACTGGCGCGGGCCATCACCGGCCTGCTGCCGCCGATGGAAGGGACGATCACCTTTGACGGGCGCACGCTTTCGCCGCGCCTTGCCAACCGCACGCGCAACGATCTGCGCGAATTGCAGATGATCTACCAGATGGCCGACGTGGCGATGAATCCGCGCCAGACCATCGGCACCATCATCGGCCGCCCGCTTGAATTCTATTTCGGCATGCGCGGCAAGGAGCGCGACGCACGCATTGCCGAACTGCTCGACAAGATCGAGATGGGCAAGGGCTTTGCCGACCGCTACCCCGCTGAATTGTCCGGCGGGCAAAAACAGCGCGTCTGCATCGCCCGGGCGCTCGCCGCCAAACCGAAACTGATCATCTGCGACGAGGTGACCAGCGCGCTCGATCCGCTTGTGGCCGACGGCATCCTGAAACTGCTGCTCGACCTGCAGGCGGACGAACATGTGGCCTATCTCTTCATCACCCACGATCTTGCGACGGTGAAATCCATCGCCGACGCCATCGCCGTGATGTATCGCGGCGAGGTGGTGCGCTACGGTCCGAAATCGCAGGTGCTGCAGCCGCCCTTCGACGCCTATACCGACCTGCTGCTGTCATCGGTTCCGGAAATGGAGCTGGGCTGGCTGGAGGGGGCGGTCAAGAACCGGCGCATGGCAAGCGCAGGGAATTGATCTGCAAAACTGCAAAATCGGGTTTAAAGCTGGCCCGGCCAGCGCCCCTGTCCCAGCAGATGCACGGCGGTGCAGATGCGGCGGAAACTGGAGCGCGCGCGTGTAACAGTGTGGCGGGCACGCAGATAGCCGTGCACGAGGCCGGGCTCATTGTTCCAGATTGCCTTGCCGCCCGCCGCTGAGACGCGCTGGCAATAGTGCCTGCCATCGTCGGAAAGCGGATCGCACTCGGCCGAGATCACGACAGTATCGGGCAGGCCGGAAAAATCCGGATCGGCCAGCGGGGCAAAGCGCGGGTCCGTCGACCAGTTGAACCCGCCACCCCTGATTTCCGCATAATAGAGGGTATCGCGCGTCGTCAGCATCGGTGCTTGCGCATGGGTCAGATAGGAGCCTCGATCCGTCGCGCCGCCGAGTCCCGGATAAATGAGCACTTGCCCAATCGGCTGCCGGTCATCACCGCGTACAGTGTGCGAGACAGCTGCTGCGAGATTGCCTCCTGCACTGTCTCCACATAGGACGACAGGCAGTTCCGAGATGGACGCCACGTGCTCAAAGGCTGCAAGGCAATCCCGGAATGAGGCGGGATGCAGATTTTCGGGGGCGAGGCGGTAGTCAACCGAAATGACCCGGAAACCGGTTGCGTCGCAAATCTCAGCACAGACGTCGTCATGGCTGTCGAGGCCGCCGACGACAAAGCCGCCGCCATGGAAATAGAGGCAGACCGCTTCAGGATCGCTGTCGCGTTTTTCGTAGATGCGGATGGGTATCTTGTGGTCTCGCGCATCGATGAAGCGATCAGCCGACGACACCGATTCCGGATAACCGGCAAAAAAGGCCTTGCACATGGTGTTATAGACGTCGCGCTGCTGCGCGACGGTATAGTTGACGGCATCGGGCGGATAAAAGCTGTTCGTCCGCTCGATGAAGGCCCAGGTTTCCGCGTCAATCAGGACTGAATAATCCGCGCTCATCTGCCCTTCCATACGGGATCGCGTTTTTCGGCAAAGGCTTTAAACCCTTCCTGACCGTCTTCCGAAGCGTAGAGCATGTCAACCGTGCGGAATTTGCGCTTGGTGATCCAGTTCATCGCGTCCTGGAAGCTCATGTCTTCCGCCTCGCGTGCCACTTCCTTGATGGCAGCGAACACCAGCGGCGGGCCGCTTTCCAGAAGCCGGGCGATCTCCCACACCCGTTGCATCAGCTTGTCCTTGGGCAGGACCTCGTTGACGAGGCCCCAGCGGTGCGCCTCGGCGACATCCATCCAGCGGCCGGTCAGAAGCAGGTCCATGGCGACGTGGTAGGGAATGCGCTTGGGCAGTTTCACAGTGGCGGCGTCGGCCAGCGTACCCGCGCGGATTTCCGGCAGGGCAAAGCTGGAATGGTCTGACGCATAGATGAGATCGCAGGAGAGGGCGAGTTCGAACCCGCCGCCGACCGCCATGCCATTGACCGCGGCGATCACTGGCTTGTTGAAGTCGCGCAGTTCCTGCAGGCCGCCAAAACCGCCGACGCCGTAGTTACCATCAACCGCATCGCCGCCTGCAGCGGCCTTGAGGTCCCAGCCGGCGCAAAAGAACTTGTCGCCCTCGGTCTGGACAATGGCGACGCGAAGCTCGGGATCATCGCGGAACTTTTGAAACGTTTCACCGAGCAGGCGGCTGGTCTTCAGGTCAATGGCATTGGCTTTTGGCCGATCCAGCGTGACTTCGAGAATGCCGCCTTCGCGGCGCGTCCTGACAACATCATTCATGCAGCTCTCCCCTGGTGATTAACAGCGCATCGGCGATCCAAGCGCCTTGGCCGCTGCGGCATACAAGCAGCGGATTGATATCGAGTTCAACGATCCGCCCTGCATTCTTCACGGCAAAACCGGCAATGCCAAGAATGGCATCGATTGCGGCATCCAGATCGGCTTTCGGCTTGCCGCGATAGCCATCGAGCAGCGGAAACATGCGCAGGCTCCGAAGAGCCGCTTCGATCTCCGCGCGGCTCGATGGCAGCAGCAGCGTGACACTGTCCTGCAGCAGTTCCACCAGCACGCCGCCGGTTCCAAGGGTCATCAGCGGTCCGAACTGCGGATCATCGACAATGCCGACGATCAGTTCCGCAACCGCATCGGTCACCATGCGCTCGACATAGAGGCCGCTGCCGATGGCAATCAGGTCGGTTGCTGCCGCGCGCACGGCATCTGCATCGCGCAGGTTGAGCCGCACGGCATTCAACTCGGATTTGTGCGCGACGCCGAGCGCCTTGAGCGCAACCGGGAACGTCAGGTCCTGCGCAGCCGCAACCGCAGCATCGACCGTCCGGCAGCCTCTGCCCGGTGGTACGGGCAGGCCGTGATTGGCAAGGATAGCTTTAGCTTGCGCTTCATCGGGCGCCCTTTCGTCTGCGTCACGAATTTCCGGGGAGACGACCGGCTGGGCAAGCGGTGTCTTCCATGCCTTGCCGATAAAGGCGGCCGCTTCCGCCGCATCGAATGCTTCGGTGATGCCGCAGAGCGGCGCAATGCCCTGCGCCATCAGCCCGGCCATGTACTCTTCCGGGATGTTTTCCGGCAGTGAGGCGACGATGGCACCCTTGGCCCTGTTGGTTTTGAGGGCCGATTCAAGGCCACGTACCGTCGACCACCAGTCGACATCGGAACAGCGATCCTTGCGCGGAAAATCGAGGACGAGACAGCTCAAGGCAAAGCCGCCGGATACCATGGCCGTGAAAGTCTCGGTCAGCGCCGGTTCGTTGTTCCAGATGAACGTGTGGTAATCCAGCGGATTGGCGACGGCGACCAGCGGCCCCAGCGTCGATTTGACCTTGGCGCGATGCTCCGGCGTGAGCGGTGGAAAGTGGATGCTCCGCCCCTCGGCGCTGTCGGCCATGACGGAGGCTTCGCCGCCGGAACAACTCATGGAGCACAGCGTGTCGCCGTCAAGCGGCCCGTGCACATGCAGCAGTTTCAGCGTTTCAAGGAAAGAGGCGATGGAATTGACGCGGGCAATGCCGAGCCGTTGCAAAAATGCATCCGAGGCCGCATCCGATCCGGCCAGCGAGGCCGTGTGCGATACCGTGGCGGCGCGCGCCTGAGCGGAGCGCCCGACCTTCATGGCGACGATAGGCTTGTTGAGTTCGCGCGCCCGTTTTGCCAAGGCTTCGAACTTTGCTGCGGATTGAAACGCCTCGATGTGCAGGCCCAGCGCTGTCACCCGTTCATCCTCAAGCAGGGCGATGGCCATGTCGGGCAGGCCGGTCTGCGCCTGGTTGCCCGCCGTCATGACGTGGGCAATCGGCAATCCGCGCGTCTGCATGGTCATGTTGATGGCGATGTTGGAAGATTGGGTGATGATGGCAACACCGCGCTCACCGGCGGCAAGCCTGCGCCCGCCATGCTGGTCGGGCCAGAGCAGGGCGCCATCGCAGTAATTGATCAGGCCATAGCAGTTCGGCCCGATGATGGGCATATCGCCTGCCGCCGCGATCAGTTCGTCCTGCAGGCGTGCGCCGTCCGCGTCATCGGCACCCGCTTCAAGAAACCCCGAGGCGTAGCAGACGGCAACACCCGCGCCGCGTTCACGCAATTGGCGGACGATATCGAGGGTCAGGAAGCGGTTGACGCCGACAAAGGCCGCATCGGGGCTGCCGGGCAAATCGGCAACGGACCGGTAGGCCTTGAGGCCGAGGACTTCGTCATGCTTGGGATGCACCGGCCATATCTCGCCGGAGAACCCCATTTTCTGCGATTGCTTGATGACTTCGGCAGCCTGAAGGCCGCCGAAGACAGCAATGGTTTTGGGACGGAGCAGACGGTCGAGTGCGTGCATGTATCAGGCACCCCCCTCTGTCCTGCCGGACATCTCCCCCACAAGGGGGGAGATCACATTGGCATGAATGTTTTCGCACAACAGGAAACGTTTCAAATTTCGCAGAAACGGCAATGCAGGCTGATCTCCCCCCTTGTGGGGGAGATGTCCGGCAGGACAGAGGGGGGTGAAACCTGACCGCATAACCACTTACGCTCCATGCGGGCGAAGCAGGGCGCGCGAAATGATGTGCCGCTGGATTTCCGATGTGCCTTCCCAGATGCGCTCGACCCGTGCATCGCGCCAGATGCGCTCAAGCGGCAGGTCGTCCATCAGCCCCATGCCGCCGTGAATCTGGATCGCCTCGTCGGCGACAAAGGCGAGCATTTCCGTGGCCTTCAGCTTGGCCATGGCCATGTCCTGGTCGGTGACCGTGCCCTGATCGAACTTCCAGCCCGCCTCGAAGGTCAGGAGATCGGCGGCCTTCAGTTCGGTTGCCATGTCGGCAAGCTTGAACGAGACGCCCTGAAACTTGCCGATCTGCTGGCCGAACTGTTCCCGCTGCGCCGCATATTCAATCGCATGGCCAAGCGCCCGTTCGGCCCGGCCGAGACAGGTGGCCGCAACCTGCAGACGCGTCGCGCCAAGCCATGTATTGGCGACCTCGAAACCCTTGTGCACCTCGCCAAGGATGGCGTCTGCGGGCAGGCGGCAATCGTCGAACTCGACGATGGCATTGGTATAGCCGCGGTGCGAGACGTTGCGGTATCCCTCGCGGATGGTCATCCCTGGATGGCCCTTGTCGACGAAGAAGGCGGTGATTTTCTTTTTCTTGCCGCGCGGCGTGTCTTCCTCGCCGGAGGCCACGAAGAGGATGACGAAATCCGCTTCCAGCGCGTGGCTGATGAAATGCTTGGTGCCGTTGACGACCCAGTCACCGCCCTTTTCCACCGCCGTCGCCTTCATGCCGCGCAGATCGGAACCGGCGCCCGGTTCCGTCATGGCAAGGCAATCGGACTTTTCGCCGCGAATGCAGGGATAGAGGTATTTTTCCTTCTGCGCGTCGGTACCGGCGAGCAGGATGTTCGAGGGACGGCCGACGCAGGACCAGTGCAGCGCATAATTGGCGCGGCCAAGCTCCTTTTCGTAGAGCAGCCATGTCACGGTATCGAGACCGGCGCCGCCGACGGATTCCGGCATGTTCGCCGCATAAAGACCGGCTGCTATCGCCTTCTGTTTCAGCTCGTCCGCAAGCTCCTTGCGCAGGACACCAGTGCGCTCCACTTCCGCCTCATGCGGGTAAAGCTCGTTTTCGACAAAGGCGCGTGTCGTTTCGACAATCAGCCTTTGCTCCTCCGAAAGACCGAAATCCATGATTTAAGCCTTCTTCCTGGGTTTGGTGGATTTTGCCTTTTCAGCCGCCTTGGAGACCGCAGGCTTCTTGGCCAGCTTGGACAGTTGCTTGGTGTAATCCTTGTAGAGCGCACCGGCACCCCAGCCCTTGCCCTTGTTCTGGCGGGAGAGGGCATCCATGATGGCCACGAGGTTATCGTCGCGGATGCGTTCCAGTTCGCGGATGGAGAGGCCATGCGCCTGTTCATCGGACTGGGCGGCGATCTTGTCGACGAGTTCATCGGTGAGTTCCGGCACGTCCATCAGCTTTGTCCATGGCCAGGACAGGCAGGGTCCGAACTGGGCCATGAAGTGGCGCATGCCGGCTTCGCCGCCCGCCACGCGGTAAACCTGGAACATGCCCATCTGCGCCCAGCGGATGCCGAAGGAATAGCGCATGATATCGTCGAGTTCCTCGACGGTGGTGATGTCGTCCTTGATCAGCCACAGCGCTTCGCGCCAGACGGCTTCGAGCAGGCGGTCGCCGACAAAGGCTTCGATTTCCTTGCGGATGACGACGGGTTTCATGCCGATGGAAGCATAGAGTTCCCGCGCGGTTTCGATGGCTTCCGGCGAGGTCAGCCTGCCGCCGACGATTTCAACCAGCGGCAGGAGATAGACCGGGTTGTAGGGGTGGCCGACAACAAGGCGCTCGGGATGCTGCATCGATGTCTGCATATCCGACGGCAGGATGCCTGACGTGGATGAGCCGATGATGGCATCGACCGCCGCATGCTTGTCGATCTCCGCCAGCACCTTGTGTTTGAGATCGAGGCGTTCCGGCACGCTTTCCTGGATGAAATTGGCACCGGCCACGGCCTCGGCGATCGATTTGGCGAAGGTCAGCTTGCCCTCCTGCGGCAGGCCGCCGGGCACCATGGTCTTGTAGGCGCGGCGTGAATTCTTCATCACCTCGCTGACCTTGCGCTCCGCCTCCGGGTCCGGATCGAAGATCGATACGTCGATGCCGTTGAGGATGAGACGGGCAACCCAGCCCGCACCGATGACGCCGCCGCCGACGGCTGCCGCTTTGCGAATGACGCTCATGATCTCACCAGCCCTTTGTCAGTTTCATGCGGGCCCGAACCTCGTCCGGTCCCAGAATGCGGGCGCCGATGCCTTCGGCGACCTTCACGGCCCGTTCGACCAACTGGCCGTTGGTGGCAAGAACGCCCTTGTCGAGCCAGATATTGTCTTCGAGGCCGACGCGGATATTGCCGCCGGCCAGCATGGCCATGGCCGCATAGGGCAGTTGGTTGCGGCCGATGGAGAAGGCCGAAAACGTCCAGTTGGCGGGCAGGTTGTTGGTCAGCGCCAAAAGCGTGTTGATATCGTCGGGCGCACCCCACGGAATGCCCATGCATAGCTGCACCATGACCGGGTCTTCCAGAAGCTTCTGGTCATAGAGCCATTTGGCGAGGAGCAGATGGCCGGTATCGAAAATCTCGACTTCCGGGCGCACGCCCAGCGCCTTGATCTGCGCCGCCATGTCTTTCAGCATGGCGGGCGTATTGGTCATGACGTAATCGCCTTCGCCGAAATTCATCGTGCCGCAGTCGAGCGTGCAAATCTCCGGGCGCAGCTTGGCCACATGCACGAGCCGCTCGGTGGCGCCGACCATATCGGTTCCAACTGATGAGGGTGGCATTGGCTGTTCGGTGCTGCCGAGCGTCAGGTCGCCGCCCATGCCGGCGGTGAGGTTCAGCACCATGTCGACGCCGGATGCCTTGATCAGCTCGACCACTTCCGCATAGAGCGCGACATCGCGCGATCCCTTGCCGGTCTTCGGATCGCGCACATGGATATGCGCCACAGCGGCACCGGCATTGGCGGCGGAAATGCACTCGTCGGCGATCTGCCGCGGGGTGACCGGAACCTTGTCGGAACGGCCTGTCGTGTCGCCCGCGCCGGTGACGGCACAGGTGATGAATACGTCGCGATTGGGGGTGAGTCCCATTGCTTTGCTCCCATTTTTTCGTTGGGCAAATCATGCAGCTGTTGCAAATGCATGCTTTGCAATATACGAATTGAACTTGATGAATAGCGAAACGTCGCCCCTCTTTTTGCCCGATGCCAAAACGCTTGAGGTGACGGTTCTCGTCTTCAGCGGCGCGTCGCTGATGTGCGTGGCATCAACCATCGATCCGATGCGCGCTGCCAACCGCGTCTCCGGCAGTACCCTGTTCAAATGGCGGATCGTTTCGCTCGACGGCAACCCGGCGATCACCACCTGCAGCCTGCCGATTGCCGTTTCCGGCGCGTTCGATCCGGCTGACAAAGCCGACATGCTGCTGATGATCGGCGGGTTCGGCACCTCGGATATTTCGCGCACCACCTTTACCGCCAGCCTGCGCCGCGCCATGCATCACTACCGGATGATCGGCGGCATCGAAGCGGGGTCATGGCTGCTCGGCCGGGCAGGGCTGCTGCGCGGCCGCCGTGCCACGACGCACTGGGAGGACATGGAGGAATTCACCGCCGAATTTCCCGAGGCGGATATCCGGCCGGACCGCTATGTCATCGACGGGCCGGTGTTCACCACGGGCGGTGCATCGCCCACCTTCGACCTGATGCTGCATCTCATCCGCTCGCGCTGCGGCATGTCCGTGGCGCTCGATGTGGCGAGCGTCTTCATCTATGACGAAGCCCATGCATCCAATGATGCGCAGCCGCTTGTCTCGCTCGGGCGGCTTGACGATGTCCATCCGAAACTCGCCACCGCGATCCGGCTCATGGAGGGCAATCTCGATGCGCCGCTCACCATCGGCGCGATCGCCAAACGCTGCGGCCTGAGCGCGCGCAGCCTGGAAAAGATTTTTGCGAAAGCCGTGGGCGAGGGACCGGGCCGCTATTATCTGCGCCTGCGCCTGAAGATCGCGCGGCGGCTGATCACCGATACCAAAACCCCGCTGGCCGATATCGCCGCGCGCACGGGTTTCTCCTCGGCCGCCGCCTTTGCCCGCACGTTCCGCACCTTCGAGGGCAAGCCGCCGAGCAGCCTGCGCTCCGGCGCCAATCGATAGGGTGCCGCCATTATCAGTCGTTTTTGACACAGTGGACGGGCAGCTGCCATGGTTCAAATGCCGCCGGGTTTTACCAATGAGGGGAATATCAGCATGCCAGAAGGTGAATTGTACCGCTCCGCTCCGCTCGCCATGGAAAAGGAGTGGATCGATTATAACGGCCATCTGAACATGGCCTATTACAATGTGGTGTTCGACCGGGGCGGTGACGAATTCCTCGCCGAACTGGGGTTTGGCCCGACATATGCGGCGCAACGCAGGCTGACGATCTACACGGCTGAGGTTCATATCTGTTACGTGCAGGAGATCCATCTCGACCATCTGGTGACGGTTACCAGCCAGCTGATCGATTTCGACGGCAAGCGTTTGCATACCTATAATGAAATCATTCACGTCGATGGCTGGGTCGCTGCGACCTCGGAAGTCCTGTCACTGCACGTGGATATGAACGGCCCGAAGGTTGTGCCGTTCCCGGAAGATGTGCTGCCAAAGCTGGCGTTTTACCGGGATGCCCATGCAAAGCTTGGGATTCCGGCGCGGGTTGGCAAATCAATCGGGATCAAGCGGAAGTAGGTTTGCATAACGCTTATGCAGCCTCGAACTGCTCCACCAGCCACTTCTCGAACTGGCGGATGCGGGTTTCATTGACCCGCTCCTTGCGGCAGATCATGTACCACGCACCGGGCTGTGGCACCCTCAGCGCAAACGGCGCCACCAGACGCCCCGCCTTCAGATCGTCCGCGACGAGAAAGCCCGGCGCGATGGCCAGCCCCTGGCCGTCGAGAGCCGATTGCAGCGCGGCGAGATAGGTGTCGAACTTCAGCGTCACCGCCTGGCCGTTATCGGCAATGCCGGCTGCATCGAGCCACGTGCCCCAATCCTCGGGTGCGGTATAGAGCGCCAGGCGCGGCACCTTGCTGAGTGCCTTTGCCTCGGTGTTGCCCGCGATCCGCGCGGCAACCGCCGCGCTGCACACCGGAAACATCTCGGCTTTGACAAGCAGCCGGTAATGCAGGTTCATCCGCTCCGGCCGGGTGGTATGGATGATGCCGATATCGGAACTGTCGATGTTGAGTTCCCAGTCGAGCTGGCTGGTGCCGATGCGGATGGCAAGGTTCGGATTGACCCTGCGGAAATCGGTCAGGCGCGGAATGAGCCAGCGGATGGCGAAGGTCGCATAGGTTTCAAGCGCCAGATCGTCCGTCGTGCCCAGCCGGTTGATTAGTGCCGTGCCGCGAGCGATCTTTTCGAAGGCATCGCGCATATAGGGGTAATACAGCGTGCCGGCATCGGTCAGCGCCACGCCGCGCGGCAGGCGTTCGAACAGCTTTACCCCGAGAATCGCCTCCAGCTCGGAAATGCGGTGGCTGATGGCCGATTGGGTAACGCCCAGCTCGTCGCCTGCCAGGCGAAAGCTCAAGAGGCGTGCCGAGGCTTCAAACGCGCGCAATGAGCCGAGCGGCGGTATTCTGGGCTTCGACATCATCGGGCGGCATCCTGTAAAACAGACTGTTGAGAATAATTCATGTCTTGATGAGCAACCATCGCTTGAACGGCGCCCAATGCGGAATCATTCTAATCTGCGACGCATCCGGGAAACAAGGGAGCGCGTCCGGGGAACACTCTTTTCGAGCGAGGCTAACATGGGCGCGGAACAGGCATTGGCCGGCGTTGCACCGGCAGGCGACAAGATCGACCGCATGATTGCGGAATACCGGCCCGGTCATGGGCTGGCGCGCGCCTTCTACATGGATCCGGATGTCTATGCCCGGGACATGGAACGTGTGTTCCGCCGCCATTGGCATTGCATCGGCCATGCCAGCATCATTCCCAATGCGGGCGATTTCGAGCTGTTCAAGATCGATTCGGAAGCGGTGATCGTGTCGCGCACCGAAGACGGTTCGATCCACGCGTTTCTCAATGTCTGCCGCCATCGCGGCGCCGAGGTCTGCACCCAGCAGAAGGGCAATGCCCGCTTCTTCGTCTGTCCCTATCACGCCTGGACCTATATGAATGACGGCAGCCTGCGCGCCGCACGGCTGATGCCGCGGGATTTCGACCGCAGTGCGCATGGCCTGAAAAAACTGCATGTGCGCGTGGCCGAAGGGTTGATTTTTATCTGCTTTGCCGACGAACCGCTGAATTTCGACATTATCGAGCAGTCGCTGCGCACCACCTGCGGCCAATATGGCTGGGCCGATGCCAAGGTGGCGCACCGCGAGACCTATCCGGTGGATGCCAACTGGAAACTGGCGGTTGAAAATTATGTCGAGTGCTATCACTGCGGTCCGGCGCATCCGGAATATTCGCAGACCCATGCGCTTGAGCAGCCGCTGGAAAAAATCACCGAGCTGAATGCGCGGATGGAGCAGCGCACCTGCGCGCTCGGCATCGATATCGCCACGGGTGACCATTGGCAGAGTTCCGCGCAGGGCCATGAAACGATTCATACGTTCCGCTATGCGCTCTATGACGGCGTGTCGAGCGGCAGCGAGGATGGCTCGCCGGTTGGCCCGCTGATGGGGCGTTTCACCGAATTCGATGGCGGCGTGACCTCCATCCACCTTGGCGGTACCAGTTTTCTGGTCTGCTACCCCGACCATGGCATGATTTATCGTTTCATTCCGAAGACGTCTGATACCTGCGAGATGGAGCTGATCTGGCTGGTGCGCGGCGATGCCGAGGAGGGCCGGGATTACGATCTGGACAAGCTGACATGGCTCTGGAAGGTGACCACCGCCGAGGACAAGACGATCATCGAACACACGGCGCGCGGCGTGCGCTCGCACTATTTCGTGCCGGGGCCCATCGCGCCCATGGAACACAACGAGTTGCGGTACATCCAGTGGTACCTCGATGAAATCGCACGGGCGTAAGCCAAACAGCATGAGATCATGGGAGACCGTATATGTCTGAATTTCCAACGTCGGCGCGGGTCGTCATCATCGGCGGCGGGGCGGTCGGCGTCTCATCGCTGTATCATCTCGCCAAGGCCGGATGGACCGATTGCGTGCTTCTGGAGAAGAACGAGCTGACATCAGGCTCCACCTGGCATGCGGCGGGCAATGTGCCGACCTTCTCCGCCTCGTGGTCGGTGATGAACATGCAGCGCTATTCCGCCGAGCTGTACCGGCGGCTGGCGCAGGAAGTCGATTATCCCATGAACTACCATGTCACCGGTTCGCTGCGGCTCGCCCATGGCAAGGAGCGCATGCGCGAGTTCCAGCGCGTGAAAAGCATGGGCCGCTATCAGGGCATGGATATCGATGTGCTCGGCGTCGATGAGATCAATGGCCGCTATCCCTTCATTGCGACGCATGATCTCGCCGGTGCCCTGTACGATCCGAACGATGGCGATATCGATCCCGCCCAGCTGACGCAGGCGCTGGCCAAGGGCGCGCGCGACATGGGTGCAAAAATCATCCGCTTCTGCCCGGTGACGGGTGCCCGGCGCGACGGCGACGAATGGGTGATCGCGACGCCGCAGGGCGAGATCCGCTGCGAATATGTGGTCAATGCCGCCGGTTACCGGGCGCAGGAAATCGGCAGGCTGTTCGGCCGCGCCGTGCCGATGATGGTCATGAGCCATCAATATCTGCTGTTCGACGAGATCCCCGAGATTGCCGCATGGAGCCGCCAAGAGGGCCACAAGCTGCCGCTGCTGCGCGATGTGGATTCGTCTTATTATCTCCGGCAGGAAAAGAACGGCATGAATCTCGGGCCCTATGAGCGCAATTGCCGGGCGCATTGGGCAACGGCCGACGATCCGATGCCGGACGATTTCTCCTTCCAGCTGTTTCCCGACGATCTGGAACGGCTCGAATGGTATCTGAACGACGCGATCGCCCGCGTGCCGATCCTTGGCACGGCCGGTCTGTCGAAAATCATCAATGGCCCCATTCCCTATGCGCCCGACGGCAATCCGCTGATCGGGCCGATGCCGGGCGTACCCAATGCGTTCGAAGCCTGTGTGTTCACCTTCGGCATCGCGCAGGCAGGCGGGGCAGGAAAAGTTCTGGCCGAATGGGTCACGGAAGGTGCCACAGAATGGGACATGTGGTCCTGCGATCCGCGCCGCTTCACCGCCTTTGCCGACCACGACTACAGCGTTGCCAAGGGTGTGGAGGTCTATGGCCACGAATATGCCATTCATTTCCCGCGCCATACGTGGTCTGCCGGACGCAACAAGAAGCTGTCGCCGCTGCATGCGCGCGTGACCGGTTTGGGCGCGCAGTTCGGTGCCTATAATGGCTGGGAGCGGGCAAACTGGTATGCGCAGCCGGGCGACGATACCTCGGAAGAGGCGACACAGACATTCACGCGGGAAGGGCCGTGGCAACGGCGCATCCGCGAGGAATGCCATGCGGTGCGCGACGCGGTCGGCATTCTCGATCTTCCCGGTTTTTCCCGCTTCAAGGTGAGCGGGCCGGGCGCGCGCGACTGGCTGGCTGGCCTGATCACCGGTCTGGTGCCGAAACCCGGCCGCATCGGCCTTGGCTATTTCGCCGATGCCAAGGGCCGTGTCGTCACCGAAATGTCGATCATGGCCATTGATGAGGACGTGTTTTTCCTCATCACTGCGGGCGTTGCCGAGTGGCATGATCTGGAATGGCTGCAAAAACATCTGCCCAGGGGCAGCGCCATCAGCATCAGCAATGTCACCGAGCAATTTTCCTGCCAGATCGTCACCGGCCCCAAGGCGCGCGATCTCTTTGCCGGTATCTGCGATGCGGACCTTGGCAAATCCTGGCTGTCGCACCAGACGACACAGATCGCCGGACGCTATTGCCAGCTCGTGCGCGTGTCGTTTGCCGGAGAACTGGGCTGGGAAATCCACAGCAAGATCGCCGATACCCAGGCAATTTTCGATGCTGTCTGGCAGGCGGGCCAGCCATACGGGCTAAAACCGTTCGGCATGTATGCGCTGGACTCGCTGCGGCTGGAAAAAGGCTACCGCGCCTGGAAGGGCGATCTGTCCACCGACTATACGCCGTTGCAGAGCGGGCTCGACCGTTTCATCAAATGGGAAAAGCCTGATTTTCTTGGCAAAGCCGCACTGGAAAGCGAAAGGCAGCACGGCGTGAAGAAGCGCTTCGTCACGCTGACCGTCGACGCCGGGGATTGCGATGCGCCCTATATGTCGACGCTCTGGCACAAGGGCAGCATTGTTGGCGAAACCACGTCGGGCGGCTGGGGGCACCGGATCGACAAATCCATCGCGCTCGGCATGCTCAAGTCCGAACTCACTGAACCTGGAACACAAATCGAGATCGAGATTTTCGGCGAACGCTTCAAGGCCACCGTGCATCCGGATCAGCCGCTCTGGGACCCCAACAATGAAAGAATCCGCGCATGAGTTCTCTTCCGGCCAAGGCCAGAGCCGTCATCATCGGGGGCGGTGTTTCCGGCTGTTCCGTCGCCTACCATCTTGCCAAACTGGGCTGGACCGACATCGTTCTCCTGGAGCGCAAGCAGCTGACCTCGGGCACCACATGGCATGCGGCCGGGCTGATCGGCCAGCTGCGCGCCTCGCAGAACATGACGCGGCTCGCCAAATACTCCGCCGATCTCTACGTCAAGCTGGAGGCGGAAACGGAGGTCGCCACAGGCATGCGCCAGGTGGGGTCCATCACCGTGGCGCTGACCGAAGAACGCAAGCACGAGATCTATCGCCAGGCTTCGCTGGCCCGCGCTTTCGATGTTGATGTGCGGGAGATTTCACCGAGTGAAGTCAAGGAGATGTATCCGCATCTTAATATTGCAGATGTGGTCGGGGCGGTGCATCTGCCGCTGGACGGGCAATGCGATCCAGCCAATATCGCCATGGCACTGGCCAAGGGCGCGAGGCAGCGCGGCGCAAGGATTTTCGAGAACGTAAAAGTCACCGGCGTCCACAAAAAGAATGGCCGGGTATCCGGCGTTTCCTGGGCCAAGGGCGAGGAACAGGGCACGATCGAGACTGACGTGGTGATCAATTGCGCCGGCATGTGGGCGCGCGATCTGGCGTCGATGTCGGGCGTGACGGTGCCTCTGCATGCCTGCGAGCATTTCTATCTTGTCACCGAGGCCATTGAGGGGCTCGGACGCCTGCCGGTGCTGCGCGTGCCGGATGAGTGCGCCTATTACAAGGAAGATGCCGGAAAAATGATGCTCGGCGCCTTCGAGCCCGTGGCTAAGCCGTGGGGCATGAACGGCATTTCCGAAGATTTCTGCTTCGACCAGCTGCCGGAGGATTTCGAACATTTCGAACCGATCCTCGAAATGGGCGTCAACCGCATGCCGATGCTCGGCACGGCGGGCATTCACACTTTTTTCAACGGGCCTGAGAGTTTCACGCCCGACGACCGTTATTATCTCGGCGAAGCACCGGAACTGGGCGGATACTGGGTGGCGGCGGGCTACAATTCCATCGGCATCGTATCGTCGGGCGGCGCCGGCATGGCGCTGGCCCAGTGGATTCACGATGGCGAAGCGCCGTTCGACCTGTGGGAAGTCGATATCCGCCGCGCCCAGCCGTTCCAAAAAAACCGGCGATATCTGAAAGAACGCGTCTCCGAGACGCTTGGCCTGCTCTATGCCGATCATTTTCCCTACCGGCAGATGGCAACGTCCCGCAATATCCGCCGTTCGCCCATCCATGAACATCTGAAGGCACGCGGTGCCGTTTTCGGCGAAGTGGCCGGATGGGAACGGGCAAACTGGTTCGCCAAAGACGGGCAGGAGCGCGAATACCGCTATTCCTGGAAGCGGCAGAACTGGTTCGACAACCAGCGGGACGAACATCTGGCGGTGCGGGGTGGCGCCGGGCTGTTCGATATGACCTCCTTCGGCAAGATCCGCATCGAGGGTCGCGATGCGCTGGCGTTCCTGCAGAAACTTTGCGCCAATCAGCTGGATGTCGAACCCGGCCGCATCGTCTACACCCAGATGCTCAACAATCGCGGCGGCATCGAAAGCGACCTGACCATCACCCGGCTGTCGGAAACGGCGTTCTTCGCCGTTGTCCCCGGCGCCACCCTGCAGCGCGATCTCGCCTGGATGCGCAAGCATCTGAGGGACGAATTTGTCGTCGTCACCGATGTAACTGCGGCGGAATCCGTGCTGTGCCTGATGGGGCCGAAATCCCGGGATGTGATCGAAAAGATCAGCCCCAACGATTTTTCCAATGCGGGTCATCCCTTCGGCACGGCGCGGGAGATCGAAATCGGCATGGGCCTTGCCCGCGCCCACCGCGTCACCTATGTCGGCGAACTCGGCTGGGAGCTTTATGTCTCGTCGGATCAGACCGCCCATGTGTTCGAGGCATTGGAGGAGGCCGGTCAGGAGCTGGGCCTGAAACTGTGCGGCCTGCACACACTGGATTCCTGCCGCATCGAAAAGGCCTTCCGGCATTTCGGCCATGATATCACCGATGAAGACCATGTGCTGGAGGCAGGGCTCGGTTTTGCCGTCAAAACCACGAAGGGCGACTTCATCGGGCGCGATGCGGTGTTGCAGAAGAAGGAAAGCGGACTGGACCGCAGGCTGGTGCAATTCCGCCTTGCCGATCCCGAGCCGCTGTTGTTCCACAATGAAGCCATCGTGCGCGATGGTGAAATCGTCGGAACGGTCACCTCGGGCAATTACGGCCACCATCTGGGCGGGGCGATCGGCCTTGGTTATGTCGCCTGCAAGGGCGAAAGCGCCGAACAGGTGCTGTCCTCAAGCTATGAGATCGAGATCGCCGGAGAACGGGTGAAAGCGCTGGCATCGCTCACGCCGATGTATGATCCGAAGGCGGAGCGGGTGAGGATGTAAGTATTCACCCCCCCCCCCTCTGGGCTGCCGCCCATCTCCCCCACAAGGGGGGAGATCAGCTTTCACAGCTATTTCAGTTAATCTTCAACATTGAAAATTGCGTAAAACCATTAATGCCGATGTGATCTCCCCCCTTGTGGGGGAGATGTCCGGCAGGACAGAGGGGGGTATTGAACCCCGCCGTCCTCAATTCATGCTGGTCAGCACCTCGTCGAACTGTTCGAGCGCCCAATCGATCTGATCGCGCTTGATCACCAGTGGCGGCGCGATGCGGATCGTATCGCCATGGGTGTCCTTGGCGAGGATGCCGCGTTCCTTCAGCTCGTAGCAGAAGCGGTTGGCGCCGCCGGCTTCCGGATGCAGCTCGATGGCCAGCATCAGGCCGCGGCCGCGTACTTCGCGCACGATGTTGCTTCGGATGCCCCGGAGCTGCTGCAGGAAATACTCGCCCTCAACGCGCGAATTCTCGATCATGTTTTCTTCGGTCAGCACACGCAGCGCCGCACGGGCAATGGCGCAGGCCAGCGGATTGCCGCCGAACGTGCTGCCATGCTGGCCGGGCTTCAGAACCCCGAGCACATCGCTGTTCGACAGCACGGCCGAGACGGGATAAAAGCCGCCTGAGAGCGCCTTGCCGATCAGCGTCACATCGGCCTCGATCGCCTCGTGTTCCTCTGCCAAAAGGGCGCCGGTGCGGCCAAGGCCGGTCTGGATTTCATCGAGGATCAGTGTGATGTTGTTCTGCGTGCAGAGCGCGCGCACCTTGGAGAAATAGCCCTTTGGCGGAATTTTCACGCCAGCCTCGCCCTGGATGGGCTCGACAAGGAACGCCACGGTATTGGGCGTCAATGCCGCTGCAAAGGCATCGATATCGCCGAAGGGAACGACCTTGAAGCCCGGCGCAAACGGGCCGAAATTCTCGCGGGCGGACGGGTCCGTGCTGAACCCGACGATCCCCATGGTGCGGCCGTGGAAATTATCCGAGCAGACGATGATCTCGGCGGCATTCTCCGGCACGCCCTTGACCTCGTAGCCCCATTTGCGCACGGCCTTGATGGCGGTCTCGACAGCTTCGGCACCGCTGTTCATCGGCAGGATCTTGTGCGAACCGGTGAGGGTCGCCAGTTCTTCGTAGAACAGGGCCAGCTGATCGTTGCGGAAGGCGCGCGAGGTCAGCGTCAGTTTTGACGCCTGTTCGGTCATGGCTGCCAGGATTTTCGGGTGGCAATGGCCCTGGTTGACGGCGGAATAGGCTGAAAGACAGTCGAGATAGCGGTTCCCGTCGATATCCCAGACATGCACGCCTTCGCCGCGCGACAGAACCACATCAAGCGGCTTGTAGTTATGAGCGCCAAGACGGGACTCGGTCGAAATCAGTTGGGCGGCTGTTTGCAGCAAAATATCCTCCTATTTGCCAGTTTTCTTATGTGTTGAGAGCCGTGGCGCTCTGGTCCGAAACGGCGGGCCGTTCATAGATCTGCCGGCCGAACAGGCTGGCAACGAGATCGACGAGCAGCATGGCGCTCTTGCCGCGATCATCGAGGAACGGATTGAGTTCAACGATGTCGAGCGAGCCGACAACGCCGGAATCATGCAGCATTTCCATCACGAGATGGGCTTCGCGGTAGGTGGCGCCGCCTGGAACCGTCGTGCCCACGCCGGGGGCGAGCGACGGATCGATGAAATCCACGTCAAAACTGACATGCAGGATGCCATTGGCCTTCTGCACCCGCTCGATGATGCGGCGCATCAGCTTGGCCACGCCGAACTCATCGATCTGGCGCATGTCGATGACATCGATGCCGCGTTCGCGCAGGAGCTTGCGCTCCACCGTGTCGATGGAACGGATGCCGAAGAGATGCAGGTTTTCCGGCTTGATCAGGCCGTGTGGCTCGTCGCCGAACACGCCTTCAAGGCCGGGCTCGTTGCACAGGAGCGCTGCCGACATGCCGTGCATGTTGCCGGACGGCGAGGTTGCCGGGGTGTTGAAATCGGAATGGGCATCAAGCCAGAGCACGAAGAGTTCGCGGTTGTTTTCCTGGCAGTAGCGGGCGATGCCGCCGACCGAGCCCATGGACAGCGAGTGGTCACCGCCGAGAATGACCGGGAAACTGCCGTCCTTCATCGCCTCATAGGTTTCAACGCAAAGCATGCGCGACCAGGCGGCGATCTTTTCGATGTGATGGGCAAGGCCCGCAACCGGCGCAACGGCCGGCAGCGTCTGCGGCAGGCGAAGATCGCCGTGATCGTCGACCGGATGGCCCATCTCTTCCAATGTGCGGATAAGACCGGCGGTGCGCAGCGCTGCAGGGCCCATCAGGGCGCCGAGACGACCGGCACCTTCCTCGATGGGGGCGCCGACGATCATCAATTTCTGTTTGGGGTCGTTCTCAAAGTTGCTGAGCATGTTCATCAACAAGCGCCACTTTCGCGTTTGAATGGTCAATCAAATGAAGCCGGAGGATTCACCGGCGCAGGCAATATACTGCCACCGCGAGACGGTGACAAATAGACGGCATCCTGATAGAAATGCGCTGCTTAATGCGCAGTTTGCACATCTCAATTATACAAATTGGAACGGATATGGATGATCTCGACCGCCGCCTGTTATCGCTGCTGCGCGATGACTGCCGCATGCCCGTCTCGTCGATGGCGACGCTGCTCGGCATTTCGCGCGCGACCGTGCGGGCCCGCGTCGACAAGCTGACGACCGACGGCACCATCCAGGGCTTTACGGTGACGCTGAAGGCGGGTGCCGGCGTTTATGGTGTTCGCGCCATTGCCATGATCGAAGTGGCCGGGCAGGGCGCGGAAAAAGTCATCCGCCGCCTGCAGGGCTTTCCCGAGATCCGCGCGCTGCACACCACCAACGGCCGCTGGGATATCGTGGCGGAGATCGAGGTGGAAACGCTGGAGGCGTTCGATCACACGCTGCGCGACATCAGGCATATTGACGGAATCACCCTGACCGAGACAAGTATACTCCTTTCCACCCGCAAGAGCGGGTAACGCCATCATTCGGGAAAGGCTGACAACGGATGTACATCCGTGAAATCCCCTGGCTGGAACCAGTCGACGCTGCCGAACGCCTGAAATCGCTCGGCGGGCTGAGTTTTCTCGACAGTGCCATGCGGCACGACCAGCTAGGCCGCTATTCCTATGTGGCGGCCGATCCCTTCGGCACGCTGGCGGTCCGGGATGGTGTGGCCAGCTGGAACGATCAGTCGCTGGATATGGGCCCGCTGGAAGCGCTGTCGCGCTATCTCGAACGCTACCGGCTGGAGGATCAGGCCGGTCTTCCGCCCTTTCATGGCGGGGCCATCGGCTATTTCTCCTATGAATTCGGGCGGTTGCTGGAAAAACTTCCAGAGCCGCGCAAACAGTCGCAGGGCGATGTGCCCGACGCCATCTGGCATTTTCATGATGTCGTGCTTGCCTTCGATCACCTGAAGCAACGGGTCTGGCTCGTCTCGTCCGGTTTGCCTGAGCAGGCGGACGAAACGCGTGCCGCCGAACGGGCGCATCTGTTTCTCGGCGCGCTGGAAAAGCCGGGGAACGCACAAGGCTCTGCACGGCCCCCTATCGTCCGCACTGCCTGGCAATCCAATTTCACGCGCGACGCCTATATGCAGGCGGTGGCGAAAGTCGTCGAATATATTCTCGACGGCGATATCTTCCAGGCCAACATCGCACAGCGCTTTATCGCCGGTCTTCCCGAAAACTATCCCGTCTGGGCCTTCTACAAGGCGTTGCGCCAGCGCAATGCCGCGACTTTTGCCGCCTATCTGGAGTATGACGATCTGATCATCGCGTCGAGTTCGCCGGAACGGTTCCTGTCGGTTGAGGGCCGCGACGTGCAGGCCCGGCCGATCAAGGGCACCGTGCCGCGCTCCGCTGACCCGGATATCGACCGGCGGCATGCGGATGAGCTGCTTGCCTCGGAAAAGGACCGGGCCGAAAACCTGATGATCGTCGATCTCATGCGCAATGATCTGTCACGGGTCTGCAATCCCCATTCCGTGCTCACGCCCGTACTGTGCGGCCTCGAATCCTATGCCAGCGTGCATCATCTGGTATCGGTCGTCACCGGGCGTCTGGCAGACGAAAAATCACTGCCGGATCTGATCCGCGCGGCTTTTCCCGGCGGGTCCATCACCGGTGCGCCAAAATTGCGGGCGATGGAAATCATCACCGGGACGGAACAGGTTGCGCGCGGCATCTATTGCGGCTCAATCGGGTTTTTCGGTTTCAACGGCAATATGGACACCAATATCGCCATCCGCACCGTGCTGTTCCAGGGCGGCAAGGCGGTATTCCAGGCGGGCGGCGGCATAACAGCTCTCTCCGACCCGGCGGCCGAATATCAGGAGACGCTGGACAAGGCGGCACGGATTTTCGATGTGTTCGGCATGGCCGGAGATGCCGGGTCATGATCCTCATCATCGACAATTACGATTCCTTCGTTTTCACCGTGGCGCGCTATTTTGCCGAGCTGGGCGAGGAAACCCGCGTTGTGCGCAATGACGCGATCACCGTCGCCGACATCGAAGCGCTGCAACCCGCGGCGCTTGTCATCTCGCCCGGTCCCTGCGGGCCGCACGAGGCAGGGCAGTCACTCGCCGTCATCGACGCTTTCAGCGGCAGAATTCCCATTCTCGGCATATGCCTTGGCCACCAGTGTATCGGCGAAGCTTTTGGCGGCGCGGTGCTGCGGGCGCAGGAGCCCATGCACGGCCGCTCCTCGCTGATCCAGCATGACGGAACGGGCGTTTTCAAGGGATTGCCGAGCCCGTTCAAGGCGGGACGCTACCATTCGCTGATTGTCGTTGCGGATGAGGACAACGCATCGCTCACCGTAACAGCCCGCTCCGACAAGGGTGAGATCATGGGGCTTGCCCACAGGGCGCATCCGACATTCGGGGTGCAGTTCCATCCGGAGTCGGTGCTGACCGAATATGGCCACGCCATGCTCGGCAATTTCCTGCGCATCGGCCGCCAGTTTCACGAACGGAAGAAATAGCGGTCAGGCGCCGGCGCGCCGCTATTTTCGCCTCTTTGTTCGATATTCCTGTTGGCTGGCGGCCCATTCATCCGCTACACCTGACGTCCAACGGATGCACTTCCATTCCTGACCAATCCAATCCGACAGCACCAGCAGGAGACCAACCATGCTTCGCAAGACCGATTTCTATATCAATGGAAAGTGGACCGCTCCGGCCGTGGCAAAGGATCTTGAAGTGATCAATCCGGCGGATGAGCAGCCCTTTGCCGTCATTTCCGTCGGATCGGCAGCCGATGTCGATGCTGCCGTGGCCGCCGCGCGCAAGGCTTTCGCCACCTGGAGCTTGACAAGCCGCGAGGAGCGCATTGCCTGGCTCGAGCGCCTGACCGCCGTCTATGAGACGCGCATCAATGACATGGCGCAGGCCATTTCCTCCGAAATGGGCGCGCCGATCAAGATGGCGCTCGAAGAGCAGGCCGCGTCGGGCACCAGCCACCTCAAGGCCTTCATGCGGGCGTTGAAGAGTTTTGAATTCGAGCGTCCGCTTGACGAGCACAACCCCAATGTCCGGATTGCCTACGAACCCATCGGCGTCTGCGGCCTGATCACGCCGTGGAACTGGCCGATGAACCAGGTTGTCCTGAAAGTCGTGCCTGCCATTGCCGCCGGTTGCACCGTGGTGCTGAAGCCCTCGGAAATCGCACCGATCTCCTCGATCGTGTTTGCCGAAATGATCGACGCATCGGGCCTGCCCGCCGGTGTGTTCAACATGGTCAATGGCGATGGCCCTTCCGTGGGTGCAGCCATGTCCGCGCATCCCGGCATCGACATGATGTCCTTCACCGGTTCGACCCGCGCCGGCATTGCCGTCACCAAGGCGGCGGCCGACACGGTCAAGCGCGTGTCGCTGGAACTCGGCGGCAAGTCGCCCAACATCGTTTTCGCCGACAGTGACGTGGAAGCGGCGGTGACGCGCGGCGTGCTGCACGTGTTCAACAACACGGGCCAGTCCTGCAATGCGCCGACGCGCATGCTGGTGGAACGCTCGGTCTATGACAAGGCGACCGAGGTGGCTGCGGCCACGGCCAAGGCCACGGTGGTCGGCGATCCCGCTGAGGACGGCGATCATATGGGCCCGCTTGTTTCCGAAGCCCAGTTCAACAAGGTGCAGGGCCTGATCGAGCAGGGCATCAAGGAAGGCGCGCGCCTGATTGCCGGCGGCACTGGCCGTCCGGAAGGTTTTAATCGCGGCTATTTCGTCCGTCCGACGGTGTTTGCCGATGTCAACAACGACATGACGATTGCCCGTGAGGAAATCTTTGGGCCGGTGCTGGCGATGATCCCGTTCGATACGGAAGAAGAAGCCGTCGAAATCGCCAACGATACGCCATACGGCCTTGCCGCCTACATCCAGTCGGGCGATCGCGAGCGGATCAAGCGCGTCTCCCGGCAGCTGCGGGCCGGCATGGTGCGTATCAACGGCGCCTCGCACAAGGCGGATGCACCGTTCGGTGGCTACAAGCAGTCCGGCATTGGCCGCGAAGGCGGTCACTGGGGCCTGGAAGACTTTCTGGAGGTCAAAGCCATCAGCGGCTGGGAAGACAGCGCCGCCTGACCGGGCGTGTCCCATATCTGATCCCGCAGGCGGAACAACCTTCTGAATTGACGCATAATCCCCGGAAAAATCGATTTGGATTTCGGGGGTTATGCGTTAACTGACACTGTATGGTGCAAGTCGTGTCGGGAAGGCAGGTGCGGATCGATGGACGAAACGGAAACATTGCCTCCGCCCGCTGATGACGAGCGGGATGTCGACATTTATGGCGAAGACGGCGCTGTCCGCTCGTCCTATCTCGCCCGTGTCGGCGCCGCCATTGCGGATCGCGATGTTCTGTTCCTGCGTTCCCACGTCGGCAAACTGCACCAGTCCGAACTGGGGCACGTCCTCGAAGCGCTGCAATCGGAGCAGCGCGCGGCGCTCATCGAGCTGCTTGGCGATGAATTCGATTTTGCGGCGCTGACAGAAGTCGACGAGGCCGTGCGCCTCGAAATCGTCGATGCCATGCCGAATCAGCAGATCGCTGAAGCGGTTCAGGACCTGGATTCCGACGATGCCGTCTACATCCTGGAAGATCTTGACCAGGAAGACCGCGACGAGATTTTGGCGCAGCTGCCATTCACCGAACGCGTGCGCCTGCGCCGTTCGCTCGGCTATCCCGAAGAGACCGCCGGACGCCGCATGCAGACGGAGTTCGTCGCGGTGCCGCCGTTCTGGACCGTCGGCCAGACCATCGACTACATGCGCAACAATGCCGATCTGCCGGAATCCTTCTCGCAGATTTTCGTCATCGATCCGATGTTCCGGCTGCTCGGCGCCATCGATCTCGACCGCATCCTGCGCGCTGGCCGCGACAGCAAGATCGACGAGATCATGCACGAGACGCGCCATGCCATTCCCGCGACGATGGATCAGGAAGAGGCGGCGCAGATTTTCGAGCAGTACGACCTGCTGTCCGCCGCCGTTGTCGACGAGAATGAACGGCTTGTCGGCGTGCTGACCATCGAGAACATCGTCGACGTCATTCAGGAAGAGGCCGAGGAGGACATTATGCGCCTCGGCGGCGTGGGCGACGAAGAACTGTCCGACTCCGTCCTGTCCACCTCGCGCTCGCGCACGCCCTGGCTCGTCGTCAACCTGTTCACGGCGTTTCTCTCCGCTTCCATCATCGGGTTGTTCGACGGCACCATCCAGCAGATGGTGGCGCTGGCGGTGCTGATGCCCATCGTCGCCTCCATGGGCGGCAATGCGGCGACCCAGACCATGACCGTGACCGTGCGCGCGCTGGCGACACGGGACATGGATATCTACAATGCGGGCCGCATCATCCGGCGCGAAGCCTCGGTCGGGTTGATCAACGGCATGGTGTTCGCCGTGCTGATCGGCATGGTTGCCGGATTCTGGTTCCAGAATGCCGAACTGGGCGGAATCATCGCCTCGGCCATGATCATCAACATGATGGCGGCTGCGCTTGGCGGTATTCTGATTCCCCTGCTGCTCGACAAATTCGGCGCCGATCCGGCCATTTCGTCGGCTGTCTTTGTCACCACGGTGACCGACGTCGTCGGCTTTTTCTCGTTTCTGGGGCTGGCAACGTGGTGGTTCCGGCTGGCCTGAACGGGCCATTCCTTAGCATTTGAGACGAACGTTCATTTATGCTAACAAACGTACAATTGACTTTTACGTAATTGCGTGGCCAAACATCCATGTGAAATATCGAGAAAAATCAGAGCAATGTCTGTCATGCGCGAATATTATTCCATTACTGAGCTGACGCGGGAGTTCGGCGTTTCCACCCGGACATTGCGCTTCTATGAGGATGAGGGGCTGATCCATCCGGTCCGCCGCGGACGCACACGGCTGTTCCGGCCATCGGACCGGCATCTGCTCAAGCAGATCCTGCGCGGCAAGCGCCTCGGTTTTTCCATCGCCGAAATCCACGAAATCGTGCAGATGTACCGCGAGCCGCCGGGGGAAATGGGTCAACTGCACCTGTTGATGAAGCGCGTCGAGGAAAAGCGCGGCGACCTGCGCCAGAAGCGCCGCGACATCGAGGAAACCCTGGCTGAACTCGATCAGGTTGAAGAAGCCTGCATCGAACGGCTGGCGGAACTGGGCGTGAATACCTGAGGCTGCAACTGCCGATGAAAATTTCGATCAGGGCTGCATCGCTTCCTGCGTGCACATGCCGGTGATGTCCTGCAACTGCGGATCATTGTCCTGGTTGCGCTTGCCCGTATAGACATCGTCGAAAATCTTTTGCGTTTCCAGCTGGCCCACCGTGCAGGTGCAAAACCGCTCGCAGAACGCCCTGTCATTGTCCGCCGAGCAGCTGCGCGTGCATTCCCGGTCAAAAACCTCGTGCGGTGTAAGCGTGGCTGGTGGAAACACCTGCGCGATCAGGAAAACGCAGCTGATCAGCACCGGCTGATGGATCAGGTAGAACGCCAGGCTGTGCTGGCCGATGAACCGCAATCCCCGGTCGAGCCAGGCGGGCCGGATGGTTCCGGCAAAGATGCGCATGAGGTCGAGGTGCAGCATTGTCTTGGCGAGGGCCATGCCCGCCAGAACCGGACCAAACCACGGGAAAATCGGTACGTAGTCATTGGAACGGATAGGCATTTCCGACAAGCCGAGCGGCCAGAGTGCCGGGGCATCGAAAGCGGCGGAGGCGAGATAATGCGGCGCGGCGATGACGGCTGCCGCAGCGGCAGCGATGACAATGGCGGGAAGGCGCAGAAACAACAGGCCGAGCACGCTGGCGGCGGCAATTTCATGCAGGATGCCGAAGAACACGAAACTGTCCGGCGTGATGGTGCGGGTGACGAGGGTGATGGCGAGGGATGCCGCAATGATCTGCACCAGCCGGATACCGAAAGAGCGCCAGCGGATGCCGTTGCGATGGGCCAGCACAAGGCTGAAACCGACAAGCACAAGGAAGGTCGAAGCGATGATGCGGGCATAAAGCTTCCACGCACCATGGCCCGTGGTGCCGGGCTCCATATAGCCGAAAAACTCGAAATCCCAGCCCGTATGATAGGTGGCCATCGCGATCAGGGCGATGCCGCGCAGAACATCAAGCTTGCCGAGACGGGATGTGGCGGGCGGGGCAGGCGTCTCGGTCTGGCTCATGCGGGAATCTCGATGATTGCAACTCCTGACAGGCTAGGGGAGTTGCACAACAAAATCCATGTGTTTCCGGCGCGCATCACGCCGCATATTTCGCACTTGTTTCAAAGGTTTCTGCGAAACAGACATATAATGTCGCTTGATTGACTGCTATCCATGGTTTTGCGCTCCACTATCAGGAGCGCTCGAATCAGCATTTCCCCGTTAGTCAACTCCGTGATCAATCAAGTTCGCCATCCCATCTGGATCAGCACGGCCAAACGTCCGACCGCCCGGGTGTTTGCGATCCTCTTCGGCATCGAATCGATGGCACGGGCGATCATCACCAGCGTGGTGCCGATCCAGACCTACGACCTGCTGCAGAGCGAACGCAGCGTCAGCATCCTCTATACCTGCATGTCGATGCTCGGACTGATGGTCACCCTGTCGATTCCGCTGCTGATCGTCCGCATTCCGCGCCGCTGGGTCTATACGGCCGGCGCCACCTCGCTGATCCTGGGATGCTGCGCCTTCGCGCTGGATACGGTGCCGGGGCAGGCGGCGGGCCTGTTCCTGCGTACTTTCGGGGCAGGCGCACTGTCCATCACGCTCAGTCTCTACATCATGGACCATATCAAGAAGGGCGAACTCGTGCGCGCGGAGTCCGTGCGCATGGCGACGGCAACCTTTGCCTGGACGGCCGGGCCGTTCCTCGGCGTCTTTCTCTACAGCACCATCGGTATGATCGCGCCTTTCCTGTTGTCGATCGGCTTTTCCCTGCTGCTTCTCACACTGTTCTGGTATTTTCGCCTCAGCGACAATCCCGCCCTGCAGAAGGGCCCGAGCCGTGCCGCCAATCCCATCGCCAATGTCCGGCGGTTTGTCGCGCAGCCGCGCCTGCGGCTCGCCTGGCTCATCGCTTTTTCGCGGTCGTGCTACTGGAGCACCTTCTTCGTCTACGGGCCGATCCTGATGGTGGCGACGGGCCAGGGTAAACTGGCGGGCGGTCTGCTTGTCTCGCTCGGCAACCTCTTTCTGCTGGGGTCGATCCTGTGGGGCAAGGTCGGCATGGCCAAGGGGCTGATGCGGACGATTTCAGGCGTTTTCATCCTGCTGGCCATTGCGCTGGCCGGGGCCGGGCTGGCGGGTGAGAAATTTCCGATGATCGCGGCGCTCATGCTGCTTGCCGGAGCGTTTTTCTGCGTTGCGCTGGACACGCTGGCCTCGACCACCTTCATTCGCGCGGTTCACCCGCATGAACGGGCGCAGATGACCTCGGTCTACCGGACCTATCTCGATTTTTCCGAGCTTCTTCCGGCCTTTTTCTATTCGATCATCCTGACATTCTTCAGCCTTGGCGCGATCTTCATCGCCCTGGGCATGCTGATGGTCTTCACCGCCGTCATTGTCTGGCGCTACCTGCCGCGCGGCCTATGAATCTGCATTGGCATTGTTGCGCAGGAGCGCATCGCGGGCATTGGAGAAGAACTGACGGCGCAGGAGCACGACCGCCACAAGGCTGGTCGTGATCATGAACAGCACGGGATCAAGAAACCATCCGAGATAGCCGATGGAAAAGAAGATGCCGCGCAGTCCGCTGTTGAAGTGCTGACCGGCGAGGATGTTGATCTCGGCCGCCCGGTTGACGCTGAAAATGACCTGCGGATCATCAGGCGCCTTGTCGCGGGCCATGGGCACACCGCCGATGAGAATCGAGCAGTAGTTGAACAGCCGGTAAGCCCAGGCGAATTTGAAAAAGGCATAGGCGAAGAGCACCAGCAGGCCGAGAACCTTGGTTTCAAACAAGCGCTCGGTCGTCTCGCCGAGGAACGGGATATCGTGGAACAGCGTGACCACCCGGCCGGATGAATTCAGCAGGCCGAAACAGCCGCCAATGGCCAGAATCGACGTTGACGCAAAAAAGCCGGTGCCCTGCTGCAGGCCGATCATAATGCTGGTGTCAATCATGCGCAATTCGCGGCTCGACATGGTGGTCATCCACTGCCGCCGGGCAAGGTTCATTTCCGATGTCAGCGAGCGCCGGTTGAGAAACCCCTTGTCCGTGGTGCGCGAATAGAGCACCCACACGCCAAAGAAATAGACGAGGGCGAGCGCATCGAGCCAGTAGGACATAAAGCGGGCGGGTTCCATGCGGGCTCTCTCGGTATGAGCAAAGACGTCGACAAACACATGACTCAGTTTGCGGATTCACTCAACACGAATTTACCCCAATCGTAAACGCCGCGGTGTATTGAAACTTTCTTTAACGCTTTGAAATCATTGAAGTCATGCGGCGGGTGCAATTCAGCCATGCGTCGCGCTGCCCTGATTTTGCCATCTTTGGCGTTGCGAAGGACGGCATGGACGGATATACCCGCGTTCCCAGAGAGGGAGCGTTTCGCCAGAATCGTGTCCTTTCGAGAGCAACAGGGAAATACAAAATTCATGGACGATAGCGTTCAAAAGTCCTGCTGGGGCATTACTGCCTGGGCAGTCCTCGGTTTCGCAGTGATCATGCTGGTAACCTACCTCGTCGTCATTCACTGAACTGAAAAACAGGCTCCAGTCCAGTTGAGCCGAAATAAATTTCTGATGGAGGGGTGTAGGGTCCAGACCCGTTAATCTGATCGAAATGGCGCCTGAAACGGCAAGAAGATGCGAGGAGAGGCGCGAAGGGCGGGGCCTTTCCCCCGGCCGAGCGGCTCGACACTGCAGCTTGCAGCCGTTTCGGCGTCCGCAGGATATGGCCTTTTCGCCCGGCTACAGCGTCGCAAAGGACTTGAGAATGGATAAACATTCCCATCGCCTCCGCTCCTTGTCTCCGAACGAAAAGTCTCATACCATTTCGACCAGATTAACGGGTCTGGACCCTAGTGCGTCTGCACCCTTTTTCTTTGGCCCGGCATGTCGTAGAAGCACAAGGCTAGGTCGGTGGCTGGCTTCGGCTCAAGCCTTGGAGCGGCCATTATAGCGCGATGCAATTTCACCGTTTGAGGTAGCCGGATGTTCCTGTCGGTTTTCGATCTTTATAAAATCGGCATTGGTCCTTCGAGTTCCCATACGATGGGCCCGATGACCGCCGGCGGCCTGTTTCTGGAAGAATTGAAGAACGGCCAGTGGCCGCGCCCCACTGGCGTCAAGGTCGACCGCCTGCGCGTGCATCTGCATGGATCGCTGGCGTTCACGGGCATTGGCCATGCGACGGACCGGGCAGTGATCCTTGGCCTGTGCGGCCTTCTGCCGGCCACGGTCGATCCCAACCAGATGGATGCGTTGCTTGAAACGGTCAAACAGGAGAAGCGCATTCGCCCGGAAGGGCATCCCGCCTACCGCTTCGATCCGGCAACCGATCTGATCATGGACCGCAGGACGCCGCTACCGGGGCATGCCAACGGCATGGCCTTCGAAGCCTATGATGCGGATGAGCGCCTGCTTCTGCGCCGGATTTTCTATTCGATCGGCGGCGGCTTCGTCGTCACCGAGGAAGAGCTGGAAAGCGCAAAGACCCGCACCGCACCAAAACCCGAACATCCCGTGCCGTTCCCGTTCAAGAACGCGGCCCAGATGCTGGCCATGAGCGCGGAGAGCGGGCTCTCCATCGCGGAAATGAAACGCCGCAACGAAGAAGTCTTCATGAGCCGCGACGATCTCAATGCCGGTCTCGATCGCATCTGGTCGGCCATGCGCTCCTGCATCGATCGCGGGCTGGAGCAGGAAGGCATCATGCCGGGCGGCCTCAAGGTCAAACGCCGCGCCCGCTATCTGCACGACCGTCTGCAGGAAGAGTGGCGGCAGAACCGCATGAATCCGCTGCTGGCCAATGACTGGCTGTCGGTCTACGCCATGGCGGTGAACGAGGAGAACGCTGCGGGCGGACGGGTGGTGACCGCGCCGACCAATGGCGCTGCGGGCGTGGTTCCCGCCGTGCTGCGCTACTACCTGCATTTCCATGACGATGCCGATGCCGATGGCATTCGCGATTTTCTGCTGACATCGGCGGCCATTGGCGGCGTCATCAAGCACAATGCCTCGATATCAGGCGCGGAAGTCGGTTGTCAGGGCGAGGTGGGCTCTGCCTCGGCCATGGCGGCGGCCGGGCTTGCTGCTGTGATGGGCGGCAATGCCGCGCAGATCGAGAATGCGGCTGAAATTGCGCTGGAGCACCATCTCGGCATGACCTGCGACCCCGTGGCCGGGCTCGTCCAGGTGCCCTGCATCGAGCGCAATGCCCTGGGCGCAGTCAAGGCGGTGACGGCCGCATCCCTGGCGATCAAGGGGGATGGCACGCATTTCGTACCGCTCGACGCCTGCATCGAAACCATGCGTCAGACCGGCAATGATATGAACGAGCGCTATAAGGAAACCAGCCTTGGCGGTCTTGCGGTCAATGTCGTGGAGTGCTGAGATTGATTGAAGCGGCGCGTGCAATACCCGCACGCAGCCGAAAACACTTTCAATAAATCAGATACAGTCAAATCCCAAAAAGCTGCCATAGTTTTCCTCCCGCCCGATCAGCAATGTTTGGTTGGGCTGCATAAAGGTATTGGGAGGACACTACCTTGGCATCACGATTGATTGAAACGACGCCGGAGGACCGTCCGGAGGACGAGAATCTGGGGCTGGCGGCCAACATGGCCTATGGCTTTCAGCATGTACTGACCATGTATGGCGGCATCATTGCCGTTCCGCTGATTCTGGGCCAGGCGGCAGGGCTGTCATCGAACGACATCGGCCTTTTGATCACCGCGTCGCTGTTTGCCGGCGGGCTGGCGACGATCCTGCAGACGATGGGCTTGCCCTTTTTCGGCTGCCGTTTGCCGCTCGTTCAGGGCGTGTCGTTTTCCGGCGTGGCAACCATGGTCGCCATCACCGGCAATGGCGGCATCGAGGCGGTGCTGGGCGCCGTCATGGTCGCCTCGTTCATCGGCCTTTTGATCACGCCGGTCTTTTCCAGGATCACCCGGTTTTTCCCGCCACTGGTCACCGGGATCGTCATCACCACCATCGGCTTGACCCTGATGCCGGTTGCAGCGCGCTGGGCGATGGGCGGCAACAGCAAGGCGCCGGATTTCGGCAGCATGGCCAATATCGAACTGGCGGCCGTGACCCTTGTCATCGTGCTTCTGCTCAGCAAGGTCGGCAGTGCCCGCATTTCACGGCTGTCGATCCTGCTGGCCATCGTCATCGGTACCCTGATTGCACTGGCGCTTGGAATGACCGACTTCTCCAAGGTAAGCGAAGGGCCCTTCATCGCCCTGCCGACGATCTTTCAATGGGGGTATCCGACCTTCCAGCTGGCGGCGATCATTTCCATGTTCATCGTGATCATGGTCACGCTGGTCGAAACATCGGCGGATATCCTGGCGGTCGGCGAGATCATCGAAACGAAGGTGGACTCGCGCCGCCTCGGCGATGGTCTGCGCGCCGATATGCTGTCGAGCCTGATCGCGCCGGTGTTCGGCTCGTTCACGCAAAGCGCCTTTGCCCAGAATGTCGGGCTGGTTGCCGTGACTGGCATCAAGAGCCGCTATGTGGTGGCGACGGGCGGTCTGTTCCTTGTCGTACTGGGTCTGCTGCCGGTCATGGGGCGCATCGTTGCGGCGGTACCGAGCGCCGTCCTCGGCGGCGCGGGCCTCGTGCTGTTCGGAACCGTGGCTGCCAGCGGTATACGCACGCTGTCGAAGGTCGACTATGCCAACAACATGAACCTCATCATCGTCGCCACGTCGCTCGGGTTCGGCATGATCCCGATTGCATCGCCGAATTTCTACGATCATTTCCCCACATGGTTCGCCACGATCTTCCATTCCGGCATCAGTTCGGCCGCACTCATGGCAATCGTGCTGAACATCGTGTTCAACCATCTGACGGCGGGCAATTCGGACCAGCAGTCGGTGTTCGTTGCCGGTACCGAGCGGGTGCTGCGCTATCAGGACATCGCGCAGTTGCACGACGGCGACTATTTCCTCAATGGCAAGCTCTATGACGCCAAGGGCGTGGAGGTGCCGGTGGTTGCAGCGGACGTTCATGCACCGGCTGCCAAACGGCAATCGGGCGGCGGGGCGGCCATACCCGCAACCGGTCACTGAAATTTTCACCGGCGGGCGGCATCGCCATGCCCCCGCCGGTGCTTTGTGGAGAACCAGCCGGTTTCGGTTGACGTTGCCGCCCGAAAGCGTCAAATCTCGTGCATGGCTCTCAATCTCGTCAAACTCTGCGTCGGCTGCACTGCGATCGAAGATCTCGCGGCGTGGATCGATTTCCGCCTGGATGAGCGCAGGCGCGCGGGCCTGTCGCCCGAGCAGTTCCACACGACGCGCATGGTTCCCAAGCGCGTGGAGGAATTGCTGGCCGGTGGATCGCTCTACTGGGTGATCAAGGGCAACATCCAATGCCGCCAGATACTGACGGACATTCGCACCTTCACCGATGATGAGGGGATTTCACGCTGCCATCTGGTGCTGGATCCGCGCATCATCGCGACGGAATGGCAGCCGCGGCGGGCGTTCCAGGGCTGGCGTTATCTGACAAGCGAAGATGCACCGGCGGATGAAGGGCAGGGCAAAGGCCGGGCCAAATTGCCGCCGGAACTGCGCAACGAGCTGGCCTCTTTGGGGCTGCTCTAGACCCGAATTCTCAGGAAACCTTGAGCCGGACCGCCGTCACACCCTTGTGACCGGCAGCACGGATATGCAGGCGCACGGGAGGCATGGCGGCACGCCGTGTTCTGGCCGCCTGGCACAGAAGCACGTTTACCAGGTCCATCGTCTTGAACGCTGAGTTACCGCGCCGCAGATCGGCAAGACGCTGCGCCGCCTGCTGCAACGCCTGCATACCGCCAAAGAGCGAGCGGGATTCCTTGCCGGCAGCACCGGCAGAACCATGGAATTCATTGACACTCGACATTCGCAAAACCCTCAACTCTGTACCAACTGGGTCTTTCAGATCACTGCCTTACGATTGGGGCGCAATTGCAAAGCAATGGTAGTTTTGACGCTTCAATGCAGTGCAGGCATTGTTTGCAGCCTTGGCTGAGGCAATGCCGGCAAAGCGGGCGCGGTAATAGGTTGCCGAACCCTTCTGGAATTTTTCGGTGTAGGGCGACAGGGTGGCAAGCGAACCGCCGACCTCGGACGCTGCGCGGGCAAGAATTGCCTTGGCTTCATCGGCGCTGCCCATCGACCCGATCTGCACCATCCAGCCGCTGGCTGTGCCCTTGTCGGAAGCCGAAGCGGTGGTCACCGGATCGACCTCAGCCTCATCGTCGGATTCGGCAACGTCTGCACGTGCGGTCGGGGTTGGAACGGTCAGGATTTGCGCGGCTGGCGACTGGGCCGGAGCAGAGGCATAGGCGGTCACGACATTGCTGGTCTTTGCAACAACTTCGGCGCGCTGCGTCGGCATCGGTGCATCGTCGTCCTCGGGGAGTTCAACGGCAGCGACCTGAACCTTGCTGTTCTTGCGCGAGGCCAGGAGATTGCCGCCGTCTCGGCGCGAAGCGCCCGGCAGATACTGCTCGATCAGCTTGGCCATCTGCGCATCGCGGGCACCGCCGCTGGTGCCGCCCATCACCACGGCAACCATCTTCTTGCCATCAACATTCACCGACGAAACAAGGTTGAAGCCGGAATCACGGGTATAGCCGGTCTTGATGCCATCGACACCGCGTACCTTGCCGAGCAGGCGGTTGTGACCGGCGATGCGGCGGCCGCGATAGCTGAAGCTGCGCGTGGAGAAATAATCATAATATTGCGGGAAATGTTCGCGCAGGGCGATGCCGAGCAGGGCAAGATCGCGCGCCGAAGAGCGCTGCTGCGGATTGGGCAGGCCCGAGGCGTTGCGGAAGGTGGTGTTGCGCATGCCGAGCTGGCGCGCCTTGTTGGTCATCATCTGGGCAAAGCGCTGTTCCGAACCGCCAAGATATTCGCCGATGGCTGTCGCCGAGTCATTGGCCGATTTGGTGATGACGGAGAGGATGGCCGCTTCCGCGCTGATGGTCTGGCCGGGCTTGAAGCCGATCTTTGTCGGCGGTTGTCCTGCGGCATAGGCCGAAACGGGAATGGGTGTCGACTTTGAGACTTTTCCGGCTTCCATCGCTTCAAACAGCATGTACAGCGTCATCATCTTGGTGAGGGATGCCGGAAAGCGCTGGGCATCGGCATTGGATGAATAGAGCGTCTTGCCGGTATTGGCATCCACCACGATGGCCGATGCCTTTGAGGATGCTTCTGCCTTGGGTGTCTGTGTCAGGCCTATTCCGGAAGCGAGCGCCAAAGCCAGGAATGTATGGGTGAGTCTGGTAAAAAATCTGGAACCTTGGCGGGCTGGATAAAGCACAATCAACACCTGCTCATACTTAAAGCGTATATGGAATTTGACTGACGTAATGTTGCGTCAGGTACGGATCGTCGAACATTACCCGCAACAGCGTTACCAAACTGTTTATGGTAACCGGAATGTTCACGAATTCAGCGGCATTGCGCTGTTTAAAATTGTCGGAAATTATTGCGATGCACAAAAAAATTGACTTTTTGTGCGGTGCACACTAAATATGGCTACGAGGAAATTTAATCCAAGGAAGGATTTATCATGGCCAATCCATTCGAAACTCTGAGTGAATCGAGCAAGGAATTCGTCAACACCTCGATGAAGAGCGTTTCCGTTCTGTCTCAGGGTTTGCAGACAATCGCCAATGAAGCGGCTGAATACTCGAAGAAGTCCTTCGAAGACGGCACGGCACTGGTTGAAAAGCTTGGCACGACCAAGTCGGTTGAGCAGCTTTACGAGGCGCACACCGCTTTCTCCAAGAAGGCCTATGAAGCGTTTGTTGCCCAGGCGACCAAGTTCGGCGAACTCTATGCCGATCTCGCCAAGGAAGCCTACAAGCCCTACGAGGCGGCAGTTGCCAAGGTCACCAAATAAATCCAGCCTTATTTTCGGTTTGAGGAAGGTCCGGTTGCACGCGCAACCGGACTTTTTTTATCTGCGCGCCCGAAAACGGGCCGAGTGATATTGCATGCTTTGTGAGAGGGCTTAAAATCAGCGCGTTGCGACCTACATAGAATGCACAGGGCAACACATGACCACCAAATGCGGGTATTGGAAGAGATGAAGCGGTTTGCACCAACAATGCAAGATGAAGACAAAGGCAGCGGCAATGGCCCCGGCCGGGGAACGGCTGTCATCACACGTACCAAGCCTAAGCTGAAGAAGCCGAGTCTTTACCGGGTGTTGCTCCTGAATGACGATTACACTCCCATGGAATTCGTCATTCATGTTCTGGAACGCTTTTTCCAGAAAAACAAAGAAGATGCCACACGCATCATGCTTCATGTGCATAATCATGGGGTGGGAGAGTGTGGAGTCTTTACCTATGAGGTCGCCGAGTCCAAGATGACCCAAGTCATGGACTATGCGCGGCAAAACCAACATCCGCTACAATGCGTGATGGAGAAAAAGTGAGGTTTCATGCCATCTTTCTCACCTAGTCTGGAGCGGGCCCTCCATCAGGCGCTGACAATCGCGAACGAGCATCATCATGAATATGCGACGCTGGAGCATCTGCTCCTCGCACTCATCGATGATCAGGACGCGAGCAGTGTCATGCGCGCCTGCAATGTTGACCTCGCACAGCTGACCCGCACCGTGACCGATTATGTCGATCACGAACTGGATAACCTTGTCACCGGGTATGATGAGGACTCAAAGCCAACCGCCGCGTTCCAGCGCGTCATCCAGCGCGCCGTTATTCACGTTCAATCCTCCAACCGTGAAGAAGTCACCGGCGCCAACGTTCTTGTGGCCATTTTCGCCGAGCGGGAAAGCCATGCGGCCTTCTTCCTGCAGGAACAGCAGATGACCCGTTATGACGCGGTCAACTACATCTCCCATGGCATCTCCAAGCGCCCCGGCGCGTCGGAGCCGCGCACCCCGCTGGGTGCGGAGAGCAACAATGAAGAAAACCACGCTTCCGAGTCGGAAGAGGGCGCGACGAAGAAGAAGCAGGATGCCCTGACGGCCTACTGCAACAATCTGAACGACCGCGCGAAAGCCGGCAAGATCGATCCGCTGATCGGCCGCGATCAGGAAATCAACCGGACGATCCAGATTCTGTGCCGCCGTTCGAAGAACAATCCGCTCTATGTGGGCGATCCCGGCGTGGGTAAGACAGCCATCGCCGAGGGTCTCGCCAAGCGGATCGTCGAAGGCAAGGTGCCGTCGGTTCTTGCCGATGCCACGGTGTTTTCGCTCGATATGGGCACATTGCTGGCCGGAACCCGCTATCGCGGTGATTTCGAGGAGCGCCTGAAGCAGGTCATCAAGGAACTTGAGGAGTTTCCGGGGGCGATCCTGTTCATCGACGAGATTCACACGATCATCGGTGCGGGTGCCACATCGGGCGGTGCGATGGATGCGTCGAACCTTCTGAAGCCGGCATTGTCCTCCGGTGCCATCCGCTGCATCGGCTCGACGACGTACAAGGAATTCCGCCAGTTCTTCGAGAAGGACAGGGCGCTTGTCCGGCGTTTCCAGAAGATCGATGTCAATGAACCGTCGATCCCGGATGCCATCGAGATCATGAAGGGTCTTCGTCCGTATTTCGAGGACTTCCACAAGGTCAAGTACACGGTGGAAGCCATCAAATCGGCGGTGGAACTGTCGGCGCGCTATATCAGCGACCGCAAATTGCCCGACAAGGCCATCGATGTGATCGACGAGACGGGCGCCAGCCAGATGCTGCTGCCGGAAGGAAAGCGCAAGAAGTCCATCGGCGTCAAGGAAATCGAGGCCACCATCGCGACGATGGCCCGCATTCCGCCGAAAACCGTGTCCAAGGATGACGAAGCTGTTCTGTCCAATCTTGAGGCCGAACTGAAGCGTGTCGTCTATGGCCAGGATCTGGCAATCGAGGCCCTGTCCTCCTCGATCAAGCTGGCCCGTGCCGGCCTGCGCGAACCGGAGAAGCCAATCGGCTCCTACCTGTTCTCGGGCCCGACCGGCGTCGGCAAGACCGAAGTGGCCAAGCAGCTGGCGCTGTCGCTCGGCGTGGAACTCCTGCGTTTCGACATGTCGGAATATATGGAGCGCCATACGGTTTCGCGTCTGCTCGGTGCACCTCCCGGCTATGTCGGTTTCGACCAGGGCGGTCTTCTGACCGATGGCGTCGATCAGCATCCGCATTGCGTGCTGCTGCTCGATGAAATCGAAAAGGCGCATCCGGATCTGTTCAACATCCTGTTGCAGGTCATGGATCACGGCAAATTGACGGATCACAATGGCAAGCAGATCGATTTCCGCAACGTCATCCTGATCATGACCACCAATGCCGGTGCGTCGGATGCGGCGCGCTCGGCCATCGGTTTCGGCTCCTCGCGGCGGGAGGGTGATGATATGGAAGCGATCAACCGGCTGTTCACGCCGGAGTTCCGCAACCGTCTCGATGCCATCATTCCGTTCGGTCCTCTGCCAATTCCGGTCATCCATCAGGTGGTGCAGAAGTTCGTCATCCAGCTTGAGGCACAGCTTGCCGATCGCGGCGTGACGTTCGATCTGAAGCCAGAGGCAATCGCCTGGCTGGCCGAAAAGGGGTACGACGACCGTATGGGCGCCCGTCCGCTTGGCCGCGTCATTCAGGAACACATCAAGAAGCCGCTGGCTGACGAGGTGCTGTTTGGCAGGCTGAAGAAGGGCGGTACCGTTGTCGTCTCGGTGGTCGAGAAGGCCGATGGTTCCAAGGGGCTTGTGCTTGACTATATCGCCGACGAAGTGGCGGTGAAGCCGAAGCAGGAAATCGCCGTCGAGAAAAAGCCGGTGGCGAAGAAGAAGCCCGCGCCGAAGAAGCCGATACTTGAAAAAGTAACGTCCGGTCCTTCCATCGCCGACGAGCCAACACCGCCATCGCGCGGCAAGGCATCGGTGCCGAAGGTGCCGCGCAAGAAGTAATGAAAAGGCCGCCTCCGGGCGGCCTTTTTCTTGCTGGCATGGCAGGATCGGGCTATCGATTGAATCATGGGCGATTCCGAATTTCCTTCATCACAGACGCCGGTAGACGACAGCGTGAGAACGCGGTTCTCATGGTTTCTGTCCGGCATGGCGATGATCTTCAGCATTCCGGCCTTCATTCTCATGACGGCGCATGTCGGCTTTGCCGGTTTTGCCAGTGAAAATGGCGTGTCGCTGCTGCAGGCAACCTTCATGGTTGCGGCAATCTGGGCGCTTCCGGCCAATATCGTCCTGATCGGTGCGATTTCCGGCGGCTATTCGCTTCTCGGGGCGTCGATTGCCGTTGCCCTGTCGTCAATCCGCCTCATGCCGATGGTGGCTGCCTTCATTCCGGAAATGCGCGGGCCGAAGACGCGCCGGATCACGCTGCTTTTCCTGTCGCATTTCATTGCCGTCACCGCCTGGGTCATGGGTATGGAGCGGTTCCGCCACATACCGCGCGATATGCGTGTCAGTTACTTCGCCGGTCTCGGCATCACGCTCACCGTGACCAATGCGCTTGTGGTGGCACTCGTCTATTTTCTGTCGACGGATTTTCCGCCGATTGTGTTCGCGGCGCTGTTCTTCCTGACGCCGATGTATTTCCTGACGTCGTTGTGGGGATCGGCGCGCGACCGGTCGGTCCACGTGGCGATGGTATCGGGTCTGGCGCTGTTCCCGCTCATTCATCATCTGGCACCGGCCTATGATCTGCTGCTGACGGGTCTTGCCGGCGGTGCGGTGACGATGGGCTATGTGCGGTGGGCGAGGGCGCGCGCAGCATGACCTGGCACAGCCTGACCGACTGGTGGTGGCCCTATCTCTTCATCCTGCTGGCGGGCTGGCTGCCGACGGACATCTGGCGGTATCTGGGTGTTCTCATCGGCGGGCGGGTGCGCGAGGATTCCGATGCGCTCATCGCGGTGCGCGCCATTGCAACAGCGCTTGTAGCCGGAGTGATCGCCCAGCTCATTCTCTATCCCAGCGGATCGCTCGCCGAGTCCTCGGTGTTTTTGCGCCTTGGCGCCGCCGCCGTCGGGTTTCTGGCCTATCTGCGCCTTGGCCGCCATGTGATTGTCAGTGTGATTGCTGCCGAAATCGTGCTGATTGCCGGGTTGTATGTTTCATGAAACGTGAAGCATTTCGATTCAGCCATCCTTAAACCCCGCAGGCTATGCTGGGCCTGCATAAAGGGCTCAACGATGATCTTGCATCCGGCTGAAAAGATTTGCGCAGGCATCGTGGCCGCATTGTTTGTGATCGATGCGGTGCTGATTGCCGTCAAGGACGTCGGTGTCGACTGGTTCAACTACGCCGTGGTGTGCGCAATTGGCGGCACAAGCATCGCAATCGGCCATATCTACCGCACGATACGCGGCGAAGAAAAGATCGCGCTGGCAGCAACCGGAGCCGGCCTGTTCATTCTGTTTACGATTGCCGGCTCAATCTTCAATTATCTGCTGCTGCCTGTGGGTGACCGCCGCATCGATCCGCTTCTTGCCAGGCTTGATGCGGCGATTGGGTTCTCCTGGACGGACGCCGTTGTCTATGTGGCGGAGATGCCCGCGCTCGGCACCGCCCTGCGCTGGATTTACGCAAGCTCGATGCCCCAGCTCGTTGTGATCGTTCTTATTCTTGGCTTTTCAGGACAACGGGAACGCCTGCACCGTTTCCTGCTGACAGGCATTGCAAGCGCCCTGATATCGATAGCGGTCTGGGCGCTGTTCCCAAGCTCCGGGCCCGCGGCATTCGAAGTTCTGCCTCCCGGCGTTTCGGATTCGTTCGCGGTGATCGTCGGCAACAGCTACGGCGCGGAACTGAATCGCCTGGCTCTGGCGGGACCCGTCTTTCTTTCACCCGCAGATGCGCTGGGTTTGATCGCTTTTCCCTCATTCCACACGGTTATGGCGTGCATGGCTGTCTGGTTCATGGTCAGGACGCCATTTGCCTTCCCGGTGTTTATCATCGTCAACACGCTGATGCTGCCGGCCATCCTTGTGCAAGGCGGTCATCATCTCGTCGACGTCATCGGCGGGTTTGCCGTGTTCGGACTGGCTTTGCTTGCCAGCAAGCTGCTGATGACCGTCACCTTGGTGTTCCAAAGATATCCCACGGTATCCGCGGCATCGCCGCAGCGCCTGCCATCGTAACATGCGGAGTCCGGATGAAATCGAATAATCAGACCCTTTGGAAGGCATTGATTGTTGCCGGAATACTGCTGATCGACGCGGTGTGGATTGCCGCATCTGACTTCCGGTTCGACACCTCGAGTGCTTTGAAGGTGGTCGTCCTGACGGGACTCTGCGGCTTCGCTGCTTATGTCTATCATGCCAAACGGCCGAGGCGTCATTTTAACGTGATGTGCGTCGAAACGGCCATTCTCATGGCATTCAGCGCTGCTGCGGCGGTGTTGAGCTATCTGGTGACGTCGCTTGATTTTCCCGCCATTGACGCCACGCTTATGCGCCTCGACGCTCTGATTGGCTTCGACTGGCTCACCTATGCACGCTATGTCAGCGAACATCCGTGGCTGGGTCTGGTGTTTTCGATCACCTATTTGACTACATTGGCGCAAGTCGCATGTGCCGTCATCGTCTTCAGCACGATGGAAGACACGAAAAAGGCGCAGCACTTCGTTGCGGCCGTTATGGCGGGTGCCCTAGCGTGCATCTTCATTTCGGCAATTTTGCCTTCAGCAGGGGCATTGGCGACCATCAAACCGGCCGACACCATCTGGAAAATACACAGGCCAGTGGTGGATCTTGCCTATAAGCAGACCTTCTTTGATCTGCGAACAGGCGTTGAGCAGTGGATTTCACTCAATTCCATCAAAGGGCTGATCGCATTTCCATCCTATCACGGAACCCTTTCAGTCCTGCTGGTTCTGGCCTTTTCCGGCGTCCGGTTCTGGTTCTTCCCCATCCTGCTATTGAATACCATCATCCTGATGGCCACACCAATCGAGGGAGGGCATCATCTCGTTGATGTCATCGCCGGCGCCGGTGTGGCGCTGATGTGCTGGTACGGCATGGGTCTTTTCTACAAATCTGCCCATGTCTATCCGGCCGGGACGGTTTCCCGCCCGGCAATGGCGACAGCCTAGAGCATGTCCGCAAGCGCCGATCGTATTTTCTCGGCATTCTCGGCCAGAACGCCCTGGTCTTCCATCTGTCCCGTATGCGGCTTGAGCGCGATGCCCTCGAACCGGGGAATGATGTGGAAATGCAGATGGAAAACCGTCTGGCCCGAGGCCGGTTCGTTGAACTGGATGACCGTCACGCCATCCGCGTCAAAGGCTGTCTTGACCGCGCGTGCGAGCTTCTGCGTCGTGGCAATGGCGGCGGCAAGGCTGGCCGGTGCGGCATCAAGAATATTGCGCGAGGGCTGCTTGGGTATGACCAGGCAGTGGCCCTTGCCCTGCGGCATCACATCCATGAAGGCATAGGTGTCGGCATCCTCATAGAGCTTGTGCGAGGGAATCTCGCCGCGGAGGATTTTTGCGAACACATTGTTGTCGTCATAGGTCTGGCTCATGGGGCACCCGTCTTTCCTGAATGATGAATCGGATGTTTGCCGTGTGCTCGTGGTCCGATTCTGACATTCGCATAGTGCAGATGATGTCAAATGGGATGCGAATGTCAAATTCGTTCCACTAGCGCAAGGTCAAGCATGCCCGGGCAAATGGTGTGTTCAGCAGTCGGATTTCTTGAACGGTGCGTGCTCGTTCAACACGTCGCTCATCATGGCAACGTCATTGCGCTCGTGCTCGAGAAAACCGGCAACGGCGCGGCGCAACCCCTCATGCGCTATATAGTGGGCGGAATGGGTGGTGACCGGCAGATAGCCGCGCGCCAGCTTGTGCTCGCCCTGGGCGCCTGCCTCGACCACATGCAGCTTGCGTTCGATGGCAAAATCGATGGCCTGGTGATAGCAGACTTCGAAATGCAGGAACCGGTGGTCTTCGATGCAACCCCAGTGGCGGCCAAACAACCGGTCGGAACCGATGAAGTTGATCGCCCCGGCGATGTAGCGGCCATCGCGCCGCGCCATCATCAGGACGATGTCGCCGGGCATGCGTTCGCCGATCAGCCGGTAGAATTCCCGGTTCAGATAGGGGCGGCCCCATTTGCGGTTGCCGGTGTCCGTATAGAAGGTGAAGAAGTCGTCCCAGACCGGTTTGGTCAGGGCGCTGCCGGTGAGGCGGTCGATGGTGATGCCGTCGGCCAGTGCCTCGCGCCGTTCGCGCTTCAGGGCCTTGCGTTTGCGCGCGGCAAGGCTATCGAGAAAATCATCATAGGTTTCATAGCCTTGGTTGAAGAAGTGAAACTGCTGGTCGATGCGGTGCAGGAAACCGGCTTCGGTGAATGCCGGCAGATCGTCCGTATTCACAAAGGTTGAGTGCGCGGATGAAACCCCGAGCTGTCCGGCAAGCTGCCGCAGGCCATTGGCAAGGGCCGCCCGGACGGCCGGACCGTCCCAATCGCGATGCACAAGCAGGCGAGGGCCCGTCGCCGGTGTAAAGGGAATACTGGCCTGCAGTTTGGGATAATAGCGTCCTCCGGCCCGTTCAAAAGCATCCGCCCAGCCATGGTCAAAAACATATTCGCCCTGGCTGTGGCCCTTCAGATAGCAGGGAACCGCGCCGATGACGCTGCCTGCTGCATCCTCAAGACGCAGGAATTGCGGCAGCCAGCCAGCCTTGCGGTCGACGCAGCCGGAATCCTCTAGCGCGGAGAGAAAGGCGTGGGAAAGAAACGGATTGTAGCCGGGCGAGTTGTTCGATGTTCCCGAGAGCTGCGACCATTCCTCCGGCGTAAACGCGCCGATTCCATCGCCGACGCGCAAGGTAAACTCGCCCTGATCAAGATTTGACATTGCTGAACTTGGTTTCCCGACGTTGCCGGCAGGATGAAAGTCGCCTCGCTGCCTCTGGTTAAACTAGGTATTCCACCCGGCGATACAAGAGGCAGCGCGGCATGACGGCCGTGTTTCAAACAGCGCGCGGATCAAAGCCCTCGAACGTGATCTGATCCACATGCGCATCGCTCGTGGTCTTGTCAGCGGGGCTGCGCACCGTCCACGAAATGACGGGCAGGCCGAGCCTGCCTTTCACAAAACCGACAAAGCGGTTTTCCAGATGATGGACATTGTAGGAGACGAAATCGATGTCATGGGCGAGCATGGAAAAATGCGCTTCCAGATCGCTGTCACCGAGACCTTCCGCCGTGAGCCCGGCCGGAATTCCCGGAGCGTCCCTGCCGAACAGCCGGATGAGGTGATGGTCGAACGACATGATGGCGGCATCGCCGTCATACCCGGCCAGATCCCCGGCGACTGCCTTGACGAGACCATCGTCTCTTCCTGGAATCCCCTTCAATTCGATGACAATCGGCACGCGGCCGGCAATGAGCCTGAGCGCTTCGGCCAGTGTCGGCACGTGATCCTTCGTGCCGCCGACCCGCAACCCGGCAGCATCCGCCACGCTGACATCATGAATATTGCCGGGCTTCCCGGCGAGGCGATCGAGCGTGCCGTCGTGAAACACCAGGGCCTTGCCATCGGCGGAGAGGTGCACATCGCATTCGATGGCAAATCCGGCGCTTGCCGCCGCATCAAAGGCTGAAAGCGTATTCTCCCACCGGGATTTGTTGAGATCATGCAAACCGCGATGGGCAATGGGTGTCTTCGTCAGCCAATCTAGCGATGCCATGATCAGCGAACCTCGATGATCGCTTCGATTTCAACCGGCGCATTCAGCGGCAGAACGGCTGTGCCCACGGCGGAGCGGGCATGACGGCCCTTGTCGCCAAGCACCGCCACGAGCAGGTCGGACGCCCCATTGGCGACGAGATGCTGTTCGGTGAAATTGCTGGAGGAGGCGACAAACACCGTGATTTTCACGATACGCTCAATCTTTTCCAGATCGCCGAGCGCGGCCTTTGCCTGGGCAAGGATATTGATGGCGCAGGCCTTTGCCGCTTCCTGGCCCTGCGCCAGATCAACATCAACACCGAGCAGGCCGGTATGGACCAGCTTGCCCCCGGCCAGCGGCAATTGCCCCGAGGTGAGGAGCAGTGAGCCGCTGCGCGCGAAGGGCACGTAGTTTGCGGCCGGAGCGGCGGCAACGGGCAGGGTAATACCAAGGTCGTTTAGACGGCTGTCGATGGTGCTGGTCATTGGGTCTCTCATCCTTCTCATGCGGAATCGCAAGTGATTGTGAATGAAGTTGCGATTTTTGCCTCGCTTCCGCCAAGAGTTTTTTTAATATGGCCATTCGAAAACTGGAGAATCTTGTCAATGCGTCTATTCCCCGTCCTCGTTTTCAGCCTGAGTGCCCTTGGTCTTTCCGGATCGTCGATGGCACTTGCCGCTGGAACAGCGACTCTCGTGCCACACCGCGCCATTTACGATCTCAAGCTGGATAACGCGCAGGAAAGCAGTGGTATCACGGGGCTGACAGGCCGCATGGTATACGAATTCAACGGTTCGGATTGTGAAGGTTACACGACAAATTTTCGCTTTGTGACGCGCGTCGACATGGAAGAGCAGCCCCAGCGGGTTACCGACCAGCAGACAACGACATTCGAGTCGGGCGATGGCGCCAAATTCCGTTTCGTCAACAAGACATTTGTCGACCAGAGCCTGACCAAGGAAGTGCGCGGCGATGCGCTTCGGGACAAGGACAAGACGGAAATCTCCCTCACCAAGCCGGAAGCCAACAAGGAAAATCTCGAGCTTTCGCAGTTCCCGACACGCCATATGCAGGAACTCATCGAGAAGGCGATCGCCGGTGATGTTTTCTACCAGACCAAGCTGTTCGATGGTTCAGAGGATGCCGATAAGGTGATGGCGACGACGGTGGTCATCGGCAAATCCGCACCCGGCGATTCCGATGACGAGACGAAGAAGATGGGCCCGCTTGCCAAGGAAAACACCTGGCCCGTCTCCATCGCCTATTTCGACGATACGGACAAATCGGAAGGGCTGCCCAGCTACCGCATCAATTTCAAACTCTATCGCAATGGCGTCACCCGCGATCTCAAGATGGATTACGGTGATTTCTCCATGACCGGAAAACTGGTCAATCTGGAGCTTTTCGACGCGCCGAAGTGCGCGAAGTAGACTTAGGCCGCCTGACTGATATCAAGCCGGACGGTGAGTCCGGCATCTCTTGCAATATTGATCAGCGTATCCAGACTGAAATGCGTGATCCGTCCCCGCAACAGATCATTCAAGCGGGGTTGCGTTAATCCGAGACGCTGCGCAGCCTCGACTTGAGTGAGCTTCCAGCTTTTTACCTGTTGCTCGATTGCAATCATCAGACTGGACCGCATGGACATATTGGCGGCTTCCGCTGGGTCGGTTTCCAGGGCATCCCATACATTTGAAAAGCTCTCTCGCTTCATCATTTTATCTCCAGAAGTCTTTGTAGCCGCAGGGCAGCTATATTCAGATCCTTGCTTGCTGTTTTCTGCGCCTTCTTCTGAAATGCATGCAGAACATAAATGACGTCCGCCAAAGCGGTGATGTAGATAACCCTGAAGGCTCCTTGGCTATCCCGTACACGTATTTCACGCACTCCATTTCCAATGGCAGACATTGGCCGCCAATCCGTTGGATGCAAGCCAAGCTGCAACTTATGCAGTTGAACGCCGATCTCCTTGCGCGCGGACTCAGGGAAATCACGCAGTGACGGGAGTGAATCGCCAAGAAACTCCATGCGTTTCATATTTGCCGCCCATTATATCAATTTTTGTATAATACCCGCAAGAGTGTAATGGATCGGCCGAGGGGCGGACATTGAACGATGGTTGTAAGACGGCTGTTGCAACCAAGTACGATGAAAATCAGCTCCGCCTCTTGCGTTTGCCGGCAATATCCATTAACAGCCGCTTCATTCCACACACGGGATTTGGGTTGATATCGGGAGAAATCCGATATGGCCTCCGGTGGCGGGTCTCCCGCCTCTTTCCTGTGGAGGTTAAACCGGAAAAGGAAAACTAAGAGATGGCATTGCCTGATTTCAGCATGCGTCAGCTCCTCGAAGCTGGCGTTCACTTCGGCCACCAGACACATCGCTGGAACCCGAAAATGGCACCATACATTTATGGTGACCGCAACAACATTCACATTCTCGACCTGGCCCAGACTGTTCCGCTGCTTCACCGCGCGCTGCAGAAGGTTTCCGACACCGTAGCCCGTGGCGGCCGCGTTCTGTTCGTTGGCACCAAGCGCCAGGCTTCTGATATCATTGCCGATGCGGCAACCCGTTCGGCCCAGTATTATGTCAACGCCCGCTGGCTCGGCGGCATGATGACCAACTGGAAGACGATCTCGAACTCCATTCAGCGTCTGCGCAAGCTGGACGAACTTCTTTCGGGCGAAGCACAGGGCTTCACCAAGAAGGAACGCCTGAACCTTGATCGTGAACGTGAAAAGCTCAACCGCGCCCTCGGCGGTATCAAGAACATGGGTTCGATCCCGGACCTGATCTTCATCATTGATACCAACAAGGAAGCGATTGCCATTCAGGAAGCCAAGCGTCTTGGCATTCCGGTTGTAGCCGTCATCGACTCCAACTGCGATCCAGACCAGATCGACTTCCCGATCCCCGGCAATGACGACGCTTCGCGCGCCATTTCGCTCTATTGCGATCTGATTGCCAAGGCTGCTCTCGACGGCATCCTGCGTCAGCAGGGCTCGCTCGGCATCGATGTCGGCGCCCAGGAAGAAGCACCTGTCGAGCCAGCGCTCGAAGAGCCGGCACAGGCTCCTGCACAGGACGGTGAAGCCTCCGCTTGAGGCTTCATACACCCGTCGTAACGGGTGACTAAAAACAATCGTATTGGCGCATGACGCGCCGCAAAGTTGGCATGCTGGTTTCCCCAGTATGCCTTCGCTTTGAGAAGAGGCGACATAATGAGCATTTCTGCATCACAGGTAAAAGAACTCCGCGAAATCAGCGGTGCCGGCATGATGGACTGCAAGGCAGCCCTGACCGAAACCAATGGCGACATGGAAGCTGCCGTTGACTGGCTACGCGCCAAGGGCATTTCCAAGGCCGACAAGAAGGCCGGCCGCACGGCTGCCGAAGGTCTGGTTGGCGTTGCAACGAACGGCAAGAAGTCGGTTGTTGTTGAAGTCAACTCCGAAACCGACTTCGTTGCGCGCAACGACGCGTTCCAGGACATCGTCCGCAATGTTGCAACCGTAGCGCTTGGCACCGACGGTTCCACCGCTGCCGTTGCTGCTGCGACCTATCCGTCAACCGGCAAGCCGGTTGTCGACACCATCAAGGATGCGGTTGGCACGATCGGCGAAAACCTGTCTTTCCGCCGCTCTGCAGCACTCAGCGTTAGCGAAGGCGTTGTTGCAACCTACATCCACAACGCGGTTTCCGATAATCTCGGCAAGCTCGGTGTGCTCGTTGCCATTGAAACAGCTGGCAATGCCGAGGCTGCCAATGCATTCGGCCGCCAGGTGGCCATGCATGTTGCAGCAACCAACCCGCTGGCCCTGACCGCCGCGGAAGTCGATCCGGCTGCTGTCGAGCGCGAAAAGGCTGTGTTCACCGAGTCCGCCCGCCAGTCCGGCAAGCCGGACAACATCATCGAGAAGATGGTCGAAGGCCGCCTGCGCAAGTTCTACGAAGAAGTCGTTCTTCTCTCGCAGGCTTTCGTCATCAATCCTGACCTGACTGTCGAAGCCGCTCTGAAGGATGCGGAAAAGGCAATCGGTGCACCGGCCAAGATCACGGCATTTGCCCGTTTTGCTCTGGGCGAGGGCATCGAGAAGGAAGAGACGGATTTCGCAGCGGAAGTTGCAGCAGCTGTGAAGAAGTAATTTCACAACTGACGAAATCAGAGGGCATCGCGTGACAACGCGATGCCCTTGGTGTATCCGGGCTTCGAATATCTGAAATGCACGACTCTGCGGGAGGTCTTATGGTTGGTACGGCTGTCTATAAACGCGTTCTGCTGAAAGCCTCCGGTGAAGCCCTTATGGGCGATCAGGGTTTCGGTATCGACGTTGCGGTTGCCGACCGTATTGCCAGTGATATCGCCGAAGCGCGGGCGCTCGGTGTTGAAGTCGGGGTGGTGATTGGCGGCGGCAATATCTTTCGCGGCGTCGCTGTCGCGTCAAAGGGCGGCGACCGGGTCACCGGCGACCACATGGGCATGCTTGCCACGGTGATCAATTCGCTGGCCTTGCGCACCTCCCTTGTCAAGATCGGCATAGACACCGTCGTCCTCTCCGCCATTGCGATGCCTGAATTGTGCGAGACGTTCTCGCAGAGACAGGCGACAGCCTATATGGATATGGGAAAGGTCGTGATTTTTGCCGGCGGCACGGGCAATCCGTTCTTTACGACAGATTCGGCCGCAGCCTTGCGCGCAGCCGAAGTGGGCGCCGATGCCCTGTTCAAGGGCACGCAGGTTGACGGCGTTTACACCGCGGATCCCAAAAAGGACCCCAGCGCCGTCCGCTTTGAGCGACTTACCCACAAGGAGATGCTTGATCGCGGCCTTACGGTGATGGATACAACAGCCGTGGCCCTTGCGCGCGAGAACAATATCCCAATAATTGTCTATTCAATCCACGAAAAGGGTGGTTTTGCCGAAATTCTGCAGGGCAGAGGACGCGCGACAATCGTTTCCGACGATTGACCCGCCAACCTCGCAGGGGCTGACCAGAATAACGGAAGATATAGGAGCGTTGAATATGAGTGATGCACTCGATTTGAATGACCTGAAGCGTCGCATGGATGGTGCCGTGCAGGCATTGAAACACGACCTCAACGGCCTGCGGACAGGCCGTGCGTCGGCGAGCTTGCTGGAGCCGATCACCGTCGAGGCCTACGGCTCGCATATGCCGCTCAATCAGGTCGCCAACATCACCGTGCCCGAATCGCGCATGCTGGCCGTTTCGGTCTGGGACAAGTCGATGGTCGGCAAGGTCGAGCGCGCCATTCGTGAGTCCGGTCTTGGCCTCAATCCGATCACCGATGGCAACAATCTGCGCATCCCCCTGCCGGAACTCAATGAGCAGCGCCGCAAGGAACTCGTCAAGATTGCCCATCAATATGTCGAGCAGGCAAAAGTTGCCGCCCGCCATGTTCGCCGCGACGGCATGGACGAATTGAAGAAGCTCGAAAAGGATGGCGCCATCAGTCAGGATGACAACCGCGTCCTTTCCGAAAAAGTACAGAAGCTGACGGACGAGACCATTGCCGAAATGGACAAGGTCGTTGCTGTCAAGCAGACGGAAATCATGCAGGTTTAGTCTGTTTTTCGCCCGTTAATACCACCGGAGGTTGAATGCTATGTCCAATCCGAGCCACATTGCCATCATCATGGATGGAAATGGCCGTTGGGCAAAGGCACGTGGCCTGCCACGCACTGCCGGTCACAAGGCGGGTGTCGATGCGCTGCGCGAGACCATTCGCGCCGCCGGGAAGATGGGTATTCCCTATCTGACCCTGTTTGCGTTTTCATCGGAAAACTGGTCGCGCCCGCGGTCCGAAGTGTCTGATCTGATGGGGTTGCTCAAGCTGTTCATCCGCCGCGATCTGGCTGATCTGCATCGCGAGAATGTGCGCGTGCGCATCATCGGCGAGCGGGATGGTCTGGCCAAGGATATACGCGCGCTCCTGACCGAAGCGGAAAGCCTGACGGAAAAGAATACGGCGCTGACGCTGATCATCGCCTTCAACTACGGCTCGCGCAATGAAATCACCCGCGCGGTGAAGGCGCTGCTATCAGATGTCACGTCGGGCCTTTTGACCCAGGATGACGTGACGGCCGAGGCGATCTCCGCGCGGCTCGATACCGCGGGCATTCCGGATCCCGACCTGATCATTCGCACCAGCGGCGAGATGCGGCTGTCGAACTTCCTGCTCTGGCAGGCGGCCTATTCGGAATTCATGTTCCTGCCGTGCTATTGGCCGGATTTCAAATCCACCCATCTGGCGGAAGCCATCGAAACCTTCCACATGCGCGAGCGGCGTTTTGGCGGGGTCAATCAGCAGGAAATCGCCCTGTGACGGCTTCAGGGCCATCGGCACCGGACAAGGGCACGGGCCGTCTCAGCAATCTGCATAAACGAACCCTCAGTGCCGTTGTTCTGATCGCAATCGCCGTTGGCCTGACCTGGGTCGGCGGTGTGCCGTTTGCGCTCATGGCGAGCGCCATCGGACTGGGCGTCTTCTATGAATGGCACGCGATAACACTCGACCGCTCCAATCGGCTGACGCGCGGCGTTGCCTGGGCCTGCCTGATCGTGGTGCTTGGACTGTTGCTGCTGTCGCACAACGGGCTGCTGATCATCGGCATTTTGCTGGCCGGAGCCGTGCTGACGGCGGTGCTGGGCGGACGGCAGTCCGGGCTGTGGCCGGCGATCGGCCTGCTCTATGCCGGATTTCCGTCCATCGCGCTGACATTCGTGCGCGGCGACACCGGGGATGGCTTTGCTGCTGTTCTGTTCCTGTTTGCCGTTGTCTGGTCGACGGACATTTTTGCCTATTTCAACGGGCGGGCACTGGGTGGACCAAAACTGGCGCCGCGGTTCTCACCGAATAAAACCTGGTCGGGCGCCATTGGCGGCGCGGCCGCGGGCGTGGCTGCCGGCGTGGCCTGTGCCGCGTTCATTACCCCGGCTGGCGGCGTACCCATTCCGTTGATCGCCTTCGTGCTGTCGGTGACCGCCCAGATTGGCGATCTCGGCGAATCATGGGTCAAGCGCAAGTTTGGCGTCAAGGATTCGGGATATATGATCCCCGGTCACGGTGGCGTGATGGACCGGGTGGATGGACTTGTGGCCGCGGCGGCATTGCTGTACCTGATCGGGGCAATTCTCGTGAAGCCGGAAACGCCTTACGATATTCTTTTCTAGCAGGCTGAGCCCAGGTGACCCTCTGATGGGTTGGGCAAGGCCCGGAGGACACTTTGACGGATACGCTGAGCTATATCTTCGGCACGCACGGTTTGCTTATCGGTACGATTTTACCCTTTCTGATTGTACTAACGGTTGTCGTCTTCGTTCACGAGATGGGGCACTATCTCGTCGGGCGGTGGTGCGGCATAGGCGTTAAGGCCTTCTCCATCGGTTTTGGGCCCGAACTGTTCGGTTTCAACGACCGCAGCGGCACCCGCTGGAAGCTGTCGGCGATCCCCCTGGGCGGCTATGTGAAGTTTGCCGGCGACGAAAGTGTGGCCAGTTCGCCGGTTGCATTGCCGGAAACCATGACCGCCGAGGAGCGCGCCGTTGCTTTCCACACCCAGCCGGTCTGGAAGCGCGCGGCGACGGTTTTTGCCGGTCCGGCGTTCAATATTCTGCTGACGGTTGCGATCTTTTCCGTCTTTTTTGCGCTCTATGGCCGCATGGTGGCCGATCCCGTCGTGGCCGAAGTGCGTCCGGGCGGGCCCGCTGCCGTGGCAGGATTTCAGCCCGGCGACCGCTTTATCAGCGTGGACGGGGACAAGGTTGAAACCTTTGCCGATGTGCAGCGGCACGTTTCGGCGCGTGCAGGCGATTCTCTGAAATTTGTCGTCGAACGCAAGGGGCAGGAGGTCAGCCTGACTGCCACGCCGGAGCTGGCCGAGCAGAAGGATGCCCTGGGCAATCCGGTGAAAATTGCCGTGATCGGCGTGGTGAACAATCAGGAATACGGCAACTTCCGGCGGGTGACCTACAACCCCATCGAATCAGTCGGACAGGCGGTGCGTGAAAGCGGTTTCATTATTGCCCGGACAGGCCAGTTTTTCAGCCGCTTTTTTGCAGGCAGGGAAGACAAGTGTCAGCTGGGCGGGCCGGTCAAAATTGCCACGATGGCAGGGCAGGCGGCCAGTCAGGGGGTCGACTGGCTGATTCAGCTGACCGCCATGCTGTCGATCGGCATCGGTTTGCTCAATCTTTTCCCCCTGCCGCCGCTGGATGGCGGGCATTTGATCTTTTACGCCGTGGAAGCGGTCATCCGCAGGCCGGTGAGGCCAGCCGTTCAGGAGATTTTCTTCCGCATGGGCTTCCTTCTGGTGCTTGGATTCATGGGTTTTGTTGTGTTTAACGATCTTTTCGCCTGCCGGTGATGAAAATTAAACATTAGTGAAAATTACAGAGGTGGGGTGGAAAAGCGTTATGATCTGTTTACTATAAGCTGTGAATGGCGTGGCAGGGATGCCACGCTTTCGTGTGAAGTAAATAGATTTTAACCGTAAGCCTTGCGTGTATGTAAAAACCGGCTATGACGGTGTGCGAGTAATTGCTTAGTCCGGGATCTCGCCCGGGGACAACGAGAAACAAAGGTTTAGTAGGCCTATGGCGGCAAGTTCAAAATTCGTTGGTGCAGCGTCGGCGCTCGCCATTTCAGCGGCTCTGGTAAGTTCGGGAGCGATCGTTACGACGGTTGCGGGGATTACAGCAGCACAGGCAGCAACCGTCAGCCGCATTGAAGTGCGCGGGAATACCCGTGTGGATGCCCAGACGGTCAAGGACAATCTCGGCATCACGCCAGGCAAGCCTTTCTCCAACAATGACATTGATGCTGCCACGAAGCGCCTGTTCAACACGGGTCTGTTCGGCGATGTGCGCATCACCCAGTCCGGCGGTGCATTGATTGTCACCGTGTCCGAGCACCAGGTCGTCAATCAGGTTATTTTCCGCGGCAACAAGAAGATCAAGGATGCGCAGCTCTCCGGTGCAGTGCAGTCGAAGTCGCGCGCTGCATTCAGCCAGCAGACGCTTGATGCCGACACCGAGGCAGTCCGCGCCGCTTATCGCAACATCGGCCGCAGCGATGCTACGGTAAGTTCGCGCACCATGGATCTCGGTCAGGGGCGCGTCAACGTGGTCTTCGACATCAATGAAGGCGACCGTACCAAGATCGCCAACATCGTGTTCGTCGGCAATCATGCCTTTGGCGAACGCCGTCTGCGTGACGTGATTTCGACCAAGCGTTCCAACCCGTTGTCCTGGCTGACACGCAATGACGTGTACAGCGAAGACCGTATGCGGGCGGACGAAGAGTCGCTGCGCCGCTTCTATTACAACCGTGGTTATGCGGATTTCCGTGTGATCTCGTCGACAGCCAATCTCGACGCGGCAAGCAATGAGTACACGATCACCGTTACGGTTGAAGAGGGTGAGAAGTACAAGTTCGGCGGCGTAGAGATTCAGAGCTCGGTCGAAGGTGTCGATACATCCAAGCTGGGTGGTCTCGTCAAAACCTCCGAAGGCGATGTCTACAACGCCAAGGAAGTCGAAGACTCCATCATCAAGCTGTCCGAAAAGGTGGCTGGTCAGGGTTACGCCTTTGCCAAGGTTGAACCGCGCGGTGACCGCAACTTCGAGAACCACACGATTTCGGTCGTCTACAACATCGACCAGGGTCCGCGCGCCTATCTCGAGCGCATCGAAATCCGCGGCAACGAGAAGACGCGTGACTACGTCATCCGCCGTGAATTCGATGTGAGCGAAGGCGATGCGTTCAATCAGGTCCTGATCCAGCGCGCCAAGAAGCGTCTGGAAAACCTTGAATTCTTCCAGACCGTCAACATTTCGACCGCGCCCGGCTCGCAGCCGGACCAGGTTGTCCTGGTTGTGGATGTTGTCGAGAAGTCGACCGGTGAATTCTCCATCGGTGGCGGTTATACGACGGGTGGCGAAAGCCCCGGACCGACAGTTGAAGGCTCGATCACCGAGCGCAATTTCCTTGGCCGCGGCCAGTTCATTCGTATCGGTGCCGGTGGCGGTCTGAACAACAACCGCACCTATTCGCTGTCCTTTACCGAGCCTTACTTCCTCGGTCAGCGCATTTCGGCCGGTTTCGATCTGTTCAAGCGCCAGTCCGGCGTCAATGACAAGTATGAAACCGATTTGACCGGCGGTACGATCCGCTTTGGTCTGCCGATCACCGAAACACTGACGGCGGGTGTCGCTTACAACCTGTCGCAGGAAAAATACACGATCGAAGACGCTGCCAAGCTTCCTGACGGCACACCGGATCCATCGCAGATTTCGCAGGCGTTCGTTGACGCGACAAATCGCGGTACATGGATCAAGTCGTCGGTCAGCTGGTCGCTTGTCTATGACACCATCGATGACCGCAAGAACCCGCATGATGGTCTCTACGCCAAGTTCAACCAGGAATATGCTGGTGTCGGCGGCGATGCCAACTACCTGAAGACAACGTTCAAGGGCAGCTACTACAAGACGCTGTCCCAGGAAATGGACATTGTCGGCCTCGTCGGTGTCGGCGCGGGTTACATCAAGGGATTTGGCGACGATCTGCGCGTGTTTGACACGTTCAAGAACAACCAGGACATGATTCGCGGCTTCAAATACGCCGGTATCGGTCCGCGCGACTTGAGTGTGGCGGATGCCAAGGGCAGCTTCCTCGGTGGTAACACCTACTTCAATGCCACTGTGGAAACACAGTTCCCGCTGCCGGTTGTTCCTGAGAGCCTGGGTATCCGTGGTGCCCTGTTTGCCGATGCGGCCACGCTGTACGGCAACGACCTCAAGCAGGCATCGAACACCAGCATGGAATGGCGCGCATCCGCGGGTGTAAGTATCATGTGGGCATCGCCGTTCGGTCCGCTGCGCTTCGACTACGCTTTCCCGGTCAAGAAGGTGGATGGCGATCAGGTGCAGAACTTCAACTTCGGCATGTCGAGCAAATTCTGATAGATTGCTGACCTCCCGGGGGAGCATATTTCCCCGGGGGAGAAAGTTAGTCGATGGCCGATCCGATCTTTTATGAGCCACTGCTGAACGTGACTGTTGGTCAGATCGCCGATCTGACCAATGGCGTTCTTGTGGACAGTTCTCTGGCCAATAGGCCGGTCGTCCGCCTTGCATCCCTGGCGGATGCCGGTCCCGATGCGCTTGTGTTCATCGATGGCAAGAAGAACGCGCAGAACCTCGAAGGTTTGAAAGCCGCCGGCGTGTTGTGCACGGACGAAGTCAAGGCAAGCGTGCCCAAGAATGTTGCGGTCATCGTCAGCCGCCATCCGCAGCAGGATTTCGCCGCCATTGGCCGTGCGCTTTATCCGCGGGCGGTCAACGCGCATCTTTGGAGCGGCGAGGAGACAGGTGTTTCACCGCACGCCATCATCGATCCGACAGCCGAAATAGAAGATGGTGTCACGATTGAACCCGGTGTCATCATCGGCAAGCGTGTTTCCATTGGCGCCGGGACCGTCATTGCCGCCAGCGTGGTGATCGGTAATGGCTGCAAGATCGGACGCGACTGCTATATCGCGCCGAGCTGCTCGGTCCAGTATGCATTTCTCGGCAATCGGGTGCTGCTGCATCCGGGCGTGCGCATTGGCCAAGACGGTTTTGGCTATGTTTCGGGTAAGGCTGGCCTCGACAAGATGCCTCAGCTTGGCCGCGTCATCATCCAGGACAATGTTGAAATTGGCGCGAACACGACCATTGATCGCGGCGCACTCGCCGATACGGTGATCGGTGAGGGCACGAAAATCGACAATCTCGTGCAGATTGCCCACAATGTTCGTATTGGACGCCATTGCGTGATTGCTGCGCAGTGTGGCATTTCCGGCAGTGTGGTGCTTGGTGACATGACGATGCTGGGCGGAAGTGTCGGGATCAAGGATCATGTCAATATCGGTTCCCGCGTTGAGATTGCCGCGGCAAGCGGCGTGATGAATGATATTCCGGACGGTGAGCGGTGGGCCGGTGCGCCCGCGCAGCCGTTCAAGCAATGGTTCCGCGAAATCGCGAGTGTCCGCGCGATGACCAGGACCAAGAAGGAGAGCAGTTCAGATGAATGAAAATGTACAGGCGAGCAGTCTTGGCGTCGCGGACATCCAGAAGCTTCTGGCAAATCTGCCGCATCGCTATCCCTTTCTGCTGATTGATCGCATCGTTGATATCGATCGCGATGTCTCGGCAACGGGTATCAAGAACGTCACGATCAATGAACCGCATTTCGCCGGTCATTTTCCTGAACTGCCGATCATGCCCGGCGTTCTGATCGTTGAAGCCATGGCCCAGACCGCCGGTGCCATCGTGCTGTTCCACAATGGCAGCGGCAAGCCGGGCAAGGTCTTCTTCATGACCATCGACAATGCCAAGTTCCGCAAGCCTGTCGTGCCGGGTGACCAGCTCAAACTGCGCGTGACCAAGCTCAAGCAGCGCGGCAACATCCACAAGTACAGCTGCACTGCTGAAGTTGACGGCGTCAAGGTGGCCGAAGCTGACGTGGCGGCAATGGTCAGCTTCCCCGAAGAAGACGAGACCGGGGCTTGATGTCCAGTTCCAGCATTCATCCCACCTCGATTGTCGAGGCGGGCGCAAAGATTGGTGACAGGGTAACCATCGGACCATTCTGCCATATCGGACCGGAAGCGGTCATTGGCAATGATGTTACCCTGCTGAGCCACGTGGTCGTCATGGGCGCGACGACCCTGGGTGATGGCGCCAAGGTCTATCCCAATGCCATTCTGGGCGGCGATCCGCAGAACACCAAGCACAAGGGCGGGCACACCACGCTTGTCATTGGCCAGAACTGCACCATCCGCGAAGGCGTCACGATGAATCGCGGCACTGACGGCAGCCGCGGCTTTACCACGGTTGGCGACAACTGCATGTTCCTGGCCTATTCGCACGTGGCGCATGATTGCGACATCGGCGATAATGTCACCTTCGCCAACAATGTCATGATCGGCGGCCATGTGTCCGTCGGCAACAACGTCATCATCGGCGGCGGCGCTGCCTTGCATCAGTTCGTGCGGGTTGGCCACCATGCTTTTGTCGGCGGGCTTGCGGCGGTGGCACTCGATGTCATTCCCTACGGCATGGTCATCGGCAATCACGCCTATCTGGGCGGCCTCAATATTGTCGGCATGAAGCGGTCAGGCATGGCCCGTCCGGAGATACACAATCTGCGCCGCGCCGTGCGCATGCTGTTTGACCGCAGCAAGCCGGTCCGCAACCGCGCCGGTGACGTGCGCCTTGCCTTTTCCCAGTCGCCGGCGGTTGCCGATCTGGTTGACTTCATCACCGCTGATACCAAACGTGCCTTCTGCACGCCGCCCCTCGGTTCCGGAATCGAGACCAGCGACAGTGACGACAACAGCTAAGACACCGGACGGGACGCGGCCAGCGGCCATAACCGGCCGCACGGCGATCGTCGCGGGCAATGGGCTCCTGCCGATTTCCATCGCGGAAAGCCTGCAGAAACAGGGCGCCAATCCCTTGATCATAGCCATCAAGGGTGAGGCATCGCCTGAGATCAATACACGCAAGCACGCGGAAATCTCGATCGTCGAGCTGGGCGGCCTGATGAAAATCCTGAAATCGGAAGATATCAGCAATGTGGTGCTGGCGGGCGGCGTGCGCCACCGGCCGGAATTTTCAGCGGCGCTGCGGCCCGGCAACGGCAATCTCGTCGCGTTGTATCGTTTCATGCGGGCTTTCCGCCTCGGCGATGACGGTTTGCTCAAGGCCGTGATCGCAACCATTGAATCCTATGGTTTCCGGGTTGTCGGTGCGCACGAGATCGTTCCGGATATTCTTGCGCCTGAGGTGGGAACGATCACCCGGAAGAAAGCCGATCAGGCAAGCATTGCCGACATGCGGGCCGCCCGCGAGGCGGCCATCATGATCGGCTCGCTCGATATCGGGCAGGCGGCCATCGCCGTCGGCAGCCGCGTGGTGGCGCTGGAGGGCGTGGAGGGCACCGATGCCATGCTGCAGCGGGTGGCCGAACTGCGTATTGCCAAGCGGATCAACCGCAAGGGCGGCGTGTTGGTGAAATGCGCCAAGCCGCAGCAGGAGGTGCGCGCGGATTTGCCTGCCATCGGCGTGAGCACCGTGGAGAATGCGGTGAAGGCCGGCCTGAAGGGCATTGCCATCGAAGCACGGCGCACGCTGATCCTGGGCTATGCCGAAACGATCGCCGTTGCCAATGAAGCCGGTATTTTCATCGAAACTTTTGCGCAGGAGGCCGAGTGAAAACAGCAGCAAAGCCACTTCGCCTGGCCATTGTCACCGGCGAAGAGTCCGGCGACCTGCTTGGTGCCGACCTGGTTCAAGCGCTGCGCCGGCAATATCCGGGTGAGGTGACCTTGACCGGCGTTGGCGGGGAGCATCTTTCGGCCCTCGGTCTCAACTCCCTGTTCGACCAGCACGAAATCGCTCTGGTCGGCCTGACGGCCATCGTCACCAAACTGCCGCAGCTCATCCGCCGCATCGCCCAACTGTCCAAAGCCATCATCGCGGCGAAACCCGATTGCCTCGTCATTATCGACAGCCCGGATTTTACCCATCGCGTTGCCCGCAAGGTGCGGGCTGCCGATCCGTCGATCCCGATCATCAATTATATCAGCCCGTCGGTCTGGGCCTGGCGCCCGGAGCGCGCCAAGGCCATGCGCGGTTATATCGATCATGTGCTGGCGATTTTGCCGTTTGAAGTGCAGGCCTTGAAAGATCTCGACGGTCCGCCCGCCACCTATGTCGGCCACAGGCTGGTGACCTATGCCCCGCTGTTGGCGGCTGCGGAACGGAACCGGGCACGGGAAAGCGGTTTCGCTGATAGAACCGAACACAATCTTGTTGTCCTGCCGGGATCACGTAGAGCTGAAATATCAAGCCTTTCCAAACCATTCGGCGAAGCAATTGACCTTTTGGAAGAGCGGGGAAACCGCTTCAGGCTGACCTTGCCGACGCTTCCCAAGGTCGAACCCCTGGTGCGCCAGCTCACCGCCGGCTGGAAAGTCCAGCCCAACATCGTGGTGGGTGAAGCGGAGCGCCTGAAAGCCTTTGCCGAAGCCGAAGCCGCGCTCGCCGCTTCGGGCACCGTATCGCTCGAACTCGCACTGGCACGCATCCCGACGGTGCTGTCCTACCGGCCTGACTGGCTGGCGCGGATGTTCATTGCGCCGCGCATCAAGGTGTGGAGCGCCGCCTTGCCCAATATCATTGCCGACAAGCGAGTCGTGCAGGAATATTTCAACCAGTTCGTTCGTCCCGGTCCGCTGGCCCGCGAAATCGAACAGTTGCTGAAGCCCGGCCATGCCAGGGCCTTGCAACTCGAAGGCTTCGATGAAATCGCGGCACTGATGCAAACGGAACGGCCATCCGGCGAGATTGCTGCCGGGAAAGTTCTCGAATACGTGCATAAGAGGGCCTGAGAAACAGGCTTCTGGATATGAAAAAGGCGCCGAACGGCGCCTTTTTTCGTATTCTGGATGATCTTATTTGCGGTTGCCGACCGGAACGTAGTCGCGCTGCGTTGCACCGGTGTAGAGCTGGCGCGGGCGGCCGATCTTCTGGTGCGGATCTTCGATCATTTCCTTCCACTGCGCAATCCAGCCGACGGTGCGGGCAACGGCGAACAGCACCGTGAACATGGTGGTGGGGAAGCCGAGCGCCTTCAAGGTGATACCGGAATAGAAATCGACATTCGGATAGAGCTTCTTCTCGATGAAATATTCATCGGTCAGGGCAATGCGCTCCAGTTCCATGGCGACATCGAGCAGCGGATCGTCCTTGATGCCGAGTTCGGCGAGAACTTCCTTGGTGGTCTGCTGCATGATCTTGGCGCGCGGATCGTAGTTCTTGTAGACGCGGTGACCAAAGCCCATCAGGCGGAACGGATCGTTCTTGTCCTTGGCGCGGTTGATGAATTCGGGGATGCGGTCAACCGTACCGATTTCGCCGAGCATGTTGAGGGCGGCCTCATTGGCACCGCCATGGGCCGGGCCCCAGAGGCAGGCAATGCCCGCAGCGATACAGGCGAACGGATTGGCACCGGACGAACCGGCAAGACGCACCGTCGACGTCGAGGCATTCTGCTCGTGATCGGCGTGCAAAATGAAAATCCGGTCCATTGCGCGGGCAAGAACCGGATTTGGGACGTAATCTTCGCACGGCACGGCAAAGCACATGTGCAGGAAGTTGGTGGCGAAATCGAGATTGTTCTTCGGGTAAACGAAGGGCTGGCCAATATGGTACTTGTAGGCCATGGCAGCCAGGGTCGGAATCTTGGCGATCATGCGGATGGATGCAACCATGCGCTGATGCGGGTCCGAAATATCGGTCGAGTCGTGATAGAAGGCAGACAGGGCGCCGACGCAACCGACCATGACAGCCATGGGATGGGCGTCACGGCGGAAGCCGCTGAAGAAGCGCGACATCTGTTCATGCACCATGGTGTGGTGCGTCACGCGATAGTCGAAATCATGCTTCTGGCTCTTTGTCGGCAGTTCGCCATAAAGCAGGAGATAGCAGGTTTCGAGGAAGTCGCCTTTTTCGGCGAGTTGTTCGATCGGATAGCCGCGATGCAGCAAAATGCCTTCGTCACCATCGATATAGGTGATCTGCGACTCGCAGGAGGCTGTGGATGTAAAACCCGGATCGTAGGTGAATGCACCCGTGTTCTTGTAGAGTGTTCCAATGTCCACGACATCAGGTCCGATGGTGCCTTTTTTAATCGGTAACGCAAACTCGTGACCATTCAGATCGATGTTGACGCTATTCTCAGACATTGCCGTTCCTTTCTTGCTTCAGCTCCCGCTGACATCCCGTGTACCATTCCGAAGTTCGCTGCTTGAGCAGTAGACTCTCGTCGAACTTCGGAAGTGAAAGCACACGAGTTACTTCATATTCCAGTATGCCTTTGAAACAGGTTGTTCCTTCCAGGCAGGTGATTTTCTGACCTCTGCGTTCAGCGTACTGGCCCAAAGCCTCGACCTCTTTCCAAGGTCTTTATCCTGATTTTCTCAGGCACGACACCGTAGCCGAACGGCGCAATGTTGCAATGCAAAAAATGCACCGTCAGGGCTGCGGATTAACCTTTTATCCGGTCCTCGATACGCCCCAGCGACTCCTCGCGGCCAAGCACCGCCAGCACATCGAAAACCCCCGGAGATGTTGCTCTTCCCGTCAGCGCGGCGCGCAGGGGTTGGGCAATTTTACCCAGCTTCAGGCCGGTGTTTTCCGCATGAACCCGCACCGCCGCATCCAAGGCTTCGGCGGTCCAGTCATTGACGGCCGATAGTGCCGGGAAAACGCCGGAAAGCACGCCCAGGCCTTCTTCGTTCAGAAGGCCTGCGGCTTTTTCGTCCAGCGCCAGCGGGCGCTGTGCAAACAGGTACTTTGCACTGTCCGCCAGTTCGACCAGCGTCTTGGCACGCTCCTTCAGGCCGGGCATGGCCGCGAGCAACTGCTGGCGGGTCCGGTCATTGAGCCGCGACAGAATGTCCGCGCCGCCCTCAATCTCAGGCAGGATGTCGATCATCGCCTTGACCAGATCGGCATCGGCGGAGAACCGCATGTAGTGGCCGTTGATCGCCTCGAGCTTCTGGAAGTCGAAGCGCGATGCGCCGCGATTGATGTCGGAAATCTCGAACCACTCGATCATCTGGGCGTCGGACATGATCTCGTCGTCGCCATGGCTCCAGCCGAGGCGGACGAGATAGTTGCGCAAGGCCGCAGGCAGATAACCCATGGCCCGATAAGCCTCGACACCGAGCGCGCCGTGACGCTTCGACAGCTTTGCCCCATCCGCACCGTGGATGAGCGGAATATGGCCCATGACCGGGATAGCCCAGCCCATCGCATCATAGATGATGGCCTGACGCGCCGCATTGGTCAGGTGATCGTCGCCACGGATGATGTGGGTGACGCCCATGTCATGGTCATCGACGACAACCGCGTGCATGTAGGTCGGATTGCCGTCGGAACGCAGGATGATGAAATCATCGAGATCCTTGTTGGGAAAGCGCACATCGCCCTGCACGAGGTCGCGCACGAGCGTTTCGCCGTCCTGCGGTGCCTTGATGCGGATAACCGGCTTGAGGCCCGCAGGGGCTTCCTTCGGATCACGATCGCGCCAGCGGCCGTCATAGCGCGGCGGGCGGCCCTCGGCGCGCGCCTTTTCGCGCATTTCCTCAAGCTCTGCCGGTGAGGCATAGCAATAATAGGCCTTGCCCTTGGCAACGAGTTCCTCGGCAACCTCCCGGTGACGGGGCGCGCGCTCATACTGCGACACCGCATCGCCATCCCAATCAAGGCCCAGCCACTTCAGGCCATCGAGAATGGCCGTGACAGCCGCTTCCGAGGAGCGTTCGCGATCCGTGTCTTCGATGCGCAGCAGCATCTTCCCGCCGGTGTGCTTGGCATAGAGCCAGTTGAACAGGGCCGTGCGAGCACCGCCAATATGGAGGTATCCGGTCGGGGAGGGTGCAAAACGGGTAACAACAGGTGACGACATAAGGACTCCAACAGACGTCTCGGCCATTAGCCTAACATCCAATCGATTTGATCTGGCGTTGATGTAGCATAGGAGCGCTGTCGTGCAAGGGCATAGGCAGAATTGGAGGCAAATGCAGGGGCCGGCCACCAGTACACAAACGAGTGAACGGCAGTTTTTTGATCGTCCGGCGGACGATGAGCCGGGTATTGCGACTCAAATGCCGCGGGATAATGCTGTTGGCGCACCACGCGTGAGTCTGTCGGCAAGGCTGCGTTGGCGTATTGGGTTGGGGCGTGATCTGCTTCCGGCAATCTCCCAGGCATTCTGGCAGGACCATGATCGCGGCAGCCTTTTCCTGTTTGTTCCGGTTTTTGCCGGCAGCGGCGCCATCGTCTATTTCTGCCTGCCGTCGGAACCGCGGCTGAGCGCCATCCTCTTCGGATTGACCGCCCTTGCCGGGTTCCGGCTCCTGGCGCATGAACGGCATCTGGCGGGGATGTGCCTTTCAGCTGCCCTGCTGGTTGTGGCGGGCATGCTCTGCGCCAAGCTGGAAACACTGCGTCTGGATACGCCGATGCTCGGTTCTGCCGTCACCACGCGGCTGACCGGCCGCATCGCCGCGATCAACCGTGCCGGGCGGGGCGGCTGGCGCGTGACGATGGATGTGATAGCCACGGAACGCCCGCTACTGCGCTATGCCCCGACAAGGCTGGTTGTCTCGGCCCGCGCCCTGCCTGCGGATGCTGCCATAGGCGGCGGTTTGCGCGGACTGGTGCATCTGCGCCCGCCATCCGGGCCGGTGCGATCGGGCAATTACGACTTTGCCTTCCACAATTACTACAGGGGCATCGGCGGCAGCGGCTTCTTTCTCGGCAGGCCCGAAGCGGTTGCCCTGCCGGAACCAGCTGATTTGACGACCAGAACATTGCTCATGGTTGCCACAATGCGCCAGACACTGACCGATCGCATTGCCGGTCATATGCCCGGCGAAACCGGAGCCATTGCCGCGTCGCTGATCACCGGCCAGCGCGATGGCATCAGCGACGCCACCAACAACGCCATGCGGCTGAGCGGCCTGTCGCACATCCTCTCCATCTCGGGATTGCACATGGCGCTCGTCGCCGGAATCGTTATCGGCTCGCTGCGTGCCGGCATGGCCTTTTTCCCGGACTTCGCCGCGCGCTATCCGATCAAGAAGTTTTCGGCCTGCGCGGCGTTGCTGGCGTCGGCGTTCTATCTGCTGCTCTCTGGTATGGACGTGGCGGCCCAGCGCAGCTTTGTCATGCTCGGCGTGATGCTTGTCGCCATGACGGCGGATCGTGCCGCCTTGTCTTTGCGCAATGTCGCTCTGGCTGCTCTGGTGACCATCGCCATCGCGCCGCATGAGGTGATGGGGCCAAGCTTCCAGATGTCCTACTCGGCCACCGCCGCACTGATCGCATTTTACGGCTGGTGGTCGCCGCGCAGGACCGCCCGGAATGCCCGGAGTGCATCCCGCAGCGGCCTCTTGCTGCAATTGCCCGGCAGGATCGGCGACCATGTCAGTGATATCGCCCTCACATCTCTGGTCGCCGGGTCGGCCAGCGCGATCTTTGCCGCCTACCATTTCAACAATACCGCGCCGCTTGGACTGATCGGCAACGCATTTGCCTTGCCCGCGGTCTCGGTTCTGGTCATGCCCTTCGCCGTACTGGCGCTGCTGCTGATGCCGTTCGATCTGGATTTTCTGGCATTTTCCGTCATGGAACGCGGCATCGACCTCGTGGTCTTCATTGCCCATCACGTGGCGGCACTCTCGCCCTCGGGCAATCCCGGTCCGATGCCGCAGCCGAGCCTGATCCTGATGAGCGTGGGGCTTGTGATCCTCATTCTCCCGTCATCATGGCTGCGCCTGTGCAGCCTGCCGCTGTTTGCTGCCGCCGCCCTGATCATGGCACGCGCAGCGCTGCCGGATATCGTCCTGTCGGAGGATGGCCGGCTGGCCGGTGCGCGCAATGGCACGGCGTTGATGATCAATCGCCCGCTGGGCGGTGCCTTCACCCTCGACAACTGGCGGCAGGGCTATGGGCTGGATCAGATCGTCAAACCGGCAGGAAGCGGCAAAGTAGCAGTGGAGGGCGCGTTCGAATGCGCCGGAAAGCTCTGTATCACGCGTGAACCGGGCGGCCTCATCATTGCCTATACGGATGATCCCGCGCAACGGGATGCGGCCTGCAACGCGGGCAATATTGTCGTGCTGGGCTTTGCCGGTGTCGAAGCCGCTTGCCCCGTGCCCGGCCCGATGGTGATCACGCGCCGCGATCTGGCGTTGAACGGCGCCGCCGAAATCCGGTTTGGCCCGGCTGCGCAAGGGCAGGGCGACCTGACGGATGTATCGAAAGCCACAGAAGCATTGGAGCAAAGGCTGTTGTCCGCCCGTCTGACCTTCGCGATAGGTCCGCCCAACCGGCCATGGAACAGCTATCGCATCCATTCCAATGCGGCGCGCAACCGGCCGGAGCGTTCACACAAGGCCCATGCGGCCAAAGGCGTCCCGAACAATGCCGAACGGGACGCGGCGGACGGTCAGTAACGGCGGATCAGGCCGACAAGCTTGCCCTGAACCCGCACGCGGTCCGGTCCGAAGATCCGCGTTTCATAGGCAGGATTGGCCGCTTCCAGGGCAATCGAGGCACCCTTGCGGCGAAACCGCTTGAGGGTGGCTTCCTCGTCATCGACCAGCGCCACGATGATTTCGCCGGGGCTCGCGGTGTCGCCGCGCTTGATGACAACCGTATCGCCGTCAAAAATGCCCGCTTCGATCATCGAGTCACCCTTGACCTCAAGCGCGTAATGCTCGCCGCTGCCGATCATATCAGGCGGCAGGCTGAGCATGTGGGTCTGGTTCTGGATGGCGGAAATCGGCACACCGGCGGCAATCCGGCCCATGACGGGAATGCTGACATTGGCAGGCATGTCCATGTCATTGGAGGCGCGCGGCTGCGGTTTCGGCGGGGCCACATTGCGTCCGAGACTGCCCTCGATGACGCTCGGCTCGAACTTTCTCTGGCTGTTGAGGCCGGGTGCGATGGAGTCCGGCAGGCGCAGGACTTCCAGCGCGCGTGCCCGGTTGGCAAGCCGGCGAATGAAGCCGCGCTCTTCCAGCGCGGTGATCAGCCGGTGAATGCCGGATTTGGAGGCCAGATCCAGCGCATCCTTCATTTCGTCGAAGGATGGCGGAATGCCTGTCTCCTTCAGACGCTCATGAATGAAGAGAAGAAGTTCATGTTGTTTACGCGTGAGCATCGGCGATCCTTTAGCAGGGAATCGGAAAAACAAAACCAGAACAAACACTATCTGTTCCAGCATTGTTCTACAAGTGCTTAATATTCCGTTGCGGCAATGCTGGAAGCTTGGTTACGGGGCATGTGCGGGCAGAAATGCACCCATTCGGGGCATTGTTCCGTCGGTTTCCAATTGGATATCACAGTATCATGACAGCTTTCGTCCGAATCGCCGAGCGCAGACGCTTGACCAGGCGATGTCACCGGCGCGGGGCGACGGGCGGACCGCTCGACTGGCGCAGGATAAGTTCTACGGGCCATATCTCGTGGATGTTCTCGACCGGTTCGCCGTCGAGGACACGCACCAGCAGCTCGGCAATACGCGACCCGGCGGAGCGGATCGACGACCGGGTGGTGGTCATGGCCGGCACCATGTTGCTGGCATTGAGATAGGGAAACACGTCGTCATGGGCGATCACGGAGACTTCCTTGCCCAGTTCGTAGCCCTTTGAGCGGATGGCGCGGAAAATGCCGAGCGCCGTCATCATCGAGCCGGCGAGAATAGCCGTGGGATGCGGCGTATAGGACAAAAGCCGCTGTGCCTCGTGAAAACCGGTCTCGTCGGAAAAACGTTCATGCACGATGAAGCGCGGATCAACGGCAATGCCGCGCTCGACCAGCGCTTCGCGATAACCCATTTCGCGGTGTTCGGAAAACGTATGGCCCTTCAGCCCGTCAATCATCGCGATATGCCGGTGGCCAAGATCGATCAGATGCGATGCCGCCTGCCGGAAGGCGCCGGCATTGTCGATGTCGAGCCAGGCATGCGGGGCGGCGATATTGGTTCGCCCGTGCAGCACGAAGGGAAATTTCGCTTCCGTCAGCATGGCCACGCGCTCGTCCATCAGGGTGGGGCCGGTGATGATGATGCCGTCCACGCGCTTGCTGGAAATCAGCCGCCGGTAAGCCGCAAGCTCGTCATTGTTAATGCTCGGGCTCATCAGCAGGTCCATTTCGTGCTGCGACAGCTGTTCGGCCAGACCGGAGAAGAATTCGCTCGTATGCGGGCCGAAACGTTCGCTGCGGTCGCGCGGCATCAGGATGCCGATGGCGCCGATACGGCCTATGGCAAGGCGGCGGGCATTGGCATTGGCACTATAGCCGTATTTTTGCGCCGCCTGGCTGACGCGCTCACGCGTGGCCTTGTTGACTTCGGGATAGCCGTTCAGGGCGCGACTGACGGTCGTTTGCGAGAGGCCCAGTTGTTCAGCCAGTTCCTTGAGTTTCATGGCACGCAATCCAATACGGTGTATTCAGGCAATGCAGATATGACTCCAAATACTAAACATAACCAGAGCCTAAATTCAAAGCGCTTTGGGTAATTGCTCGCGATATTGTGATCTTTGGTTGGCGAGATGCGGTTTCAGCGGTGCACCAACAGGGAATTCACATGTTGAGATATTTCGCATAATATATTGTAATTTATATGCAATATGTTTGATCAGGACGCCGCCAGCCAAGGCATCCGGCTTATCCCGCCAATTTGCGGCTTGACAGGCCGGAGGGGCTTTGTCATTTTTCATTCAAAGCGCTTTGAATTTTGATGTTTCAAATGATTTCCAAAGCGCTTCAGGAGGAGTTTTTGAGGAGGAGCCAAGCATCGCTGCGATGTGCGGCAGCCGATTCTGTCAGATTTTTGGGAGGAAATCATGAAAGCCAAATCATTCATTGCGACCCTTTTGACCACGACCTTGCTGGCGTCGGGGGCTTTTGCCGCCAATCTGGCGATTGTATCCGGCGACACTGGCAATGGACGCGAATTCCTGCGCAAGCAGCTTGACCAGTTCGAGAAGGAAACCGGCAACAAGGTGTCGATCGTTGCCATGCCTGCCAACAGTTCCGACAATTTCGGCCAGTACCGCCTGTGGCTCGCCGCCGGGAATACGGATATCGACGTCTACCGCACCGACGTGATCTGGGCGCCGCAGCTGGCCGACCAGTTCCTCGACCTGAAGGAAGCCGCCAAGGACGTCATCGACCAGCACATCCCTTCGATCATCGAAAGCCAGACCGTCGGCGGCAAGCTGGTCGCCCTGCCGATGTTCACCGATGCTCCGGCGCTCTATTACCGCAAGGACCTGCTGGAAAAGTACAAGAAGCCGGTGCCGAAAACCTGGGACGAGATGGCGGCAACCGCCAAGGAAATCCAGGACGGCGAACGGGCGGGCGGCAACAAGAGCATTTATGGCTTTGTTTTCCAGGCCAATGCCTATGAGGGCCTGACCTGCAACGCGCTCGAATGGGTAAAATCCTCGGGCGGCGGGCAGATCGTCGAGGCGGACGGCACGATTTCGATCAACAATCCGGAAGCGGCAGCAGCCATCGACCGTGCCAAGGGCTGGGTCGACACCATTTCGCCCAAGGGCGTGCTTGCCTACACCGAGGAAGAGGCGCGCGGCGTCTGGCAGACCGGCAATTCCGTTTTCATGCGCAACTGGCCCTATGCCTATGCGCTGGCCGGGGCCGATGGCAGCGCCATCAAGGGCAAGTTCGATGTGGCGCCTCTGCCGAGCGGCAAGGAAGGCCAAAGCTCCGCCGCAACGCTTGGCGGCTGGAACCTGGCGGTTTCAAAATATTCGAAGGCACCCGAAGAGGCGATCAAGCTTGCGCTGTTCCTCGGCTCGCCCGCACAGCAGAAGGCGCGGGCGATTTCCCAGGCCAGCATGCCGACCATCAAGGCGCTCTATGACGACAAGGACATCGCCGCCGCGCAGCCGCTGATTCCAAACTGGAAACCGGTGTTTGAAAATTCCGTTCCGCGCCCCTCGGCGCCGACGAAGGTGAAATACAATGAAGTGTCCAACATGTTCTGGAGCGCGGTCCACGATACATTATCGGGCAATGGCACCGCTGCCGAAAACCTTGAGCTTCTGGAAGCAAAGCTGACTGAACTCAAGGGAAACAGCTGGTAGGCCCCTGCCAGCAAAGGGCACGGTGCGGATGGCGTTCACAACCTCCCGAACCCCGTTCGCACCGTTTGCCTGACGCTTTCGCTTCATCTGGAACCACACGGGCAGGAATACGAGCATGACGCCTTCCACCGCACGTTCAGAGCTTTTGCGGCAGCGCGCCCGTTCGGCGCAGCTGTTTCTCATTCCGATGATCATCGCGCTGGCCATCGTTGCCGGCTGGCCCTTGCTTCGGACAATCTATTTCTCGTTCACCGATGCCTCGCTGACCAATATGGGCGCGGCCAAATGGGTGGGATTCAAGAACTATCTCTCGTGGATCCAGCTGAAGAGCGGCCGCACGATCTTTTCAGGACTTCTGGTCGATCCGACCTGGTGGAACGCCGTGTGGAACACGGTCCGCTTCAGCATCATCTCCGTGGCGCTGGAAGCCTTTTTCGGCATGATCGTCGCGCTTGTTCTGAATGCCGAGTTCAAGGGCAGGGGCATTGTCCGTGCCGCCATCCTCATTCCCTGGGCGATTCCGACCATCGTGTCCGCCCGCCTGTGGGGCTGGATGCTGAACGACCAGTTCGGCATTCTCAATGATCTTTTCCTGCGCCTCGGTTTCATCAGCCATCCCATCGCCTGGACGGCGAGCGCCGATACGGCGATGACAGCGGTGCTGATCGTCGATGTCTGGAAGACCACGCCGTTCATGGCGCTGCTCATTCTGGCTGGCCTGCAGATGGTGCCGAAAGACATTTATGAAGCCGCGCATATCGACGGCGTGCATCCGATCCGCCAGTTCTTCCGTATCACCCTGCCGCTGATCAAGCCGGCGCTGATGGTTGCCATCATTTTCCGCCTGCTCGATGCCATGCGCATTTTCGACCTGATCTATGTTCTGACTCCCAACAGCTCGCAGACCAAGACCATGTCGGTGCTGGCACGCGAAAATCTCATCGAGTTCGACAAATTCGCCTATGGCTCGGCGCAATCGACGCTGCTGTTCCTGGTGATCGCGCTGATGACCGTACTGGCGATCTGGCTTGGCCGCGTGCGCCTCGATGGAGGAGACCGCTGATGATCTGGAATCTCACCAAGAACACGGCGTTTTATGCGCTAGTCACCCTGATTGTCGTGCTGGCGGTCTTTCCATTCTACTACGCCATCATCACCAGCTTCAAAACCGGCAGCAACCTGTTCACCGTCGAGTATTTTCCGTCGTCATTCTCGCTGGAAAACTACGTATCGGTCATCAATGCCGGCAGTTTCACCCGCAATCTGCTCAATTCGCTTATCGTGTCGACACTGGTGGTGTTGCTGGCCCTGCTGATTGCCGTCACCGCATCCTTTGCGCTGGCCCGCGTGCGGTTTCGCGGCCGTTCGCTGCTGCTGCTGACCATCCTCTCCGTCTCGATGTTCCCGCAGATCGCGGTGCTGGCGGGCCTTTTCGAGGTCGTGCGCTTTCTCGGCCTCTACAACACGCTGTGGAGCCTCGTCTTTTCCTACACGATCTTCACGCTGCCGTTCACCGTGTGGGTGCTGACCACCTTCATGCGCGATCTGCCTGTCGAAATCGAGGAGGCGGCCATCGTCGACGGTGCAACGCCCTGGGTCATCATCACCAAGGTCTTCCTGCCTTTGATGTGGCCGGCCATGGTAACCACCGGACTGCTCGCCTTCATTGCCGCATGGAACGAGTTCCTGTTCGCCCTCACGTTCACCTCTTCGACGGAGGTGCGCACGGTGCCGGTCACCATCGCGCTTCTGTCCGGAGCCAGCGCGCATGAAATCCCGTGGGGCACGATCATGGCCGCATCCGTCATCGTGACGGTGCCGCTCGTTGTTCTCGTCCTGATTTTCCAACGCAAGATCATTTCCGGCCTCACCGCCGGCGGCGTCAAGGGGTAACTCAAATGACAGCTATTCGTCTCAACAATGTCCGCAAGTCCTTCGGCACCTTCGATGTCATCAAGGGTGTCGATCTGGAAATCAGCCCGAGCGAGTTCATGGTGTTCGTCGGCCCATCCGGGTGCGGCAAGTCGACGTTGCTGCGGTTGATCGCCGGGCTTGAGGATATCACCGCCGGAACACTCGCCTTCGACGACAAGGTGGTCAACAGTCTGACGCCGTCGCAGCGCGGCATCGCCATGGTGTTCCAGTCCTATGCGCTCTATCCGCACATGACGGTATTCGACAATATGGCATTCGGGCTGAAACTCGCCAAGGGCGGCGCGGAGGAGATCAAGCGGCGGGTGAACGAGGCGGCGGACATGCTGCAGATCACCGCCTATCTCGACCGCCTGCCAAAGCAGCTCTCCGGCGGCCAGCGCCAGCGCGTGGCCATCGGCCGTGCGATCGTGCGCGATCCGAAAGTTTTCCTGTTCGATGAACCGCTCTCCAATCTCGATGCCGCCCTGCGCGTGCAGACACGGCTTGAGATCGCCAAGCTGCATGCCAAGATGCACGAAACCACGATGATCTACGTCACCCACGATCAGGTGGAGGCGATGACACTCGCAGACCGGATCTGCGTGCTGCGCGACGGCATTGTCGAACAGGTCGGCACGCCGCTTGAGCTTTATGAGAAGCCGCAATCCGTGTTTGTTGCCGGTTTCATCGGATCGCCGAAGATGAATTTCCTGACCGAAAAACATGCGGATACCTATCGTGCCCACACGCTCGGCGTGCGGCCCGAGCATCTCGAAATCAAGGACAAGGGCGGCACGTGGAACGGCAAGCTGATCCTGTCCGAGAACCTCGGTTCCGAGACTTATCTCTACATCGATATTGGCGCGAAGGACCCGCTTGTCGTCAGACAGGACGGGACTGCAAGCCAGCAGCCCGGCGAACTGCTCCACATTTCGCCGATCAACGACAATGTCCACCGCTTCGATCAAACGGGCAGGCCGGCAGCGTCACACTGAAGACCGAATACACGCATCCTCCCAACCGCATATGCAATGAATAGGAAGACAAAGATGACCATCCGCACGCTCGTCTGGGGCGAAAATGTTCATGAACAGATGAACAAGACCGTCGCCGAAATCTACCCTGAAGGCATGCACAACCAGATTGCCAGGCTTCTGACGTCCGACAGCAATATCTCGGTCAAGACCGCCACCCTGCAGGAACCAGAACACGGCCTGACCGACAAGGCACTGGATGAAACCGATGTGCTGATCTGGTGGGGTCACCGCGCCCATGGCGACGTCGCCGACGAAGTGGTCGAGCGCGTGGCCAAGCGCGTCTGGGAAGGCATGGGCATCATCGTCCTGCATTCCGGGCATTTCTCGAAGATTTTCAAGCGCCTGATGGGCTCGCCCTGTGCGCTGCACTGGCGCGAAGCCGGTGAGCGCGAGCGGCTCTGGGTGGTCAATCCCGGCCATCCCATTGCAAAGGGCCTGCCGCGCTATTTCGAGCTGGAAAACGAAGAGATGTATGGCGAGCCGTTTTCCGTGCCGGAACCGCTTGAGACCATCTTCGTCTCGTGGTTCCAGGGCGGCGAGGTGTTCCGTTCCGGCCTGACCTACCGCAAGGGTGCGGGCAACGTGTTCTATTTCCGTCCCGGCCACGAAACCTATCCGACCTATCACGACGAGACGGTCGGGCTTGTCCTGCGCAATGCGGTGAACTGGGCCTACAATCCCAACCGCTATCCGGAACTCAACACTGCGCCGAACACGCCGGTTGAACAGGCCATCGAACCCATCACCGCCCGCGGCGGCAGCCTGCACGACGCCGGCGAGGAAGGTTTCCGCTGAACGCCGATCCGATCAGGTGCGGCCGCCGGCGCGGCCGTTTCCAATATCCGCAGTATCAATGCCGGCACCGCGTTGCAGCGTGCGGCACATTCATGTGAAGGACTGGACCAATGCGTCTTTTGATCTTGGGTACCGGCAGTATGGCCAATTCCCATGCCAAGAATTTCGCTGAAATCGAAGGGGTGACACTGGCGGGCGCGGTCGATGTCGATCCGGGCCGGGCGGAAGCATTCCGCGCGGAATATGGCATCGAGCGGGCCTTTACCTCGCTGGAGGAGGCGCTTGCCTGGGGCGATTTCGATGCGGTGGCCAATGTCACGCCCGACAGCATCCACCACGCCACCACCTTGCAGTGCGTTGCGGCGGGCAAGCACGTGTTCTGCGAAAAACCGCTTGCGGCCAATTATGAAGACGCCGCTGAAATGGCCGACAAGATCGAGGCGGCCGGTCTCGTCGGCATGGTGAACCTGACCTATCGCAATGTCGCGCAGCTGCAGGCGGCCCGCAAACTGGTCACCAGCGGCCAGATCGGCAAAGTCAGGCATGTGGAGGCATCGTACCTGCAAAGCTGGCTTGTCTCGAAAATGTGGGGTGACTGGCAGACCGAAAGCCGCTGGCTCTGGCGCCTGTCGAAAAAGCATGGCTCCAACGGTACGCTTGGCGATGTCGGCGTGCATATTCTGGATTTTGTCGTTTATGGCACCGATACGGAAATCGACGAGGTGTTCTGCCGTCTCAAGGCATTCGACAAGGCGGAAGGCAATCGCATCGGCGAATATGAACTCGATGCCAATGACAGTTTCACCATGACGGTGAGCTTCACCAATGGCGCGCTGGGTGTCGTCCATTCAAGCCGCTGGGCCACGGGCCATGTCAACGAGCTGCGCCTGCGCGTCTACGGCGACAAGGGCGCGTTCGAAGTGGTGCACCGCCATGACGGCTCGAAACTTTTGGTCTGCCTTGGCGATGATGTCGAAACGGCGGTCTGGAAAGAGGTCGAGGTTGAGCCTGTCGCGACGAATTACCAACGGTTTGTGGAGGCGGTCAAACAGGGCAAAACACTCGAGCCATCTTTCCGGCACGCGTCTAGGTTGCAAAAAGCAATAGACCTTGCCAATATAACGGAAAGTGACCGTAGAGAGCACCGGTTAACTGCCTGATTTGAGTATAGAATTGCCTTGGGTTGCTCTCAGGCGATACCGCTCTGGAGTTGTGGACTGACCCACGACTCCAGAGGCCCGGTCTAAAAGTCACCGCAACATCAGGATCGTGCAGGCCGAGCCCGCGGCAAGGGCAGGCGCATGCGGTTCGCGGATGATCAGGCCATTGGCATCGGCGAGAAACTTCAGCATGGATGAATCCTGCAACGGAAACGGCGTCGCGGTCAGCGTGCCGTCGGGTCCGGTGACGATGCGCGCCCGGACATAGTCCTGTCTCTGGTCATTGGTGGGCATATCAGTGCCGAGAACCGCAGCGCGCAGATCGGGCGTGTGCGACAGGCCCATGAAGGTGCGGATGAGCGGCGTCAGGAATATATGCGCGCAGATCAGGCTCGAGACGGGATTGCCGGGCAGGCCGAGAATGCGCATGCCCTGAAGATGACCGAACATCAGCGGCTTGCCGGGGCGCAGGGCGATTTTCCAGAAATCGAGCGCCATGCCGCGCGCGGCAAGGGCAGGCTGGACGAGGTCGTGATCGCCGACCGAGGCGCCGCCCAGCGTCACCAGAATATCGGCCTGCGCCGCCATTGCGCGGTCGAGCGCCTCGCTCAGTGCTTCGAGCCGGTCTTCGGCAATGCCCAGATCAATGGCAATGCCGCCCGCATTGCGGACGATTTCAGCAAGACCGTAACTGTTTGAAGCAATGATCTGGTCGGGCCGGTAGGTTTGACCGGGGCTGACCAATTCATCGCCCGTTGCCAATATCGCAACGCGCGGGCGCCGCACGACGGACAGATGCGGATGATCGGCGGATGCGGCAAGGGCAAGGGCAGCCGGATCAAGCTGCCGGCCCGCGGTGAGCAAAACATCGCCGCTGTTGAAATCGAGGCCGGCCGCGCGGATGTTGCGGCCAAAAGCAATGGTCTCGACAATCTCCACCTCATCGCCATGCGGCACGGTGTTTTCCTGGATGACCACACTGTCGGCACCCGCTGGCACCGGGGCGCCGGTAAAGATGCGCACGGCTTCACCCGGATCGACCGAGCCTTGAAAGGCGTGACCGGCAGCGGACTGACCCACAAGCTTCAGGCGGACAGGCGTGCTGGCTACATCGGCGGCGCGTACGGCATAGCCATCCATCGCCGACGCGGCAAAGGGCGGCTGCTGGCGCTGGGCATGCAGGTCGGCAGCGAGCACGCGTCCGCCCGCATCGGCGAGCGCAACGGTTTCCGGCTCCAGCAGATCCACATTGGCCAGGATGCGCCGCAGCGCTTCGTCAACCGGAAGGAGGTCTGCCATCGTTCAATTCCCGTTTGAAGTTTCCGCGGACCAATCGCCCGATTTTCCGCCCGATTTCTGCAACAGGCGAATATCCTGAATGATCATACCCTTATCGGCGGCTTTTGCCATGTCGTAGATCGTCAGGCATGCAATGGAAACCGCGGTAAGCGCTTCCATTTCAACACCGGTTTTACCCGTCAGCTTGACCGTGGCACGCACCCGCAGCCCCGGCAGGGCCTTGTCGGCATCGATATCGACACTGATCTTGTTCAGAAGCAGCGGATGGCAGAGCGGAATAAGCTCATGGGTTTTCTTGGCGGCCATGATCCCGGCGATGCGCGCCGTGCCGATGACATCACCCTTCTTGGCATTGCCGGACAGGATCAGGTCGAGTGTTTCCGCCAGCATCCGCACGGACCCTTCGGCCATAGCAACCCGTTCGGTCTCAGCCTTGCCGCCGACATCGACCATATGGGCCGCGCCGCTACTGTCGAGATGGGTCAGCTTCGGTGCGGTTGTCATGCGGCGCTTGTCTGCTGGTCCGTCGAGCCATGCAGAAGCGTGCGGGTGGCCGCCGCCACATCGCTCTGGCGCATCAGGCTTTCGCCGACAAGGAACGTGCCAATGCCGGATTGGGCAAGACGCTGGCAGTCCGCATGGGTGAAGACACCGCTTTCGCTGACGAGCAGTTTGTCCGAAGGCACCGTTCTGGCCAGCCGTTCCGATACGGCGAGATCCACATGGAACGTGCGCAGATCGCGGTTGTTGATGCCAAGAAGAGGCGAGGTCAGTTTTAGCGCCCGTTCCATCTCGGCCTCATCATGCACCTCGACCAGCACATCCATGCCGAGCGCCATGGCCGTCTCTTCGAGCGCTGCCGCCAGGGCATCGTCGACGCTGGCCATGATGATCAGAATGCAATCGGCACCCCAGCTGCGGGCTTCAAACACCTGATAGGTGTCGAAGAGGAAATCCTTGCGCAGGGCGGGCAGGCTGACGGCGGCGCGGGCAGCGGTCAAAAACTCCGGCGCACCCTGAAACGACGGCGCATCGGTCAGCACGGAAAGGCAGGCCGCACCGCCATGTTCATAGGCCCTGGCCAGCGCAGGCGGATCGAAATCAGGGCGAATCAGGCCTTTTGACGGGCTCGCCTTCTTGATCTCGGCAATCAGGCCGAATGCGTTGGCCGCGCGCTTCTGGCGCAAAGCATTGAGGAAACCGCGCGGTGCGTCCTGATCGCTGATCCGGGCCTTGAGTTCATCGACGCTCCAACGCGTCTTGGCGGCAGCAATCTCTTCACGCTTGTAGGCTTCTATCTTGCGAAGAATATCAACCATGGTCAGTCGGCCTTGCTGTTGGATACATGCACCAGCTTCTTTAGCACATGTCGCGCCGCACCGCTGTCGATGGAATGGGCGGCCATGCTGATGCCGGTTTTCAGATCGCTCGCGACGCCGGCGACAACCAGGCCAGCGCCCGCATTGAACAGGGTGATGTCGCGATAGGCGCCATGCGCGCCATCGAGAACGGAGAGCAGCGAAACCGCATTCTCTTCCGCCGTTCCGCCCTTGAGATCCTGAGGATCGACCAGGCGCAGGCCGAAGGCCTCCGGCTCGATCTCGAAGGTGCGGATGACGCCGTTTTCAAGAGCGGCGACTTTGGTGACGCCCGCCGTGGTGATTTCATCAAGACCGTCGCCATGCACAACCCATACGGATTGCGAACCGAGGTTCTTGAGCACCTGCGCGATGGGTTCCACCCACTCCGGCGCGTAGACGCCGACGAGCTGGCGGGTAACGCCGGCAGGATTGGTCAATGGTCCCAGCAGATTGAAGATGGTGCGGGTGCCAAGTTCGACCCGGGCCGGACCGACATGCTTCATCGCCGGATGATGCGACGGCGCGAACATGAAACCGATACCGGCTTCCTCGATGCAGGTGGAGATCAGATCGGGGCCGATTTCAATGTTGATGCCAAGAGCCGCCAGCGTGTCAGCCGCACCGGAGCGCGAAGACAGGGCGCGATTGCCGTGCTTGGCCACCGGGACACCGGCGCCAGCCGCGACAAAGGCGGCGCAGGTTGAAACATTATAGGAACCCGACTGGTCGCCGCCGGTGCCGACGATATCGATAGCGCCGGGCACGGCCTTCACGGGAAGCATCTTCGAGCGCATGGCCGAGACGGCACCGGCAATCTCGTCAACCTGTTCGCCGCGCACCCTCAGCGCCATCAGCAGGGCGCCGATCTGCGCCGGGGTTGCCTGTCCCGACATCATGATGTCGAAAGCTTCCACGGCTTCCTCGCGGGAAAGCGCTTTTCCCGCTGCCGCAATGCCGATGAAACGTTTCAGTTCAGCCATTCCCGGATCTCACTGCATTCACTGGCGGGCAAGCGCCTGATCAATAACGGTCTTGTTGATGGTGACGGGATAGACGGTCTGCAACTGCATGACCAGCTGGTCGAGCAGGTCGTCCGACAACCGCGATGTGAAGGAATCCTTCTCCGCCTTGGTCAGCGAGTCCGGTCCCACATTCACAGGTTCGATCGATTCCGTCACTTTGAAGATCAGCTTCGACTGGTCCGCCGCCGATTCAGTCACGCCGACAAGGCCGTTCGGGCCGTCAAACACCGAGGCAACGCCGCCCACGCCAAGGTCGGTATCCTTTGACTGGCGCGTGATGCCGCGTTTGGTTTCCTTGGTGAATTTGAATTCAGCCGCGATGTCGTCAAGCGACGTGCCGGAGGCGACGCGCTTGCGCACTTCCTCGGCCTTCTCGTTGAGGCGTTTTTCAAGTTCCGCCGTCCGCCAGTTGTCGGTGACCCGTGCCTTCACCTCATCGAGCGTGCGGTCGCGTGCCGGGGTGATGCCGGTGACATCATACCAGAGGAAACTGTTCGGACCGATGTTGAGCGGCTCGTTGTCAAACCCCTGGTCGGCGAGGAAGGCGGCGGCCAGAAGGTTTTCACCGAACGGAATACCGGGAATCTCCTTGTCGTCCGGTCCGCGGCCCGACTGATCGACGGCGTCAATGGTCACCATCTTGAGGTTTTGCTTGGCGGCGGCATCGGCCATGGTTGCGCCGTCGGCCCGTGCATTTTCATAGGCGTCGTGCACGGACATGACAGAGGATGCTGCCAGGGAAAGCGCGATCGTCTCGCGAATATCCTTCTCCACCTCGGAAAGCGGCTTGATGACTTGCGGTGCAGCGGCGGTTACACGCACGATGACCGGGCCAAAGGCACCGGTGATCACGTCGCTGACACCGCCGGCCTGAAGCTTGAAGATGGCATCGGCAATTGTCTGGTCGGGCAGGGCATTGCGCTGGAATGTGCCAAGGCCGACATCGCTCATCGTCTTGCCTTCGGCCTTTACCTCATCTTCGAACGACGTACCTGCTGCCAGACGGTCGTGCGCAGCCTTGGCGGCATCGGCATTGGCAAAGGTCAGCTGTTCGATGGTGCGGGTTTCCGGCGAGGTGTAGCGCGCGATGTTCTTGTCGTATTCCGCCTTGATCTCTTCCGGCGAAACCGACGCCTGGTCGGCAATGTCCTTGGGCTCAAGCTTGACGTAGGTGATCTTGCGATATTGCGGCGCTGCGTAAGCTTCCTTGTTCGCGTCGAAATAGGTCTTCAGGTCCGCATCGCTGGGGGCAGGGATGTCGGTGATGAAGGATTTGGGCATCGAGACGTAATCGATGGTGCGGGATTCGCCCTTGTAGGTCGCGACTGCCTTCAGCAGCGTATCAGGTACCGTGATGCCATCGGCGACGGCTTCGACGATCTGCTGGCGGCGGGCAATCTTGCTGCGGCTGTCGAGATAGCCCTGCGGGGTCATGCCGGCATTGCGCAGCACCAGATCAAACTGGCCGGGATTGAAGCGGCCATCGGGACCCTGAAACGCCGGATCTTCGGCAGCCAGCTGCGCCAGACGGTCCTTTGACAGACCGAGCGACATCTTCCGCGCTTCCTCATCGAGCACCACACCGGCGACAAGCTGCGCCTGGACCTGATTGCTCACACCGATGGCATCGGCCTGTTCACGTGTAAAACGCTGGCCAAAACGCTGCTGCAGGGCGGCAAGCTGCCGGTCATAGGCCAGACGATACTCGACCGGTGAGACTTTCGAACTTCCGGCACTGATTGCCGATCCATGGCCGACGGCGCTGAGAATGGTATTGGAAACGCCCCAGCCAACAAAACTGACGCCAAGAAGAGCGAGAAGCAGCTTGGCTACCCAGGTCTGGGCCACGTCGCGCAAGGAATCGAGCATAGAAAGTCACCGTAACAGTATGAGGCTCACATTGAATTGCCTAGGGGAATAGCGTCATGAAGGGCTTGTGTCGATTGCTTTATCAAGTGAATTTGCTAGTCAGACAATCAAATGACCGAGAAATCATCAAATCTATCGTCTTGAGGAACGCCGAATGACCCCTGATGTCCGTCCACTCGTCGCCGGTAACTGGAAAATGAACGGGACCGGAGAGTCCCTGGATGAACTGCGTATTATCGTCAACCGGCCGAATTCAGCCATCGGCGAGAAGATCGACGCACTGATCTGCGTGCCGGCCACGCTTGTTTTCCGGGCAGCCCAGTCGGTGGAAGGCGAGGCGCTTCACATTGGCGGCGAGGATTGCCACGCGAAAAAGTCCGGTGCGCACACGGGTGACATCTCGGCTGCCATGTTGAAGGATGCTGGCGCGTCGCATGTCATTGTCGGGCATTCGGAGCGGCGCACGGATCACGGTGAAACCGATGCCATGGTCAACGCCAAGGCCGTGGCGGCATGGGACGCCGGACTGGTTGCGATCATCTGCATCGGCGAAACCGAGGCACAGCGCAAGGCCGGAGCGACACTCGATATTATTGCAACGCAGCTGGCCGGTTCCATTCCCGATGGCGCCACCGCTGCCAATACGGTGATCGCCTATGAGCCGGTATGGGCCATCGGCACGGGATTGACGCCGACCGCCGAGGATGTCCGCGAGGTTCACGCGTCAATCCGCGCGGCACTGGCAGCGCGTTTTGGAGGGCAGGGAGCGCGGCAGCGCATTCTCTATGGCGGCTCGGTAAAGCCCTCCAACGCGGTTGAACTTCTGGGCATCGAGAACGTCGACGGCGCACTTGTCGGCGGTGCGAGCTTGAAAGCTGTGGACTTCCTGGCCATCTGTGAAGCGTATCATTCGCTCTGAAGAGCATCGAAAGCGCCGAATTGCCGAGAAAACTGTCCGCTGACGGGCTTGGTTTATTACGAGATACGGTGTAAAGAGCCGCGTCCGACACCTAGAAAGCAGAAAATACCCCATGCAAACCGTCGTTATCGTCATTCACCTTCTGATTGTACTTGCCCTCGTTGGAGTTGTGCTGATGCAGCGCTCTGAAGGTGGCGGTCTTGGAATCGGTGGCGGCTCGGGTTTCATGAGCGCACGCGGTGCTGCCAACGTGCTCACGCGGGCAACGGCAATTCTTGCAACGGGCTTTTTCATCACGTCCCTGGCGCTCGGCATCATGTCCCGCTATGCCGAAAGCCCGACGGATATTCTCAACCGTATTCCGGCAACGACGGGCGGACAGCCTGCAACCGGTGGCCAGCCAGGATCGGGCGGCATTCTCAACCAGCTTCCAGGCGCTGCGACAACCACGCAGCCGGTATCCGGCACTCCGGCACCGGCCGCATCGGGTAACGCGGCACCTGCGCCAGCGGCTCCGGCACCGGCCGAATCAACAGCGCCTGCGCCCGCTGCTCCGGCCGCGCCAGCACAGCCTGCCAACCCGGTTCCCAATTCCCAGTAACGGCCGCGGAAACTGATTCTTTACGGATGCGCGGCAAATGTGTTGCGCTTCCGCAACCCTTGGCGGTGAAGAATCAGTCCGGACAGTTCTTCACGGTGATTTGCATTGAGTGAAAAACAGTCTTCGGATATCGCCATAGTCAGGTTTGGCCTAGGGGGCCTGGCAAGCGCCGCTGATGGCGCGTGCATATTATCCGGGAACTAACACTATGATTTCACGTCGCTCTCTGCTCATCGGAATTTCTGTTCTGGCCATGTCCGGATCAGCCTTCGCTCAGTCTACCGTCAATACGGCCGCAACGCCCGCCGATGCGGCAAAGGTTGATACGGCGCCAACCGCTTCCACAGCCAAACCAGCCAAGGTGTCGCAGGTCCGCAAGCCCGCCCGCGCAACCGCGGCGGCCGCCAAGCGCAACTACTCGCTGGACCCGAAATATCTGCCGCAGGATGTGTCCTTCACCGGTTACAAGACCGGCACCATCGTCATCGACCCGAAGCAGAAGTTCCTTTATCTTGTTGAATCGCCCACGACCGCACGCCGCTACGGCATTGCCGTCGGCAAGGAAGGCCTTGAATTCAAGGGCACGGCCGAAATCCGCACCAAACGCGAATGGCCCCGTTGGATCCCGACCAAGGAAATGATCGAGCGCGAACCAAATCATTACGCCAAGTATGAGAACGGCATGGACGGTGGTCCAGGCAATCCGCTCGGCGCGCGCGCTCTCTACCTTTCACAGGGCAACAAGGATACCTATATCCGTATCCACGGTACCGTGCAGCCATGGACCATCGGCAGTTCAGCTTCAAACGGCTGCTTCCGCATGGTCAATGATCACGTGATCGATCTTTACAACCGCGTCACTGTTGGCACGGAAGTGGTTGTACTGTAAGAACTATTCGTCGCTGAATTGAAACGGCCAGACATAATGTCTGGCCGTTTTGTTTGTTTGAAAAAGATATTGGCACGGGAAAAACGGCTTTCAGGCCGATTTTTTTGTGGCCAAATCACTCACAAAGGACTAACGAGATAAGCCCATGGCCCGATATGTTTTCATCACTGGCGGCGTGGTTTCTTCCCTCGGAAAAGGCATCGCCGCAGCTGCTTTGGCAGCCCTCCTTCAGGCTCGTGGATACCGTGTACGGATTCGCAAGCTTGATCCTTATCTCAACGTCGACCCCGGCACGATGTCGCCGTATCAGCACGGCGAGGTCTTTGTGACCGACGATGGCGCTGAAACTGACCTCGATCTTGGTCATTACGAGCGCTTTACGGGGCGTCCTGCCAACAAGCAGGACAATATCACCACCGGACGCATCTACCGCAACATCATCGAGAAGGAACGCAGGGGCGACTACCTCGGCGCGACCGTTCAGGTGATTCCGCACGTGACCGATGAGATCAAGAATTTCATCGTTGACGGCAATCAGGACTATGATTTTGTCCTGTGCGAAATCGGCGGTACGGTCGGCGATATCGAAGCGATGCCGTTTCTTGAGGCGATCCGCCAGCTCGGCAACGATCTGCCGCGCGGCAGCGCTGTCTATATCCACCTGACCTTGATGCCCTACATCCCCGCAGCGGGCGAACTGAAGACCAAGCCGACCCAGCACTCCGTCAAGGAACTGCGCTCGATCGGTATTGCACCTGACATTCTGCTGATTCGTGCGGATCGCGAGATTCCGGAATCGGAACGCCGCAAGCTGTCGCTGTTCTGCAATGTCCGCTCGTCCGCGGTCATTCAGGCACTCGATGTCGATACGATCTATGACGTTCCGATGGCCTATCACAGGGAAGGCCTCGATTCGGAAGTCCTGGCGGCATTCGGGATCGATCCCGCGCCAAAGCCCCGCATGGAGCGTTGGGATGAGGTCAGCAAGCGTATCCACAATCCGGAAGGCGAGGTCACCATCGCCGTTGTCGGCAAGTACACCGGCCTCAAGGATGCCTACAAGTCGCTGATCGAAGCCCTGCACCATGGCGGTATGGCCAATAAGGTGAAGGTCAATCTCGACTGGATCGAATCGGAAATCTTCGAACAGGAAGACCCGACGCCTTACCTGCAGAAGGTGCATGGCATTCTGGTGCCGGGCGGCTTTGGCGAGCGCGGTTCGGAAGGCAAGATTCTGGCGGCAAAATTCGCCCGCGAGAAAAAGGTGCCGTATTTCGGTATCTGCTTCGGCATGCAGATGGCGGTCATCGAGGCGGCCCGTTCACTGGCTGGCGTCGAAAAGGCATCGTCCAGCGAGTTTGGCCCGACGAATGAACCGGTCGTCGGTCTTATGACTGAATGGCTCAAGGGCAACATGCTGGAGAAGCGCACGCAGGCTGGCGATCTCGGCGGCACCATGCGTCTTGGCGCCTACGAAGCCATGCTGAAATCCGGTACACGGATTGCCGACATCTATGGCTCGACCGATATATTCGAGCGGCATCGTCACCGGTATGAAGTGAACATCGACTACAAGGACCGTCTGGAAGATTGCGGTCTGGTGTTTTCGGGCATGTCGCCGGACGGCGTTCTGCCTGAGACCATCGAATATGCCGATCATCCATGGTTCATCGGCGTCCAGTACCATCCGGAACTGAAATCACGGCCGTTTGAACCGCATCCGCTGTTCGCCTCGTTCATTCGGGCGGCCATGGATCAGAGCCGGCTGGTCTAAATCTATACGGGGTGTGGCTTGAATTGCATTGCTCTTTAAGGCACACCCTTTCCCCATGACCACCATTTCACCGCGCACCCCCCGGCCTGTCGATCATCTGGTTCTGCCAACGGCGGATCTCGATACGGCGCGCCGGCGTCTTGAAACACTCGGCTTTACCGTGGCGCCTGCTGGCGTCCATCCTTTCGGCACCGAGAATGCCTGCGTTTTCTTCAGCGATGACACATTTCTGGAGCCGCTCGCCATTGCCCAGCGCGAAACCTGTGAAATCGAGGCGCGCAACGGCAATGTCTTCGTCGCCCGCGACCAGGCCTATCGTTTCCGCAATGGTCAGGACGGCTTTTCCGCACTGGTCATGGGTACGCAGGATGCCAATGCGGACAATGATGCGTTTGTGCAATCGGGAATTTCCGCGGGTCGAATGCTGGAATTTTCCCGGGGCTTTAAAACACCCGATGGCGCAGAAGGGGTGGCGGGCTTTCGCCTTGCCTTTGCCGCCGATCTGCGGGCGCCGGATGCGTTTTTCTTCACTTGCGAACGTGTCAATCCACCGAAAGTCGATCGTTCGGCCCTGCAAACTCACAGAAATGGTGCGGTAGGTTTGCGCGAAATCGTGCTGTCGGAAGTCAATCCGACGGATTTCCAGTATCCCTTGCAGGAACTGGTCAACCAGCGCGACGTCAACGCCCATTCCTTCGGCATGGATATCCGTGCTGCCAATGCCAATATCACCGTGCTGACGCCTGCCGGCCTTCGATCCTTTCTTGGTCTTGATGCACCGGAAAACGAGCGGGGTCTGCGCCTGCAGGCCTTTGTCGTTGGCGTCCGTGATCTGGCGGCAGTTGAAACGCTGCTTGCCAACAACAATATCTCCACCGAAAAGCGCGGCTCCCGCCTGATTGTGCACAAGGCACCGGGACAGGGCGCTGCCATTGTATTTGAGGCTGCCTGATGTCCCTGAATTCCACTGTCTCCGCCGGTCCGGTTGCCTTTTCCAATACGGCCCAGTTTTCACTGATTGCCGGTCCGTGCCAGATGGAGAGCCGCCAGCATGCCTTCGACATGGCGGGCGCGCTGAAGGAACTGACGGGCAAGCTCGGCATCGGACTGGTCTACAAGTCAAGCTTCGACAAGGCCAACCGGACGTCGCTGACCGGCAAGCGTGGCTTTGGCCTTGAGAATTCGCTGCCGGTTTTCGCCGATATCCGCAAGGAGTTCGGACTGCCGACGCTGACCGACGTGCACACGGAAGAGCAGTGCGCGGTTCTGGGCGAGGTGGTCGATGTGCTGCAGATCCCGGCATTTCTCTGCCGTCAGACCGATTTGCTGATCGCCGCCGCCAGGACCGGCAAGGTGGTCAACATCAAGAAGGGCCAGTTCCTCGCACCCTGGGACATGAAGAATGTCATCGCCAAGGTAACGGAAAGCGGCAATCCGAATGTGATGGTGACCGAGCGCGGCGCCTCCTTTGGCTACAACACGCTGGTATCCGACATGCGCTCGCTGCCGATCATGGCGGGTTTCGGCGCGCCGGTCATTTTTGATGCCACGCATTCCGTGCAGCAGCCGGGCGGGCAGGGTGGCTCCACCGGCGGGCAGCGCGAATTTGTCGAGACGCTGGCGCGGGCCGCAGTTGCTGTTGGCGTGGCTGGTGTGTTCATCGAAACGCACCAGGACCCGGACAATGCGCCATCGGACGGTCCGAACATGGTGCCGCTCGACCAGATGCCGCGCCTTCTGGAAAAGCTGCTGGAGTTCGACCGGATCGCCAAGGCGGCATGAGTTGATTTTCAGGAAAAGGCCGTCTCTGACGGCCTTTTTTCTGTTTTGATCAACAAATCGTCCTCATGGGGATTTTCCTTGTCATCTTCATTCGCTATTCCAGTGGCGAATGCTGCCCAATGCAAATTGAAGGAAAAGCCTTATGACTGCTATTGTCGATATTATTGGCCGTGAAATTCTGGATAGTCGCGGGAACCCGACTGTTGAGGTCGACGTCATTCTCGAAGACGGCTCCCTGGGCCGCGCCGCGGTTCCATCCGGCGCATCGACGGGTGCACATGAAGCTGTTGAACTGCGCGATGGCGGCACACGCTATCTCGGCAAGGGTGTTTTGAAGGCTGTCGATGCGGTCAATGGCGAGCTGTTCGATGCGATCGGCGGCCTGGATGCGGAAAACCAGATTCACATCGACAAGACCATGATCGATCTCGATGGCACGCCGAACAAGAGCCGTCTTGGCGCCAACGCCATTCTCGGCGTATCGCTCGCCGTTGCCAAGGCCGCCGCTGAATCCTCCGGCCTGCCGCTCTACCGCTATCTCGGCGGACCCAACGCCCATGTCCTGCCGGTACCGATGATGAACATCATCAACGGCGGCGCGCATGCCGACAATCCCATCGATTTTCAGGAATTCATGATTCTCCCGGTTGGCGCATCGTCGCTGGCGGAAGCCGTGCGTTACGGTGCGGAAGTCTTTCACACGCTGAAGAAGCGCCTGAAGGATGCCGGCCACAACACCAATGTGGGCGACGAGGGCGGTTTTGCGCCAAACCTGAAGACGGCACCGGCTGCATTGGACTTCATCATGGAATCCATCGAGAAAGCCGGTTTCAAGCCGGGCGAAGAAATCGCCATCGGTCTGGATTGCGCTGCAACCGAATTCTTCAAGGACGGCAATTACGTCTATGAAGGCGAGAAGAAGAGCCGCGATCCGAAGACCCAGGCAAAGTATCTGGCCAAGCTGGCAGCTGACTATCCGATCATCAGCATCGAAGACGGCATGTCCGAAGATGACTGGGAAGGCTGGAAATACCTGACCGATCTAATCGGCGACAAGTGCCAGCTCGTCGGCGACGATCTCTTCGTCACCAATTCGGCCCGTTTGCGCGATGGCATCAAGATGGGCGTGGCCAATTCCATTCTCGTCAAGGTCAACCAGATCGGCACACTGTCGGAAACCTTCGACGCGGTCGATACGGCGCATCGCGCTGGCTATACCGCCGTCATGTCGCACCGCTCCGGTGAAACCGAAGACTCAACGATTGCCGATCTCGCCGTCGCCACCAATTGCGGGCAGATCAAGACCGGCTCTCTTTCCCGCTCCGACCGGATCGCCAAGTACAACCAGCTGATCCGCATCGAGCAGGAACTTGGACCGCAGGCCCGCTATGCCGGCCGCGGGATTTTCCGCGGCCTCTGATACGAGCGCATTCACGTGTGATCGAGATGGCGGGCCCTGTGCCCGCCATTTTGTTTTGGCGGGGTTGCCCGGAGCAGTCGGAGCGGCGAATTTAATCGGCTGTTAAGCAAAACATTGTTTTATGGCCATGTGACTAATCGGGCCATCGTGACCTGATTCCGCATCCCTTCGGGTCATTTGCCATGTGGACAAAACAGAGACGGAAAACCAATCGCGGGCGGCTTGTCGTGCCGATCCTTGCCACGATGTTTTTCGCCTATTTCGGTTTTCATGCCTATCACGGTGAATACGGTCTCTACTCCACCATCAAGCTGCAGGATCAGACCCGGTTGCTGCGTGCCCAGTACGACGCGGTCAAGGCATCGCGCACGGAGCTTGAACGGGAAGTGCAACTTATGCATGATGGAACAATCGAGCGGGACATGTTAGATGAACAGGCCCGCAAGGCGTTGAATGTATCGCGGCCGGACGAAGTCACAATTATGCGTGGCTCGGGTGATTTAACTATTAACTGAATTCCGGTTAATTCGCTTTTTATCGTGCGTTTTGAACGTCTTATTTGCATAGCTCTTATTCAATTCTGCATATTGTAAGTTCTGCTCCGGCTGCTATTGTCGTCCGACAAAATAACAGGGAGTGAGATATGGCTACGAGGGCGAAAAAAAGCCCTGCGCGTTCTGCGCAGACCTCTGCTGTCAAAGCACCAAAACCAATCGAGTACACAAAGGAGCAGGAGCTCCACGCCTACCGCGAAATGCTGCTGATCCGGCGCTTCGAAGAAAAGGCCGGCCAGCTCTACGGCATGGGTTTCATCGGCGGTTTCTGCCATCTCTATATCGGTCAGGAAGCCGTTGTGACCGGCATGCAGGCCGCACTGGTCGAAGGCGATCAGGTCATCACCGGTTATCGCGATCACGGCCACATGCTGGCCTGCGGCATGAGCGCCCGGGGCGTCATGGCCGAACTGACCGGACGCCGCGGCGGCCTTTCCAAGGGCAAGGGCGGCTCCATGCACATGTTCTCGAAAGAGAAGAACTTTTACGGCGGTCACGGCATCGTCGGCGCGCAGGTCTCCCTTGGTACGGGCCTCGCTTTTGCCAATCGCTACCGCGACAACGGCAATGTCTCCCTGGCATATTTCGGTGATGGCGCGGCCAACCAGGGCCAGGTCTACGAAAGCTTCAACATGGCGGCGCTCTGGAAGCTGCCGGTCATCTACATCATCGAAAACAATCGTTACGCCATGGGTACGGCGGTTTCCCGCGCTTCGGCCGAAACCGATTTCTCCCGTCGCGGCATTTCCTTCAACATTCCCGGTATTCAGGTCGATGGCATGGATGTCCGCGCTGTTCAGGCTGCCGGCGAAGAAGCCACGGCCTGGGCGCGCTCCGGCAAAGGCCCGATGATCCTGGAAATGCAGACATACCGGTATCGTGGTCACTCCATGTCGGATCCGGCCAAATACCGTTCCAAGGACGAAGTGCAGAAGATGCGCTCCGAACACGATCCCATCGAGCAGGTGAAGAGCCGGTTGATCGACAAGGGCTGGTCCAGCGAGGACGACCTGAAGAAGATCGACAAGGACGTTCGCGACATCGTTGCCGACGCAGCGGATTTCGCCCAGTCCGATCCGGAGCCGGATGCATCCGAGCTCTATACCGACATTCTGCTCTAAGGGAGGCGCAACCATGCCTGTAGATATTCTGATGCCAGCGCTCTCGCCGACCATGGAAGAGGGCAAACTGTCGAAATGGCTGAAAAAGGAAGGTGACAAGGTCACCTCCGGCGACGTTCTCGCAGAAATCGAAACCGACAAGGCGACGATGGAAGTGGAAGCGGTCGATGAAGGCACCATCGGCAAGATTCTTGTTGCCGAAGGCACCGACAATGTGAAGGTCAATACCGTCATCGCCGTTCTCCTGGGCGACGGTGAAAGCGCCGATAGCGCGCCAAAGGCTGCTGCAGCCGAAGCGCCTGCCAAGGCGGAAGCAGCCCCGCAGCACGAAGCGGAGGCTGCAAAGCCCGCCACAACTGTTCCGGCTGCACCGAAGACCGAAGTTGCCGCCGATCCGGATATTCCGGCAGGCACCGAGATGGTATCGACCACCGTGCGTGAAGCCCTGCGCGACGCCATGGCCGAAGAAATGCGCCGTGATCCCAACGTCTTCGTCATGGGTGAAGAAGTCGCCGAATATCAGGGTGCCTACAAGATCACGCAAGGGTTGCTCGACGAATTCGGCCCGCGCCGCGTTGTCGATACGCCGATCACCGAACACGGCTTTGCCGGTGTGGGTGTTGGTGCGGCGATGACCGGTCTGCGTCCGATCGTTGAATTCATGACCTTCAACTTCGCCATGCAGGCGATTGACCAGATCATCAATTCGGCGGCCAAGACGCTCTACATGTCCGGCGGCCAGATGGGCGCGCCGATGGTGTTTCGTGGTCCTTCCGGTGCGGCTGCCCGCGTTGCTGCCCAGCACTCCCAGTGCTATGCCGCATGGTACAGCCATATTCCGGGCCTCAAGGTCGTCATGCCCTACACGGCTGCCGATGCGAAGGGTCTGCTGAAGGCGGCGATCCGCGATCCGAACCCGGTCATCTTCCTCGAAAACGAAATCCTCTACGGTCATTCCTTCGATGTGCCGAAGCTTGATGATTTCGTCCTGCCGATCGGCAAGGCCCGCATCCACAAGAAGGGCACGGACGTTACGCTCGTCTCCTTCGGTATCGGCATGAACTATACGGTCAAGGCAGCGGAAGAACTGACGAAGCTTGGCATCGATGCTGAGATCATCGATCTGCGCACCATCCGTCCGATGGACATTCCGACGATTGTCGAATCGGTCAAGAAGACCGGCCGCTGCGTCACCATCGAGGAAGGCTATCCGCAGTCCTCGGTCGGTACGGAAATTGCCACCCGCGTCATGCAGCAGGCTTTCGATTATCTCGATGCGCCGATCTTGACGATTGCCGGCAAGGACGTTCCGATGCCTTACGCCGCCAATCTGGAAAAGCTGGCATTGCCGAGCGTCGCTGAAATCGTCGAGGCCGTCAAAGCTGTGACATACACAGCATAAAGGGGAGGAAATCGATATGCCGATCAATATCACCATGCCGGCTCTTTCTCCCACGATGGAAGAGGGCAATCTTGCCAAATGGCTTGTCAAGGAAGGCGATAAGGTTGGTCCCGGCGATGTGATTGCCGAGATCGAAACCGACAAGGCAACGATGGAAGTCGAAGCGGTCGATGAGGGCACGGTCGCCAAGATCGTGGTCCCCGCCGGTACGGAAGGCGTCAAGGTTAATGCGCTGATCGCCATTCTGGCGGCGGACGGCGAAGATGTCGGCGCTGCTGCCAAGGGCGGCGACGCTGCTCCTGCGAAAGCAGAAGCCGCACCAGCGCCCGCCAAGGCCGAAGCGCCCAAGGAAGCGGCACCAGCACCGGCGGCACCAGCCGCCGCCGCTGCTGCTCCGGCAAAGTCCGGCGACCGGACATTCTCCTCGCCGCTGGCCCGCCGCATCGCCAAAGACGCCGGTATCGATCTTTCCGCTGTAACGGGTTCCGGCCCGCATGGCCGCGTCATCAAGAAAGACGTCGAGGCAGCAATCTCCGGTGGCGGAGCCAAGGCGGCTGCAGCTCCGGCTGCAAGCGCATCTGCACCCGCGGCAGCACCCAAGCCGATGTCCGACGATACGGTGCTGAAACTGTTCGAGGAAGGCTCTTACGAGCTCGTGCCGCATGACGGCATGCGCAAGACGATTGCCAAGCGTCTCTTGGAAGCCAAGTCGACGGTTCCGCATTTCTATCTGACGGTCGATTGCGAACTTGATGCACTGTTGGCGCTGCGTGCCCAGATCAATGCGGCATCGCCGATGCGCAAGACGGAAAAGGGCGACGTTCCCGCCTACAAACTGTCCGTCAACGACATGATCATCAAGGCGATGGCTCTGGCCCTGCGCGATGTTCCAGACGCCAATGTGTCCTGGACCGAAGCCAACATGGTCAAGCACAAGCATTCCGATGTGGGCGTTGCCGTGTCGATCCCCGGCGGCCTGATCACGCCGATCATCCGCAGAGCCGAGGAAAAGACCTTGTCCACCATCTCCAACGAGATGAAGGATCTGGCCAAGCGTGCCCGCGACCGCAAGCTGAAGCCCGAGGAATATCAGGGCGGCACGACAGCGGTTTCCAACCTTGGCATGTTCGGCGTGAAAGACTTCGCCGCCATCATCAACCCGCCGCATGCCACCATTCTGGCAATCGGTGCGGGTGAAGAGCGGGCGGTCGTCAAGAAGGGTGAGATCAAGGTCGCCACGGTCATGTCCGTGACGCTTTCGACCGATCACCGCGCCGTCGATGGAGCCCTGGGTGCCGAGCTTGCTCAGGCCTTCAAGCGCCACATTGAAAACCCGATGGGCATGCTGGTCTGAGGCCGACAATGAAAACGGTACTCTGCTATGGCGATTCACTGACCTGGGGGTATGTTCCCGACGGGTCAGGACGCCATGCGCTGGAGGATCGTTGGCCGCAGGTTTTGCAGGCCGGGCTTGGCGGCAGCGTCAGCGTTGTCGCGGATGGTCTGAACGGGCGGACAACCGCCTTCGACGACCATCTCTCAGGGTTTGAACGCAATGCTGCCAAGACGCTGACCACGGCCCTTGGCACGCATTCTCCGCTCGATCTGGTGATCGTCATGCTCGGCACCAACGACATGAAGAGCTTTATCTGCGGCAATGCGTTAGGCGCCAAGCGCGGCATGCAGCGGCTGATCGAGATCATCCGCACGGCACCGTACCAGCTTGATGCGAAAGCGCCTGACATCCTGATCATGTCGCCGCCGCCGCTGGGCGAGACGGACGGACCGGAATTCCGGCTGGTGTTCGAGCAGGGCATCGAACAGTCCCGCCTGCTCGCCGCCTTTTTTGAAGATGCCGCCCGGCAGGCCGATTGCGCGTTTTTCGATGCGGGATCGGTGGCGAAGACATCGCCTGTCGATGGCGTGCATCTGGATGCAGACAATACACGGGCAATCGGCAAGGCCATTGCACCAATCGTTCGAGGCATACTCGATATTTAGTTCAGTCTTAGGAGGACCGAGACTTGGCCAATACTTACGACGTGATCATCATTGGTTCCGGCCCGGGCGGCTATATCGCCGCTATCCGTTCCGCGCAGCTGGGATTGAAGACGGCCATCGTGGAGCGCGAGCATCTCGCCGGTATCTGCTCCAACTGGGGTTGCATACCGACAAAGGCGCTGCTGCGCTCGGCTGAAATCTTTCATTACGCCGAACACGCGAAGAATTACGGACTCAAGGTCGAAGGCAGCGTGACCGCTGACCTCAAGGCCATCGTCGCCCGCTCGCGCGGCATTGCCGAACGCATGAATGGCGGCGTCGGCTTCCTGATGAAGAAGAACAAGGTCGATGTCATCTGGGGCGAGGCCAAGCTGACCAAGCCCGGCGAGATCGTCGTATCCAAGACCACCAAGAAGCCGGTTGAGCCGCAGGCGCCGCTGCCCAAGAATACGCTGGGCGAGGGCACCTACACCGCAAAGCACATCATTATTGCCACAGGCGCCCGGCCGCGCGCGCTTCCGGGTATCGAGCCGGATGGCAAGCTGATCTGGACCTATTTCGAGGCGATGAAGCCGGAAGAAATGCCAAAGTCGCTGCTCGTCATGGGCTCTGGCGCCATCGGTATCGAATTCGCATCGTTCTACCGCACGATGGGCGTCGATGTAACCGTGGTCGAAGTCATGTCGCAGGTCATGCCGGTTGAAGACACTGAGATTTCCAATTTTGCCCGCAAGCAGTTCGAAAAGCAGGGCATGAAGATCATTCTCGACGCCAAGGTCACCAAGGTCGAGAAGTCAGCCAATTCCATCACCGCCCATGTGGAAAAGAAGGACGGCAAGGTCGAAAAGATCACCGCGGACCGCATGGTCTCGGCAGTCGGCGTGCAGGGCAATATCGAGAATATCGGCCTTGAGGCACTCGGCATCAAGACCGATCGCGGCTGCATCGTCATCGACGGCTATGGCAAGACCAATGTTCCCGGCGTCTATGCCATCGGCGATGTCGCTGGACCGCCCATGCTGGCGCACAAGGCCGAGCACGAGGCTGTCATCTGCGTCGAGAAGATCGCCGGGCTGCCGAATGTGCATCCGATGGACAAGGCCAAGATCCCCGGTTGCACCTATTGCAACCCGCAGGTCGCTTCCGTCGGTTTGACCGAAGCCAAGGCAAAAGCGGAAGGCTATGACGTCCGTGTCGGCCGTTTCCCGTTTGTCGCCAACGGCAAGGCGATTGCGCTTGGGGAAGACCAGGGCATGGTCAAGACCGTCTTTGACAAGAAGACCGGCCAGCTCCTCGGCGCCCACCTCGTCGGTGCTGAGGTGACCGAATTGATCCAGGGTTTCGTGGTTGCGATGAACCTCGAAACGACTGAAGAAGAACTGATGCACACGATCTTCCCGCATCCGACCCTGTCGGAAACGATGAAGGAAAGCGTGCTGGATGCCTATGGACGTGCACTGAACGCCTGATAGCGAAAGGAATTCCGGTCCGTTGGTCACCATCAAGGACAGCAAACCCTGGATCCGCCTGTCATGGGCAATCCTCAAATGGTCGACCCTGATCGGCTTTGGGCTGGGGTTTGCTGCGTCTGCCTTGAGTCTGCTTTCCGGCAACACCATATCCATCAACGGTACTGCCATCGGCGGATGGACCGGGGTGTGGATCGTGACATTGGCCTGCGGCTTGGGTGGTTTTCTTTTCGGTGCTATATGGGCTCTGGTGTTTCGTGCCATTGCGATTGCATCAGGACGATAGGGCGAGCGAGGGAAGATGGATCAGCCAGTCGGTATCATGAGCATGCCCGGTGTCGGTTTCTTCGGAATGCTGGTCATCGGCTTTATCGCCGGATATATCGCCGAAAAGGCGATGAGCCGCAATCATGGCTTGTTCACCAATATTCTTGTTGGTATTGCCGGATCGTTCGTAGGCGGCACGCTGGCCGGATTGTTGAATTTCAACTTTTACGGCTTTTTTGGAAATCTGATCGTTGCGACGGCGGGCGCAATTATCATTCTGTGGATTTTTGGCAAAGCCAGATCCTCGAATTAAACTAGGAAGTCCTGATGGTAACGGTTCTCGATACGATCGATCAAAAGCGGCGCCTGCGGCATCCGGAGAAGGCGCATCGTCCGGATACGGAAATTCTGAAGAAGCCGGACTGGATTCGCGTCAAGGCGCCGGTTTCCAAGGGCTATGCCGAGACGCGCGATATCGTCCGCTCGCACAGTCTCGTGACCGTGTGCGAAGAGGCCGGTTGCCCGAACATCGGCGAGTGCTGGGACAAGAAGCACGCCACCTTCATGATCATGGGCGAAATCTGCACCCGCGCCTGCGCGTTCTGCAACGTCGCAACGGGATTGCCGACCGCGCTTGATCCGAACGAGCCGGAAAACGTCGGCAAGGCCGTCAAGAAGATGGGCCTGACCCATGTGGTCATCACCTCGGTCGACCGCGACGATCTTCCCGATGGCGGTGCCCAGCATTTTGCCGATGTCATCAATGCGATCCGCGCGATTTCACCCGGTACGACGGTTGAAATCCTCACGCCCGATTTCCTGCGCAAGGACGGCGCGCTCGAGATCGTCGTTGCCGCGCGCCCCGATGTGTTCAACCACAATCTGGAAACGGTGCCGTCCAACTACCTCAAGGTGCGTCCGGGTGCCCGTTACTTCCATTCCATCCGCCTGTTGCAGCGGGTGAAGGAACTCGATCCGACCATCTTCACCAAATCCGGCATCATGGTCGGGCTCGGTGAAGAGCGCAACGAAGTCCTGCAGCTGATGGACGACCTGCGTTCCGCCAATGTCGACTTCATGACCATCGGCCAATACCTGCAGCCGACGCGCAAGCATCATCCGGTCCTCAACTATGTCACGCCAGACGAATTCAAGTCCTATGCGACCATCGCCAAGACCAAGGGCTTCCTGGTGGTTGCATCGAGCCCGCTGACACGCTCATCGCACCATGCGGGTGATGATTTCGCCAAGCTGAAGGCTGCACGCGAGGCGCTGCACGCCAACAGAAGCTGACTGAATGCCGAAGTTCGATACGACACGCCCCGTGGTGCATCGGGCCGAGCAGATGTTCGATCTGGTGGCGGATGTGGAAAGCTATCCGCAGTTCCTGCCGATGTGCGAAAGCCTGAAGGTGCGTTCGCGCAAGGAACGGGACGGCAAGACGCTGCTCATCGCCGATATGACCGTAGGCTACAAGCTGATCCGCGAGACTTTCACCAGCCAGGTCCTGCTCAAGCCGGACGAGAAGGTCATCGAGACCAAATATGTCGACGGGCCGTTCCGCTATCTCGACAACAAATGGCAGTTCGTGCCCTCGGCAAACCCGGAACATTCCGAGGTCAAATTCTACATCGATTATGAATTCAAAAGCCGCACGCTCGGTTTTTTGATGGGGTCGATGTTCGATATTGCCTTCCGGAAATTCACCGAAGCCTTTGAAAAACGCGCCGATCAGATTTACGGGCGCGATTCATAACGCAAAACCGTCTTTTTGATTTGCCGGATAACTAAAACTCCCCACCGCAAGAATCGCCGCAGTGGGGTGTCTTGTTTCAGCTGTTTACCTGTCTGCTTGCCGCATCCATGATCCTGCTGCGTTCTGGTTCGTTGGAAATATCCATGAGAACGGCCAGACCGTCTCCAATGCTTTTGCGCAGAATGTTGCGACCGGATGGCGCCGTCGACAGCAGGCCATCGCGTTCCAGTGTCTGTATCCGGCTGCGGGATAAAGCCAGTTCCGAAGCCAGAAGCCGGTCGAGGCGCACGGTTGTTGTCAACGGCAGTCTGAGCTCAATCGACAGGTGCGTGACATCCGATGCCTGCGACAGAAGCTTCTTGGCGACGAAAACATCGGAGAATTCCGTCCCGTCCTTCGTCTTCTGTTGCAGTTCCGTCAGATTGAACGCCAGCTCTTCGAGCCATTCCGGATCGTTGCTCTGAAGCGCTGACAGGGTTTGCGGGTCGATATCCCGGACATGCCTGCGCTCAAAGATCGTGCGGTTCCACGTGTTGTCGCAGACCGTGCATTTGTAGATGAGCCAGGCGTCGAGTTTGCGGCCATTGGCGTTGAGCCGGGCCTTGCCGCTGGATTTGAAGGGCCGCACGCACCGGCAATGGCTGCAGGCGATGAGAGGCTGGGGAGCCGTTCTTGGAACAATGGTCCATTGGACGCTAAGAATATTGGACATGCCGTCTTGATCTTCCTTTTGGAAGTTCAGCAAGAAGGCTGTCAGACAGTCATGGACTGAGCGCGGTGTGGCGTTTTCGGGAACGAAGAAGAGTTTTGGGCCGATGCGTCTGCTGAAAGCATACGCTTGCTTTGCCAACCGGCCTCTAACTCTGCCACCCGCTGAACATGTGTCAGCACTGCCGTAACACAACGCGCGTTGTCAGCAGTACAGGGTAATACAGGCGAGACCGGTCTTTACGATGGCAAAATGAAACTCCGGGCAGATCAAAACTCTTCCGCGTTGAGCCGTATCAAAATCCGGGCGCCATTGGAAGCCCCCGGATTCTCTCAACTGAACGGTCTCGTATGGGCCTCAGCGCTGTGCGGAAACCAGCAGGAACATCGGGCGCTCCAGTTCCTCGGCAAGATCGGGTCTTGCGTCAATCTGTTCCTTCGTCGGCTTCCATTCCTCCACGTGAGTGATCGTGAAGCCGGCTGCTATCAACAGATTGAGGATGGTGCCGATTGTCCGGTGCTGTTTGATGACGCCCTTGGCCAGCCAGTCCGTCACACGCGGCCCCTCGACCAGGTAACCGTCGACGGGCCAGGATTTGCGGCCATCCGCATCGATCAGCCAGCCGGGACGGGATGGTGCCATAAAGATGGGATGTTCCATCGAGAAAATGAACGCCGCTCCAGGCACAAGCGCCTTGTGCACAGCCTTGAACAGCCCGGCCAGATTGTCGATGTAGTGCAGGGTGAGCGAGCTGTAGGCAAGGCCGAAAGACGCCTCGGGAAGATCAAGCATCTCCAGATCGGCCTGATCATAGGAAATTGCCGTGTCTTGTGTCATCGATCGCGCCCGCGCCAGCATGTTTTCCGAAACATCGAGGCCGAGCACCTCCGCGGCACCGTTCTCGCGCGCCCAGCGGGAAAACCAGCCGAAACCGCAACCGAGATCAACGGCGCGCAGGCCGTGAAGGTCTGGCATCAGCGCCTGCAGGGCAGGCCATTCGGCCGCGCTCGCAAGACCGCCCACCGAGCGGCCCAACTGGCTGTAGCCCTCAAAGAAGGCCGGCGTATCATAGATATTCTGTGTCATTGCGTTCTCCATCTTGATGCCGATGGACGGCGCGCACCATAAAAAAGCCCCGTCCATTGCCGGCGGGGTTTGCTGGTGACGAGTTACGCTTTTCGATCAGCGTGCACGAAGTCCCTGCATCCCGCCTGTTGGGATGCCGGCAATCCGCGCGACAATCAAAACGTCATTCTCGATCATGGAACCGATATCCCATGCCGGCGGTGATGATGTCAAGAATGGCAAGTTTCCGTGTCCCGGATGATTGATCGCAACGGGACGATTCAGCTAGAACTGCGGCGCAATCAGATTGGGAGAGAATGATGAGCGGCGCTGAGCCCGATTACACGCTTCACAGGGAAGCACCATCCGTTGACGACTATTGCCGGTTGCGGGTGATTTCCGGTTTGAGTCCGAAGAGCCGTGAGGCGGCTCTCATCGGACTTCCCAACACGGTTTGCGGCGTGACGGTGACACTGGACGGCAAGGCAGTCGGCATGGGCCGCATTGTCGGGGATCGCGGCTGTTTCTATCAGGTGGTGGACATAGCGGTTGATCCCGCCCATCAGGCACGCGGGCTGGGCAAGAAGATCATGGCAGCGCTGATGGACTATGTGGCGGCGGAAGCGCCTGATGGCGCCTATGTCAGCCTTATCGCCGATGGCCCGGCCAAACATCTCTACGCAAAATTCGGCTTCAAGCCGGTGACGCCGGAATCCATCGGCATGGCGTTCCGGGTGTCGCGCACCTGAGTTCAGGAGGCGAGCGTCTTCAACACCAGATCGAGCGCCGTTTCGACGGCGTTTTGCCGGATGCTCGCGCGTCCCTGATCGGGAAAAACATGACGCACAGCCTGCGGTGCCTGTCCCTTGAGAGCGACACCGAACCAGACGAGACCAACCGGCTTTGCCGCCGATCCGCCACCGGGTCCTGCGACACCCGTCACCGCTACGGCGATGCCGGCGCGCGACTGTTTTACGGCACCCGCGGCCATGGCAAGCGCCACTTCTTCCGATACGGCGCCATGCGCTGCAATCAGATCCATGGGAACGCCGAGCATATCGTGCTTGGCTTCGTTGGAATAAGTGATGAAGCCGCGATCCACCACATCGGACGAACCGCCAATATCGGTAAGGGAGGCTACAATCAGCCCGCCTGTGCAGGATTCCGCGGTGGCAAGCAGCATGCCTCTGGCACGGCAGGCCTGCAGAACTGCGATGGCTTTTGTCTCAGCGATCAGTCCGCTCATTCCGGCAATCCCCCTGGATAAATCACCGATGCCGTGGCAATGGCGGCAATGCCTTCCTTGCGGCCGATAAAGCCCATTTTTTCATTGGTCGTCGCCTTGACCGATACACGATCGGGCGTAATCCCGAGCATTTTCGACAGGGCCGCGGTCATCGCCTCGCGGTGCGGGCCGACTTTCGGTTCTTCGCAGATCAGGGTGATATCGGCATTGGCGATGCGCCCGCCTGCCGCCTTGACGATCCTGACCGCGTGTTCGACGAAAATATGCGAGGCTGCACCTTTCCATTGCGGGTCGGATGGCGGGAAATGCGTGCCGATATCGCCCGCGCCGCGTGTGGCCAAAAGGGCGTCGGTCAGCGCATGCAAGGCGACATCCGCGTCGGAGTGACCGTTGAGCTTGCGGTCGTGTTCGATGAAGACACCGGCAAGCGTCACGCCATTGCCGGGTTCGAAAGAATGCACGTCATAGCCATTGCCCGTGCGCACATCCGGGAAGGCGGCATGCCGTTGCGACAGTCGGTCATCAGCCATATCGATATCCTTTGCCCAGGTGAGTTTGGTATTGTCGGCCGATCCCTCGACAATGCGCACCGGCAGGCCCTGCCACTCGGCAATGGCGGAATCATCGGTGAAATCGGAACGGCCGATGGCGAATGCGGCATCGTGCGCGGCCATGATCGGCCCATAGGGAAAGGCCTGCGGCGTCTGGGCCGCATAAAGCCCGGCACGCGGCACCGTGGCACTCACCATGGCATCATGCCCCGCCGCCTTCAGCGTATCGGACACCGCCAGCACTGGCAGCACGCCGATATGCGGCGTCAGGTTGAAAATTACCCGCTCGAGCAGGTCGGTGGAGATGAACGGCCGCACACCGTCATGGATAAGCACGTGGTCCGGCGCCTGGTCTTTCAGGGCAAGCAGGCCGAGCCGGGTTGATTCCTGCCGCGTCGGCCCGCCGGTCACGCATGTGACGCGTGCCGCATAGTCTCCGGCCGCCTGGGCGAAGAGGGATTGGTCTTCCTTGTGGATGACAACAATGACATCGTGGATGAACGGGCAGCCGAGAAATGCCCGCAGCGTGTGCGCCAGAACCGCTTCACCGCCGATCTTGCGATATTGCTTCGGTCCTTCAACGCTTTGGCCCGCGCGTTCCCCGCGACCAGCCGCCACAATGACGGCTGCCACCCGCATCTGCTTGTCGTTTGTACCTGCCGCCACACTTCTCTCCGTAACTCCAGACTGCGTTACCTCTTGCCGAGGCGAAAGACCAGAGGTTTAAACGAAATCTCGTCCATTCGCGGTGCTCTTTGCCTTGCCTAGTCCAGTGTTCCTGTCTAAAGGATAGGCGATTGGAAAATTGCATACGAAACAGGCAATAGTGACGTGATCGATCTGAATCAACCACTCGAGATAGGCGGCGTGCAGCTGCGTAACCGGGTGTTCCTTGCGCCGATGTCCGGAGTGTCCGACCTGCCGTTCCGCCAGCTGGCGTGGAAGGCCGGCGCAGGCATGGTCGTGTCCGAAATGGTTGCCAGCGCCGAGCTGTGCACGCGCGAGCGCGGCAACCTGCTGCGGCTGCGCGGCGATGGTCTTGGCACCCATGTGGTGCAGATCGCCGGACGTGAAACCAGATGGATGGCGGAAGCCGCGCGCATTGCCGAAGGCGAGGGCGCGCATATCATCGACATCAATATGGGCTGCCCGGCCAAAAAGGTGACTGGTGGTTTTTCCGGTTCGGCCCTGATGCGCGATCTCGACCATGCCTTGACGCTGATCGAGGCGACCATTGGCGCGGTGAAGGTTCCCGTGACGCTGAAAATGCGTTTGGGCTGGGATGACGGCAGCATCAATGCGCCGGAGCTTGCGGCACGCGCCGAACAGGCGGGCGTGCAGATGGTGACGGTGCATGGGCGCACGCGCCGCCAGTTCTACGAGGGCAAGGCGGACTGGCATGCCATCCGTGCCGTCAAAGCAGCCGTTTCTATTCCACTTGTCGCCAACGGCGATGTGCTGAACCGCGACGATGCCAATGGCATTCTCGAGGCGTCTGGCGCCGATGCCGTCATGGTCGGACGTGGCTCCTACGGGCAGCCCTGGCTGCCCGGAACAATCGTGCATGGCATGCAGAGCGGACAGGATGCGGGCCTGATTGCCGACTATGCGGTCGCCCATTATGAGGCGATGCTGGCCCATTATGGCGAGCCGACCGGCATTCGTCATGCGCGCAAACATCTCGGCTGGTATCTGGACAAGCACGGTGTCGATATCGGCGCCGCCGAACGCGCTGCGATCATGACCGAAACCAATCCGCGTCTGGTTGCCGGGCGCCTGCATGCCGCACTCGCGCGGCCGGACGAACACGACATGAAGAAGGTTGCATGATGACATCGGCGGACAATGTTGCGATGGATGACAAGCTGGCGGGGATCGTTCTCAATGCGATCCGCCATCCGGTGATCATGCTCGATGAAACCGGGCATATTTCCTATGCCAATGCCGATGCAGAAGCGTTCTTCCGCTCCAGCGCCAGCATATTGAGCCGCAACACGCTGGACATGCTGCTGCCATTCGGCAGCCCTCTGCTGGCACTGGTCAAGCAGGTGCGGGAAAGCCCGTCGCCGGTCAATGAATATCGTGTTGATGTTTCGTCGCCGCGTCTCGGACAGGACCGGATCGTCGATCTCTATGTGACGCCGGTCAGCGAAGCGCCGGGATCGATCGTCATCCTGTTCAAGGAGCGGTCCATGGCGGAAAAGCTGGACCGGCAGATGACCCATCGCGGCGCCGCCCGCTCGGTGACCGGCCTTGCTTCCATGCTGGCGCACGAAATCAAGAACCCGCTGTCGGGCATTCGCGGTGCGGCGCAGCTGCTGGAAACAGGTCTGAACGATGATGACCGGGCGCTGACACGGCTGATCACCGACGAAACCGACCGGATCGTCTCGCTTGTTGACCGCATGGAAGTGTTTTCCGACGAACGTCCGATCGAGCGCGAGGCCGTGAACATCCACGTGGTGCTGGATCACGTCAAAGCCATCGCCAGGAACGGTTTTGCCAGCCACATCAAGTTTCACGAGGATTATGATCCGTCGCTGCCTTACGTCTTCGCCAATCGCGACCAGCTGGTGCAGGTGTTCCTGAACCTGGTGAAAAACGCGGCGGAATCCATCGGCACCAGCGAGCCGGGCGAAATCACGCTGTCGACGGCGTTCCGCCCCGGCATCCGGCTGTCCATTCCCGGCATCCGCAACCGTGTCTCCCTGCCGCTCGAATTCTGCGTGCAGGATACCGGTGCCGGCGTTTCGCCTGACATCATGCCGCATCTCTTCGATCCGTTCATCACGACAAAGCCGAACGGCTCGGGTCTCGGCCTGGCGCTCGTTGCAAAAATCGTCGGCGATCATGGCGGTGTCATCGAGTGCGATTCCGTGCCGCGCAAGACAACATTCCGTATTCTGATGCCCGCATGGCAAAGCGATCCTTCGGACGATGACCATGCGGATGAAATGATTATATCGAAGAAGGCAGGATTCTGATCATGAGCTTGGGCAGCATTCTCGTTGCGGATGACGACGCAGCAATCAGAACGGTCCTCAATCAGGCGCTGTCGCGTGCCGGTTACGATGTGCGCATCACGTCGAATGCAGCCACCCTGTGGCGCTGGATTTCCGCCGGTGACGGCGATCTCGTCATCACCGATGTGGTGATGCCCGATGAAAACGCTTTCGACCTCTTGCCGCGCATCAAGAAATCGCGCCCCGATCTGCCTGTTATCGTCATGAGCGCGCAGAACACTTTCATGACAGCGATCCGCGCTTCGGAGGCGGGGGCCTATGAATATCTGCCAAAGCCATTCGATCTGACCGAGCTTGTCAGCATCGTCGGCCGTGCCTTGGCGGAACCGAAGAAAAAGCCGGAAAAATGGGCCAATGAAGAACAACCGGATACCATGCCGCTGGTGGGCCGCTCGCCTGCCATGCAGGACATTTACCGGGTTCTCGCCCGGATGATGCAGACCGACCTGACGGTGATGATTTCAGGGGAATCCGGCACGGGCAAGGAGTTGGTGGCGCGGGCGCTGCATGAGTACGGCCGTCGCCGCAAGGGACCGTTTGTCGCCATCAACATGGCAGCCATTCCGCGCGACCTGATTGAATCCGAATTGTTCGGCCATGAGCGGGGCGCGTTCACCGGTGCGCAGAACCGGTCGAGCGGCCGGTTCGAACAGGCCGATGGTGGCACGCTCTTCCTCGATGAAATCGGCGATATGCCGATGGAAGCCCAGACACGGCTGCTGCGCGTGCTGCAGCAGGGCGAATACATGACGGTGGGCGGGCGCACGCCGATCAAGACCGATGTGCGCATCGTGGCGGCCACCAACAAGGATCTGCGCACGCTGATCAATCAGGGCATGTTCCGCGAGGATCTCTATTACCGTCTGAACGTGGTGCCGCTGCGCCTGCCGCCGCTGCGTGAGCGCGGCGAGGATATTCCCGATCTTGTCCGGCATTTCTTCAAGATGGCGGCAAAAGACGGCCTGCCAGAAAAACGCATCACCGCCGATGGCCTCGACCTGATGCGCCGCTATCCCTGGGCCGGCAATGTGCGCGAACTGGAGAATCTGGTGCGCCGTCTTGCAGCGCTTTATCCGCAGGAAGAAATCAATGCGGATGTGATCGAGGCGGAACTCAAGGCCGACCTGCGGCCGGCGGAACCATCCTCGTCGTCGATGTCCAACGAGGATATCACCATCGCCCAGGCGGTGGAACTCAACATGCAGCGCTACTTCCTTTCCTATGGCGATGATCTGCCGCCGGTCGGGCTTTACCAGCGCGTGCTGGAGGAAGTGGAATACCCGCTCATCCTGTCATGCCTGACCGCCACCCATGGCAACCAGATCAAGGCAGCCGAACTGCTTGGGCTCAACCGCAATACGCTGCGCAAGAAAATCCGCGAACTGGGTGTCAACATCTACAAGAACACCAAGAACGATCTGGGGCGTTGAAAATGAGACAAGCGATGGACTTTCGAACGATAAAGATGGATTAGAAGCCCAGAGCTACATTTCGGGCAGCCCACGCTATTTTAATCAACGGTGCCTGATGAAAGATAGAACGTTTGAAATTGTTCTGGCCACGATTGCCGCGCTTGCGTCGATTGGATCAGTTTCATTGCTCTTTACGACGCATTCTTTCGGATTCTTGGGGTTAACAAGAATGCGCACTTTGTTCCCGACAACAGATTTGCAGAGGAATCCGTTCATGCCGGTCTGTTTTATTTCTTCACAGTACGTTTGATTGTCATAGCTAAACTTTACCGAGAAGTGTACCGCACGCGTATCAACCAATATTGAAGTACATGTACTATCAATAATGCCCTCTACCTCATCCCATGCCATTGATATAAATTTATAATATATGCGAGTTCCGGCCACGATAAAAATTATGCATGCCGCCAGCATCAATAAGCTCGTCCACGGATCCATTTATATCATCCCATTTGTTCCTCAGATTCTATTCCAATCCCCTCAAAAATCCAGCAGCGCGTTGTCGATGACTTCCTTCATGACGAAGAACGTCCGGGTCTGGCGCACGCCGGGCAGGGCGATCAGCTGGCTGCCATGAATCCGGTTGAAGTCGGCCATATCCTTGACGCGGATTTTCAGGAAATAATCGAAATCACCGGCGACGAGATTGCAGTCGAGAACAAAGCTCAATTTTGTTACCGCCTGTTCAAACTGCGCGAAGCTTTCCGGCGTTGAACGATCCAGCACCACGCCGACCATGACCAATGCACCCCGGTCGACCATTTGTGGTTGCACCATCGCCCGCACGGTCTTGATAAAACCGTCGTCGAACAGGCGCTGCGTGCGCCGATGGCAGGTCGCCGGGCTCACATCCACAAGCGTTGCCAGCTCCGCATTGGTCAAGCGCCCGTTCTTCTGCAACAGCCGCAGCATTTTCATATCGATGCGGTCCAGTTCGCTGGGCATAAAAGAATCTTCCGCAAACAAGCATTACTACAAAAGTATAGTGCAGAATTAGCGCAAAGAAATCATTATTCATCAGTTTTGTTGCCAAACTATGAGAGCACCTCTCACCCGGCAAATGATAGCGTTTTACCTGCGAAAACCACTTCTCAAGGGGAACACAATGCTGGAAAAATTCGAACGCTATCCGCTGACATTCGGGCCGACGCCGATTGAAAAACTGAGCCGCCTGTCCGCGCATCTCGGCGGCCGGGTCGAGCTTTATGCCAAGCGCGACGATTGCAATTCCGGGCTGGCCTTTGGCGGCAACAAGCTGCGCAAGCTCGAATATATCATACCGGATGCCATTGCATCGGGTGCCGACACGCTCGTGACTATCGGCGGCGTGCAGTCGAACCACACGCGCATGGTAGCGGCGACAGCGGCGAAGATCGGCTTCAAATGCCGGTTGGTGCAGGAAAGCTGGGTTCCGCACGAAGACGCCGTCTATGATCGCGTTGGCAATATCCTGCTCAGCCGGATAATGGGTGCCGACGTGGAAATGGTGGATGAAGGCTTTGACATCGGTATTCGTGAAAGCTGGGAAAACGCCATCGAGGATGTGAAAGCCAAGGGTGGCAAACCTTATCCGATCCCGGCGGGAGCTTCGGTCCATAAATACGGCGGTTTGGGTTATGTCGGCTTCGCTGAAGAAGTGCGGGCACAGGAAGCTGCGCTCGGTTTCACATTCGACTATATCATTGTCTGCACGGTGACCGGTTCGACCCATGCAGGCATGCTTGCCGGTTTTGCCAAAGACGGGCGCGAGCGCAACGTCATCGGCATCGACGCCTCGGCCACCCCCGCGCAGACCAGGGCGCAGGTGCTGGAGATCGCGCGCCGCACCGCCGATCTGGTTGAGCTTGGTAAAGACCTGACCGCGGCGGATGTCATCCTCAACGAAGACTATGCCTATCCGGTCTATGGCGTACCATCAGAGGAAACCAAACAGGCCATCCGTCTTTGCGCGCGGTTGGAAGGCATGATCACCGATCCCGTCTATGAGGGAAAATCCATGCAAGGCATGATCGATCTCGTGGGCAAGGGATTTTTTCCCGACGGGTCAACGGTGCTCTATGCGCATCTTGGCGGCGCGCCGGCGCTGAACGGTTATGCCTATACGTTTCGCAACGGTTAGCCGGCCTCCCTGCGGTCTTTCAACAATATTATGCGGCTAATATTTGATCCTAGAGCGGACCCTTGAACACGAAGAATGCACCGCCGCAGATCATCGCGAAGCCGACGAGGTGGTTGATGGTGATTTTTTCACCGAGATACATCACCGAAAACCCAGCAAAGACCAGGAGCGTGATCACTTCCTGAATGGTCTTCAGCTGGGCGGCCGAATAGATCTCGTGACCGTAGCGGTTTGCCGGTACCGCAAGGCAGTATTCGGCAAAGGCAATCATCCAGCTGATAAGGATGACCAGAAAAAGCGGCCGGCCCGCGAATTTAAGATGGCCATACCAGGCAAATGTCATGAAAACATTTGAGCCGAGCAGCAGCAGGATGGGGCGGATATAATCAAAGGAGGGCATGAAGTGTCCTTGGTTGTAAGCGTCTTTGGGCATGAAATGCAGTAACGTTCAAACGTCAAGCAGGCTTAAATCAAGTCGCGTGCAGCGGAAAGGGCGATCTGCGGTTCGGCGACAAGACGTGCGCGGTGTGGCCCAAAGGCCATAGCCTTGATCAGACGGTATCAGGCTGTTGTGGCGGGCGCGTCAGATGGATGCAGGCAAAACCCGCCGAAACAAACAGCATCGCGAATCCCAGAAAGGAAAACAGGCTGGTCAGGTGCCCCGGCACATCGCTCCAGTGCGGCTTGATGATGTCGGCGGTGTTGTAGGGATCGCCGCTATACTGGCACATGACGAAAGAGCCGCCATTGCGCACAAGCTCGCCATCAAGATCAGAGACGAGGGTACTGACCGCGTCCCGGTGTTCGGGCATGTCGCGCATATACACCAGCACTGCCTTTGCCGCAGCAAGATAGGCGTGTGAACAGGCGTTGAACGGGCTTTGCTCGTCGCTGATACTGCCGGGAACAATGCCCCAGAGACAATAGCTGTATTGGATATTGGTATAATTCAGCAGCCGCCGGAACTTTTCATCGGTGCGGGTCATCCGCGCTGCCAGATCGAGGATCGGCGTGCGGTAGTCAGCGATAATGGCCATCTCACCGTGGGAGAGGCTCGGAATGGAAATGCCCGAAGTGTCGGTTCCGGCGCTGCTGCGATGCGCCCAGCCGCTGCCGGTCTGCAACAGGAGCAACGACGCAACCAGAACCAGAAACCAGCCTGCCGGGCGGCGCATGGGGATATTGAGGTGTTGCGGTCTCATGCCAGCTCCATCGGCGGCGGAAGCCTGAACGCCCGCAAGGGGGCGTTCAGGAATGGCCGACTGCGCTCAGCGCGCCGCCTGCAGGCGATAGCGCGGCCGTTGTCCGGCCAGAACCCGTTCAGCCAAAGCGCCGAAGAGCAGACCAAGCGTGGTCCAGACGATCACATGGATCCCCAGCGATGCGACGCGGAAATTCCACAGAACCGTCGGTGAGAACTGTTCGGGAACTTCGTTGATGGCGGGAAGCAGGTATTGAACCAAGGCTATGAACACGACATAGGCGGCACCGGCGATCAATGTCGCGTTCCATGCGCCGTGCTGGGCATAAAGGCGCTTTGCCAGGCCGACGGCCGCGGCAAGGGCGCCGAGCGAAACCACCAGCATGACGAAGAACAGTTCCGTTCTGGCCCCAATGGTGTCCGGACTGCCGACCGCAGGCGGATTCATCGGATATTTGATGCAGGGAACGAGAACGATTGCCACAAAACCTGCAAGGGCAAGCAGAGCCGCCGTGCTGCGCGGGCTGAGCGAGCTGACCCGGCCATGCACAAAGGCAAAGACCAGGGAAAACAATCCGCCAAGCGCGGCGCTGTAGACAACGATGCCGGTAAACAGGCCGATGCCGGCCTGTGTCGCCCGCGTGACAAGCTCCGGTTCAGCCGCTGCACCGGCCGCCTGGCTCATCTTTTCCTCAAAGGCGATGGCGTGATCAACCTGCGGTTCGCCGAACACCCGGGCAAAGCCGAACGCCAGCAACCCGGCGATGACCCCTACGATCATGCCGCGGATCAAAAGATCTCTTGTCATTGTTTCGTTTCCTCAGTGGCAGGGAAAACCGAGGAGATGGCGGCCGTCATGAACGAATTCGTGCACATACATGCCCGAGAAGAGCGACATCGCCCCTTCTTCCGCGCCAATGAAGTAGATTGCGAGCAGCATGATCAGCCCGCCGAAAATAGCCCAGGGCAAGACTTCGCCGAGAGGAATGGGGGTGACGCCGGCTGATGGCGTAAGAGCGATATCGGACATGAACTTTTCTCCCAGAATGACGCGTTCACTAACGGAATTAATGATGTTGCGGCCAGGGTCTGGCTTTCAATCAGCGAAAAAAGACTGATTAATTACAGTGGCGCGACCGCTCCGGAATTTCACCGGCTTCCAAACTCGCAACAGCACGGTTATATCTGTGCACGCCGCAGACTGTCAATGAACGGTCAGGGCGCCATTTCCGTATTTTTCCTGAGGGTTTTTGAGGGATATTTTGGCCAAAGCCACGCGGTTAACCCTTGTTTGCCATGGCGCCACGCCTGCGGTGCGGACCGGTGCTTTTCCCGCCGACGAAGCGCTTGAACCTGGTGAAACCCAGCGCGCGCAGGCTATTGCCGGGCATTTGCGCCACGCGCACCGTGTTTTGACCAGTCCGGCACTGCGGGCCCGGCAAACGGCCGATGCCCTCGGACTGGAATCCATTGTCGATGCGGCGCTGGCGGAGATTGATTACGGGCGGTGGGCCGGACAGGCATTCACTGCTGTTCATGATGCCCAGCCGGACGATGTGGCCGATTGGATGCACAATCCCGTATCGGCGCCGCATGGCGGCGAATCCATCCATGATTTTCTCGTCAGGATTGCGGATTGGATGCGTTCCCATCTGAATGATGGCGGCCACACAATCGTGGTGACGCACGCCTCCATCGTCCGCGCCGCTGTTCTCAGCGCCTTGCAAGCACCGGATACCGCGTTTTGGCGCATCGATGTCGAACCGCTCAGCTGTATCGAAATGAGCAGCGACGGCGTCAGGTGGATGCTTCGCGCTGCCGCCTGTTTGCCGCCGCGTGCCGCGGGGATTCTGCCATGATCCGGGCTAAAATCAGGCATAGCTTTCGCCGCGCGGTCGCATCCACATCCCGGATTTTCAATCTCTGCCCGCTTACAGGAGTTCTCATGTCACAGCTCTTCCGTATTCTCGCTGTCGCAACCGTCGTCAATGCCGGTCTGTTGGGACAGGTATTCGCCCATGCCCATCTCAAATCGGCAGTTCCAGCCGAAAACGCGACGGTGAAGGTCTCGCCCGTCGAGATCGACCTGACATTTTCCGAAGGGCTGAACCTGAAATTCTCAGGGGCGACCATTACCGGTCAAGGAAACGCGACGATATCGACCGGTCAGGCCAAACTGGCCATCAGTGACCAGAAAACACTGGTCATCCCGTTGTCGACCCCGCTTGTCCCGGGTGGCTACACTGTCAACTGGACGGTGCTTTCCACCGACGGTCACAAGACCAAGGGCAGCTATACATTTACCGTCAAGCCCTGATGGGGTTGGAGACGGCGCTTGTTCTCTGCCGCTTCGCGCACAATGTGTCCGCGATGTTCCTGTGGGGGACATTTGCCTATCTTGCGCTGCTGGTGCCCAAAAGCCTCGCCGTGGAAATCGGGCAGCGCCTGCGCCCGGCGAGCGGGATCGCGGTCTTTCTGATTGTCGCGACGACGTTTCTGGCTTTGCCGCTGCAGGCAGGAACGATCGGGCAGGGCTGGACCGATGTTGTTGATCTCGGAACAATCCGTGACGTGCTGCTCGAGACGAGCGTCGGCCGCGGCTGGGCGCTACAGGTTGCAGCTGCCCTGCTGCTTTTACCCGCATTGGCTCTGACGCCGCGCCGGGCGCATGCTGCGCTTGCAGTGGCGTCAGGGCTGGTTCTGGCCAGTCTGGCATTTTCCGGCCATGCCACAATGCAGGAGGGCTGGATCGGTGTGGCCCATCGCAGCAATGATATGCTGCACGTGCTCTCAGGCGGCGCATGGATCGGAGCACTTGTGCCGGTTATTGTGGTGCTTGACCGGTTGCGCCAGGCGGAATGGCGTATGGCGGCGCAAACGGCGCTCATGCGGTTTTCGTCGGCCGGTCATGTGGCCGTTGCACTGGTGATTGCCTCCGGCGTGGTCAACACCATGCTCGTCCTTGGACATCTGCCGGACGATTGGACCTCTCCCTATCAGCTCTTGCTGGCGTTGAAGATCATTCTTGTCGCGGCGCTGGCGGGACTGGCTCTGATCAACCGCTATGTATTCGTTCCGCGCATGCGCACCCGCGAGGCGCGTTCCCTGCACGTCATACGGCTTGGAACCTTGACGGAGATCGCGCTGGGTATTGTCGTGCTCGGGCTTGTCGCCTGGTTTGGCATGCTCGAACCCGTTTAGATGAAAAAGGGCGGAGGTCATGTCACATTCGGTTGGGTTGCCTCGTCTTGGCGGTGCAGGACCAATGCCAGACAATGACAGGAGACGCGTAAATGATCAGGAAAATCTTCCTCGCCGGCGCAAGCGGTGCCGTTGGCAAGCGGCTTGCCCCGCTTTTGCTGGAAGCCGGATATGCGGTGACAGGCACCACGCGAAGCGCGGAGAAGGCCGCTTCCCTGCGCCAGATCGGGGTTGAACCAGCCATCGTCGATGTCTTTGATGCGGAGAAACTCGCCGCGGCGGTGGTGGAATCGCAGCCCGATGTCGTCATACATCAGCTTACGGATCTGCCCTATGGTGTCAGTCCGGCGGCGATGAAGGATTTCATCGGCCGCAATGCCCGCATCCGCAGCGAAGGAACCGCCAATCTCGTACGCGCGGCAAAGGCAGTGGGTGTCCGGCGGATGATCGTGCAGAGCATCGCCTGGGCCTATGCGCCCAAAGCCGGTGTGTTCGTCGAAACGGACCCGCTTGATCTGCATGCGGAAGAGCCCCGTGCAACCACCGTCGGCGGTGTTGCCGCCATGGAACAGGCGGTTTTGCGTGAACCGGGCATGGATGGCATTGTGCTGCGTTACGGCTTTCTCTATGGGCCGGGAACCGGGGTCGATATGCCGGCCAATCCGGATCTGCGCGTCCATGTCGATGCTGCTGCCGTGGCGGCGCTCAAGGCGGTCGAGCGCGGGGCGGGCGGCATCTACAATGTCACGGAGACCGATGTCGTCGCCAACAGCGGCAAAGCCCGTGATGCGCTCGGCTGGGACGCCGCGTTCCGCATCAACGACCGCCAATAGAACATCCCGATAACCGGTTCGAGACGAATCGCCAAAAGCCTCCCACAGAGTTGGGAGGCGGGCAAAGCGCAATCTGGTTCTAGCATAGGTGGCAGAACCGGAATCCCGTGCCTGTTTCAACCGGAGTTTTAACCGTGCTTTCGTTTCGGCAAACGGGGCGATGTCCTATGCTGTGGCCAATTATCAAAGAATGGCCCATGAAAAACGTATCCGACCTGAACAGCAAATCTGCCGGCCAAGCCGGCAAGAATACTCTGGAAGAGCAGAGCAGGCAGGCTTTACTTGCCAGCGTGGCCGGACGTTCACCGAAAGCGGCAAAGCGCACAATGAGCCAGTATTTCAAGAGCTTGTCGGATGTCGATGCAGCCAGACAGCACGTGGAGAAGGCCAGGCGCGCCGCCGATGACAGCTTGAACCGGGCCAAGGCTGCACCAAAGCCGCATGAAATCACCAATCCGGCCTTTGTCGCATTGTTCGAAGCACACCAGCACGACCGGGAGGTGCTTTTTGCCGCCATGCGTGCGCTTGACCGGGCTCAGGACACGCTGCGGTCGGAATCAGAAAAGACGGCCTTTTTCGCCAGGGACGACGATCAGTCATTCTGACGGGCACAATCTATAGGTGAATAAGCACACCAAACGATTGTATTTTGCAGACTTTTGCATCGCGCCAGCCTATCAATCCGGTGTTTGATATCATCAACAACGGAAAATCTGCGTGAAAAAACTCATTTCCCTGATCATGGCGGCAAGTTTTGTCTGCTTCACTTTTGCCGCGACAGCGCGGGCGGATAACGCTGCCACCGAACTGTTTCAGAAATATCTTGCCAATGGCCGGATCGGCGAGGCGGATGAGCAATTGCTGGCTTTGGCGGCGAAAGCGACAAACAATGCCGATGCGCAACTGGGCCTTGGCCTTGTGCGCAGTGCACGTGCCTTCGAAAAGCTGGCCCAATCGCTCTACAAGCATGGGTTTGGCTCGAAGTCGGATGGCTATGAACTGTTTCTGGGACGGGGTGCCAGCCAGATCGCCAGAAACGACAATCCGGAACCCATCACCTATGAACAGTTCCGCGGCATTCTGGCCACGTTCATTGCCGATCTTGATTCCGCTGAAAAGGCGCTTGCCGCCGTTGGCGACAAGCCGGCAAAGCTGAAAGTCGATCTTTCCGTTGCCCGGTTTGACTGGAATGGCGATGGCACGGTTGGACCGGAAGACCATATCGGGCGCGCCTTTTCCGACGCCAATGAAAACGGCGATCCCCTGCCTTTCATCGTCGGTTTTGACACCGCCGATGCGAAATGGCTGCAGGGCTATGACAATCTGCTGATGGCCGTCGCCAAGGCATGGCTTTCCCATGATTTTTCCGAAAGCTGGAACAGCAGTTTCAGCGTGGTGTTCCCGCGTGCTGTCTCGACCATGGCGGAAGCCAATGGCAGGGGTAGTGACGAATATACGATGTTCGGGGTGAACAAGGCGCAGGCCGATGATATCGCCGACTTCATAACTCTCATTCACACCATCCGCTGGCCGGTTGCCGACAAGGCCATGTGGAGCGACGTGCGCGTTCACCTGAAAAAGGTCATCGCGCTCAACCGGGAAACCTGGGCCCTCATTGACAAGGAAACCGACGACGACCACGAATGGCTGCCCGGCCCGAAGCAGAAGAGCGGCGTGCTGCCATCCTTCAATGTGACCCCGGAACGCATTCAGGCGTGGCTTGCAGTGCTGTCGCAGTTTGAGGCGGCGCTTGACGGCAAAATCCTGGTTCCCCACTGGCGCTTCGACAAAGGCATCAACCTTGCCAAGGTTTTCGATGATCCGAGACCGTTTGATTTCGTCCTCTGGGTCACCGGTCCGGCTGCCGTGCCGTATCTTCAGGACGGCCCGGCAATGAGCAGCGGCGAATGGAACCAGATCACCTCGATCTTCGAAGGGAATTTCGCCTCCTACGCCTTCTATTTCAATTAGAATAGAGCCGTTCGGGTGTTGATTGATCGCGTGACCATGGTAGAGACCGGGCGCGTTTTCAAGCCTTAAACTTTTGCCATTGCGGACTATATGTATCGTGAACGCACCACCGCGTGCGTTCACGATCCTGCGCGCATTCCGTGCGCAACAGACGTTCCCGACTTTCATCGAATATTCCAATTCAAACGAAAGAACTGTGACAATGTCCCAATCCATTGCATCCCAATCCGGTACATTCAGAATTGGCGGCGATATCGAAATCAATCGTCTTGGCTTTGGCGCCATGCGCATCACTGGCCGTGGTATCTGGGGGGAGCCCGCCGACAAGCCGGAAGCCATCCGCACCTTGCAGCGCCTGCCGGAACTTGGCGTGAACTTCATCGATACGGCAAATTCCTACGGACCGGATGTTTCAGAACTTCTGATCAAGGAAGTCCTCCATCCCTATGGCAACATTCTCGTTGCCACGAAGGCGGGCCTCACGCGCGAGGGACCGGACCGCTGGACACCGAAGGCCGATCCAAAATACCTCATCGACGAGGCGCATAAGAGCCTTCGCCAGCTTGGCGTTGATCAGATCGGTCTCTGGCAGTTGCACCGGATCGACACGAAAGTACCGCGTGACGAACAGTTCGGCGCTGTGAAATCGCTGCTCGACGCGGGTGTGATCCGCCACGCCGGACTGAGCGAGGTATCCGTTGAAGAGATCAAGGCCGCTTCGAAGTTCTTCAAAGTGGCGACCGTGCAGAACCGCTACAATCTCGTTGATCGCACAAGCGAGGATGTCGTGGATTACTGCACGCAGAACGGAATTGGCTTCATACCCTGGTCCCCGCTGGCTGCCGGTGATCTGGCAAAGCCAGGCTCTTTGCTGGACACAATCGCTGCCCATCACAAAGCGACGCCGGGCCAGATCGCCCTGGCATGGGTGCTCAAACGCAGCCCGGTCATTCTGCCCATACCGGGAACATCCAAGGTCAAGCACCTTGAGGAAAACGTCGATGCCGCAAGGATCAACCTCTCCGATGAGGAATTCAGCGCGCTGGACCGGGAAGGCAAGGCACTCGCCGGACGATAAATTTCCTTGGGAGAACACAGAAAGGGCCCGGTTTTCCGGGCCTTTTTCCCTTGCTTCTTGTAAACAGCATTCGCCCGTCTAAAGTACGGCAAACAACAGGAGAAACGCTATGAAGATCAGTGCACGCAACCGGCTGAAGGGGACAGTTGTCGACGTAACCAAAGGAGCAACCACGGCGCATGTCCGCATCGACGTCGGCGGTTCGGTGGTCACGGCATCGATTACCAACGAGGCTGTCGACGAGTTGCAGTTGAAGGTAGGGGACAGCGCCTATGCTGTCGTCAAGGCTTCCGATGTCATGGTCGCCGTTGACTGATTGACCCGGCGCGCAAGCCAGGAAGGTGCCTGTTCGCGGGCACTTCACATTGCCGTGCGCCACTTGCCTTTTAATGTTGACTGAGTCAATACTCAAGACCAGTCAACAGCAGAGGAATGGGCCGATGTCGGAACCGGTCGCTGAAATACGAAAATTCAATCGCTTCTACACTCATATTATCGGCTTGCTGGACGAACATCTGACCGACAGCCCTTTTTCACTCCCCGAAGCACGCATTCTCTATGAACTTGCCAATAATGACACCGTTAAAACGGCTGCCGATCTCTCGCGGATACTGGACATGGACACCGCGCAAATCAGCCGGATACTGGCCCGCTTCAAAGCGCGCCAGCTTGTCACCAGCACGGTCAGCACCGATCACGCCAAGCTGCGCATCCTCTCGCTGACACCGGAGGGCCAGGCTGCCTTCGCAGCGCTGGACCGAAGTGCGATCGAGCGGGCCAATGCCGTGCTCGCGCCGCTCGATATCGCCCGTGTCAGCCGCTTGACGCAATCCATGCGTGATATCCGCTCCATTCTGGGCAGTCGATCCGACACGGTCAGCCCGGCTCCCGCGTACACATTGCGGGCTCCCAGAGCAGGCGATCTCGGCCTGGTCATTCAGAGGCAGGCCTATCTCTACAACACCGAATACGATCTGGACTGGACATTTGAAGGTCTGATTGCCGGCATCCTGTCCGGATTCATTGCAAACTTCGATCCGGCCCGGGAGCAGGCGTGGATTGCCGACCGGAATGGCGAAATCGCCGGGTCGGTCTTTCTCATGCGCACGGATGACCCGCAGGTCGGCAAACTGCGCATGCTTTATGTGGAGCCGTCAGCGCGCGGATTGGGTATCGGCTCGGCGCTTGTCGCCGCCTGCATCGCGCGGGCGCGGGCGGTCGGCTATCACAAGCTTACCCTCTGGACCAATGACTTTCTGCATTCAGCCCGGCGCATTTATCAGGAAGCCGGTTTCAAGCTCATCGAGGAAGAACGGCACCATTCGTTCGGTCACGACCTTGTCGGCCAGACGTGGACACTTGATCTGCAGCCGGAATGAGTCCTGACCCTAGGCTTTGACGCGGCGCAGAAGTTCGCGGGCAATCTGCAGCACGTCTTTTTCCCGGATGCCCACCGTGACATCTTCGACATCGTCGATGGTTTCACCGGCAACAAGCCGGATCGGGTTATGACCCTTGGCAACAATCATTGTCTGCACCCGGCGCGGAATGGCTGGCAGCAGGAAGCGCTTGACGCATTCGACCAGGACCTCGCGCTTGTTGGGTGCGAGCTTGCCCAGTTTCTCGCGCAGCAGCGCGCCAAACATATTGCCGTCGGCAAAACCGAATTTGCTATCAAGATCAAAGGCATGCAATTGATATTCAAAGTGAGCCATGTTGCTCTCCCGTGGGCGTCTGTCCGGAGGTGCCAGAGTGTGACGCCGGATCATTTCCAGAGATATGGTGCGTGACCCGAAGGTTTTCACGTTCTTTTTTGCCAATCGACACCAGATATTACAATGAGCCGGAAATCTTGATAATTCAATTGATCTTTAGGCGGAGCTTTCATTGTCACGGCGCGCCGGGTAGGCTACAGGAACTCTATCTGCGGCGCCGCGCGATGCGGTGCGCTGTCGCGTAAACGGCGTATGCCGGGCGCGCCTCCGGCAGATCCAAACAACCCATACAAGGACTACCCCGGATTGAAACATCTCAATGAATTCGCTGATCGCCGCAAAGCGGCGGCCGAGGCCAAGCAACTGCTTCTCAAAAAGTTCGAAAAAGCACCCAAGCCGACTGACCCGGAGATGCAGGCAAAACGCGCTGAACGGGAAGCCATTGCGGCGGCACGTGCGGCACGGCAGGCAGAACGCGAGCGCATAAAGCAGGAAGAACGTGACCGCAAGCTTGCGGAAGCCGCCGCTGTGTCAGAAGCAGCTGAGGCTGCCGCAAAGGCGCTGCAGGCCGAGTCAAGCAACCGGATCGCCCGCGTCATCGCCGATGAGGCCGAGCGCAAGGCGGAACGCGATCGCCGCTACGCTGCCCGCAAGGCAAGACAGCGCTAACGGCTTCTCCTTTAAGTGCTGTAGGCGCCCAGATAATCCAGCTTGCCGATGGGAACGCCATTGTGCCGCAGGATGTCATGGGCGGTGGTGACGTGGAAAAAGAAGTTCGGCAACGCGAACTGCAGCATGTAATCCTGCCCGCCCAGAAGCGCCTTGTGCGGACCGAAACTCAGGGTAACCTCGCGGCTCTCACTGTCATCGAGCACTGACGTGTCCAGGCCTTCCAGAAAGGCCACGGTCTTGGCGATCCGCGCCTTCAGATCGGCAAAACTCACTTCATCATCGGGAAAACTTGGCGCTTTGACATCGGTCAGGCGGGTAATCGTCGCCTTGGAGGTGTCGCTCGCCCGTTGAACCTGTCCCGAAAACGGCAGCATGTCGGGGGCCAGGCGCGCGCTGACAAGCACGGAAGGATCAATTTTCTTTTCCTGCGCATAGGCTTCAGCCTTGGCAATCAGCGTCGAGAGGATCGAAAAGCCGCGGATATAGACCGGGACTGAAATCTGGTACATCGAAAGCGGCATGGAGGTTCCTTCCGGGAGTGTTCCTGTTGGAGCGATTGCTGCTTCCTAATCTGGAACGGCAACCGCGTCAGGCAAATATATGCGGCTCGCCGAGGACTTCAATGCGCACATGATCCCCGGTTGCAGGAAGATTGACGGCAGAACATTTGATCTGCACCGGCGCGGCCGGCTTGCCGTCCTGCGCACCATGGCTGCCCATGATCGCAAGCATCACGGTGCACACGGCACCGCCGAATTCGATATCGACCACCTTGCCATAACCGGCACTCGCGTCTAGCGAGGTCATGACGTCCTTTTCGGTGACGGCGACAAGTTTCAGCTGTTCGGGGCGCAGCATGATTTCCGCCTTGCCGAGCCGATCGGCAGTATTCGCCACCAAGCGGCCAAAGGCGCAATCGATCCAGCCATTGCCGATTTCGGCTGGCAGGAGAATGGCGTCGCCGAGGAACGAGGCCGTCGTGCGGTCCGACGGGTTCAGATAGAGCGAGCGCGGCGGTCCGGCCTGCACCAGTTTGCCCTGCCGCATCACCGCGACCTGATCGGCAAAGGACAGGGCTTCCGCCTGATCGTGGGTGACCAGAATGGTGGTAATGCCGGCTTTTTTCAGAACAGCCGCAACCGCCTTGCGCATGTTTTCGCGCAGACCCGTGTCGAGGGCGGAAAACGGCTCGTCCAGCAGCATCAGCTTGGGCTGGCGTGCGAGGGCACGGGCAAGCGAGACCCGCTGCTGCTGTCCACCCGACAGCTGATGCGGCCGGCGGTTCAGCATGATGGGGTCAAGCTCGACCATGTCCATGAGGGCAAGGATGCGCTGGCTGCGGTCGGGACTGCGCTTGTCCAGGCCAAAGCCGATATTGTCGGCGACCGTCAGGTGCGGGAACAGCGAGCCATCCTGCGTCACGAAGCCGACACTGCGGCGATGCGCCGGAACGATCGCCGTGCCGTCGGCCAATACGTCGCCATTCAGTGTTACCTGGCCGCTGTCGGGGGCTTCAAACCCGCCGATGAGGCGCAGCAGGGTGGTCTTGCCCGATCCCGACGGCCCGACAACCGCCGTGCGGCTGCCCGCTGCGACCGACAGTGTGACGTCATCGACGGCGGTGGTGACACCGTATCGTTTTGTTACACCGCGAATGTCGAGAAAGGTCATCGTCCAATAATCCGTTTCGATTGGGCATGCAGCAGGAGCGTGAGGGGCAGGGACAGCACCACCATCATCAGTGCATAGGGCGCGGCAGCCGCATAATCAATCTCACTGGTCAGCGACCAGAATTCCGTTGCCAACGTGCGCGTACCATTGGGTGCAAGCATCAGCGTCGCCGTCAATTCGTTGGTGATGCCAAGCGCCACCAATGCGACGCTGGCGGCGGCGCCGGGTGCGGCCAGCCGCATGGTAATGCGCGTGACCGCCTGCACCGGCGTGCGGCTGAGCGCCATGGCTGCCCGCTCCAGTTCGACAGGCGCCTGCGCGATGCTGGCCCGCAGTCCGACCAGGGCGCGCGGCAGGAAGAGCAGCCCATAGGCGAGCAGCAGTGTTGCGGCTGTCTGGTAGAGCGGCAGGACGACGCGCACCGTGATGGTGACAAGCGCGAGCGCAACCACGACACCAGGCAGCGAACCGACATAGTAGTGGCAGGCCTCGAGGGCTCGCTGCATGCGGCCGGGAGCCCGCACTGAAAGCCACGCCATGGGCGTTGCGGCAACGGTGGCCAGAACAGCGCCTGCAACGGCCAGCAGCAATGTGCTTCCAAAGGCGGTGCCGATTTCGTTCAGCTTCCACACCGACGTGCCGCCGGCAATCAGCCAGCGGCCAAGGGTGACGAACGGAACGCCCAGCGCCAGCGCGGTGGTGATCACCGGAATGAGCAGGCATGGCAGCGCCAGCCAGCCCAGCCGGTATTTCGTGATCGGGCGGGCCGATCCCGAACCGACACGCGCATAGCGTTCATTGCCGCGAATCAGCGCTTCCAGCGCCAGCAGGCCCGCGCAGCACAGCACCAGCACGCCGGCCAGCATATTGGCGGCAGGGCCATTGAAGGTTGATTGGAACTGGTCAACGATGGCTGTTGCAAAAGTATCGAAGCGGATCATGACGAACAGGCCGTATTCCGCCAGAAGATGCAGGCCGATCAACAGGGAGCCGCCGCAAATGGCAAACCGCAACTGCGGCAACAGCACCCGGAAGAAAACCCGCCAAGGACTGAGGCCGAGCGATGCGCCGACATCTTCCATGGCCGGATCGACGCGCCGCATCTGTGCCGCAACGGGAAGATAGAGAAACGGGAAGTAAGCCAGAACGGACACAAGAACACCGCCGAACAGGCCATGCAGGCTGGGAGCAATGCTGATCCAGGCATAACTGTGGACAAATGCCGGGACGGCAAGCGGCGCTACCGCCAGCCACGCCCACAGGCGGGCGCCGGGCAGATCCGTCCGCTCTGTCAGCCAGGCAAGGCTGACCGCCAGAACGATCGACAGCGGGATTGTCCAGACTTCCAGCAGCACCGTGTTGACCAGCAATTCGCCGACGCGGGCGCGAAACACCAGGGTGACCACCGTATCCCAGCCGGTCTGGATGGTAACCCAGATGACGAAACCAAGCGGCAGGAGGCTGAGCAGGGCAACAAGCCCGGCAAGCCCGAAAACAGACAAAAACGGCAGGCGTCGCACGGCATGATGCGGGACCAAAGCCAGCTGCGCAGCAGCCGCATCGGGACGTTGGCCGTTTATTGATCCGGTAGACAACAATTCACATTTGCTTTCATACGCACGAGTACCCGCCGGCGGCCAGATTGGCCTTCATACCCGAAGCGGAATCGAACAACACCCCCTGCAAGATCAAATGTCTGTGCAGGAGGTGTCCAGAGTTATTTCATTGCCGGCTAACCGGCGTGGTGGTTACAGCAGGCCCGCTGCCGTCATCAGATCTGTCACCTTCTTGCTGTTCAGCTTGGAAGGTTCCACCTTCGGTGCCTGCAGATCGGCCAGGGGCACGAGGGCGGCATTGGATGCGGCGTCCTTGCCAACGGCATATTCGAAGGAATCTCCATCCTTCAAGACAGCCTGACCAGCCTTGCCGGTGACCCATTTGAGGAACGCCTGGGCATCGTCCTTATGCTTGCTCGAAGCGAGAACACCGCCGCCGGAAATGCTGACAAATGCGCCCGGATCCTCATGCTTGAAGTAATGCAGGGACACATTCTTGGTGTTTTCGCCGGTTTTGGCTTTATCGCCGAAATAGTAATAGTGATAAATCACCGCGCCTTCGATTTCTCCGGCATTGACGGCCTTCATGGCAACGCTGTTGCCCTTGTAGGCGGTGGCATTTTCCTTGAGCCCCTTCAGCCACTTGGCTGTGGTTTCCTCACCCTTGAGTTCCAGGAGTGCGCTGACGATCGCCTGGAAATCGGCACCGGCCGGCGCTGCGCCCCAGCGGCCCTTCCAGCTGGCATCGGCAAGGTCGAGCAGCGACTTCGGCAGCTTGTCTTCAGTCAGCTTATTCTTGTCATAGGCAAAGACGGTGGAGCGGGCGGCAACGCCGGTCCAGCGGCCATGCTCGGGACGGAAATTGGCCGGCACCTGATCAAGCACTGTCTTGTCGAGCGGTGCGAACAGTTTGGCATTGTCGACCAGAACCATCCCGGGGGAGTTTTCCGTCAGGAATGCGTCGGCGGGGGAAGCAGCGCCTTCCTGCACGATCTGGTTGGCCAGCTCCATGTCCTTGCCGTTGCGGATCGTCACCTTGATGCCGGTTTCCTTGGTGAAACCTTCGGCCCACGCCTTGGTGAGGCTTTCATGCTGGGCATTATAAACAACAATGCCATCGGCATTCTGTGCCATCGCCGGAGCGGCGATCAGGGCAACAGCGAGCGCCGCGGCACTTGCAAAAGTCGGAAAGTTGATTTTCATGAAAACCTCTTTGATTTGTATGGTTTGCAGAGCAAATTTCGGTTGCGCCAGCAATGGACCCCGGAACAAGTGAGCCTTACAAAACATGAGCGACGCGGTCAACAAAAAATGGTTGGCGTTCAGAGGCGGAAATGCCGATCACAAAATAGTTATCGCCTGCTTTGGCGGGTGTGATTTGCGTTCCGGCGCAAAGAGGAATCTACTGGTTTTATCCGCAATTTTGCCGCGCTGCAGGCCCGGCACTGCGGTATTGCAAAACTTTCAGTCATATTCAGGGAGTGTGTCATGCCTTTTTCAAGCAGGGACCAACGCATTCACTCCACGACGGACTGGGACATCATGCAGCAGGCCCATGACCGGGCTTCAAAAATGCTCGATCGCTGCCCGAAAACCCACGCTCGCTGCAACCAGCTCGCCCGGATTGTCATTGCGATCTATGAAAGCGGTGTGCGCGACGTGGACGAGCTGGCCGTCATGGCGGCAAATCGCGAATTGAACGTCTTGGCGGAGCGAGGGCATTTTCAGAAGCCGTTCCGCTTCACGCCAGCCGGCGAACGCCCGGAAACCTTGCATTCGTGAGATTTTGCTCCGCAAATCTCACGGGATTGCGCTTGAGGATGTGAATTCCTCAATGCTGCCGTTGTGAATTCTGATTGTTCGATGCGCAAGCGCAATGCTCGATTGCCGGTGCGCCACGATAATTCGCGTTATGGCAAGGCTGGCCAGTGCGCGGTTGATCGTCTTCTCATTGTCTTCGTCAAGATGGCTGGTCGCCTCATCGAGAAACAGGATTTTTGGCTGGCGGTAAAGCGCGCGCGCCAGAAAAATCCGCTGTCTTTGGCCGCCGGACAAAGCGCTGCCCATATCACCCACGAGTGTCTCGTAGGCCATGGGCATACGGTTTATCTCGCCGTCGATGGCAGCAAGTCGCGCGCAGTGGCATACCCGCTCGCTATCATGTTCCGGATCGAAAGCGGAGATATTTTCGGCGATCGTACCGGCGAAAAGCCGGTCATCCTGCAGAACACACGCAACGGCTTTGCGGTAGGCAGATGCGCCGAGGCGGTTGATGTCCTGCCCGTCAATCGACAAATGGCCGTCCTGAACGGCCAGCAGTCCCGCCAGGATCTTCATGAACGTGGTTTTGCCCGCGCCGGATGGGCCCGTCAGAGCAATGATTTCACCCGGATTGATGGTGAGATTGACATTCGTCAGAACAGGCGGATCGCCGTCACTGTAGCAAAAAGTCAAATTCTTGATTTCCAATTTGCCCTGAAATCGCGACATGTCCTGATCGCTGGATGCGGTGCGGGGCGCATCCTCGGGCGCGCTCAATGCGATATCGGCAAGGCGTTCGGTATGCATACCGAGCATCTTGAGCCGGACGGTCAGACCAATCAGCGCAGACACCCGCCCGGTGAACTGGTCCTTGTAGGCAAGAAAAGCAACGAGCATGCCAATGGTCATGGCTCCGTCCATGACGGCTGAAGCTCCCAGCCAGAGCATGATGATGCGGTCAAAACCATCGAGCAGATCACTTGTCGTACCAAAAACCAGATCGAGTTTGCGGATGCGCAGGTCTGCATTGATCGATTCGACCATCAGGTTAAGCCATGCTCCGCGCCGTCGTTCATGCAGATCGAGCGCCTTGAGGCTGGCAATACCCCGAATGGATTCCAGAAAGTGCGAATCTTCTTTGGCTCCCTGCACGATGGCCGCCTCATTGGCCGCCCGATAGGCCGGGTAGGAGACAACGCGAATGAGGGTCTGGATCGCCAGCGTGGCTGCGGCGACCCATGTCAGCCAGCCGCCATAGATCAGCATGAGGCACAGAGAGCCCATGACAACGATGATATCGAGGACCGCCGCAACGATGTCCGTGGTCAGCGCCGACTGAATGGGAACGAGCGAGGAAAAGCGGGACACGACATCGCCGATGTGACGCTTCTCGAAATAAGACAAGGGAAGGCGCAGCAGATGATCGAACAGGCCGGTTGTCCATTGCAGGTTGAGACTTGTGCCCATCAGAAGTCCGGCCCAGCCGCGTGCAATCCCGATCATCGTCTGGAGCAGCAGAAACAGGCATAGACCAATCGCGACGGTCATGAGCAGATCGTGATCGGCCGAGACGACAACCTGATCGATAACGATTTGCGAGCCCACCGGGCTGAGGAGTGCAAAAACCTCCAGGCAGAGCGACAGCAGAAAAAGCTGGGCGAGCGCGCGCTTGAGGCCAGCGACATTGCGGAAGAGATCGCTTAGGCGAATGCGCTCCTTTTCCACCTTTTTCACAAAACCACCAGTCGGCAGCAGTTCCAGTGCAACGCCGGTGAAATGGGCCGAGGCCTGGCTGAACGTGAGAGAGCGTCGCCCGAGCGCAGGGTCGTGAACGACGATCCCCTTTGCCGTTGTCCTTGCCAGGACGACAAAGTGGGAGAAATCCCAATGCAGAATGCAGGGCAGGCGCAGATCGGCAAAATCTGCAACATCGAGACGAATGGCCCTGCTGGCAAACCCCAGTTTTGTCGCAATACGCATCAAGGATGTCAGCGCCGTGCCCTTGATGGAAGCCGCGTGCCTGCGGCGAAGGATGCCGATATCCACCCTGTTGCCGTGAAAACCACAGATCATGGCGAGACAGGCAAGCCCGCATTCGGCCATTTCCGTTTGCAGGATGACCGGCAAGCGATGCCTGAAGCCGAATGAGAGCCTATCCAGCACCGGATTCATTTCTTGCGCGTGATCCCGGCTTGCCGCCAATGCCGCCGCTCAGACTGTAGAGCGGCTCCAATATCCATTCATACAATTTTCTGGTTTCCAGAAAGACATCGGCCTCGACGTCCATGCCGACCTGCAATGGTTCGCGTTCACCATAGGCAAGAACGGTATCCTGCTCCGGCTTGGCGGTGACCCTGTAAAAGCCGCTCGGGAGCTGTTTTCCAGCGATTTGCCCGGCGGCAATGCCTTCGCCGTCCGCCGCGCGCAACGCAACGCGGGAAATCTCTGCAATGGTAGCGGGATACTGGCCGAATTTCTGATAGGGAAACGGCGCATAGCGCAGAAGCACAGGTGATCCTTGCCTGATAAAGCCGATTGCCGCGCTTGAGGCCAAGAAGTGAACTTCCACATGTCCCGATGCCGGTAATATGGATAGAAGCGGTGTGCCTGCACCAACCGTCTGTCCCTCGCGGACAAGCACGGCTGTCACCGTGCCATCCTGCGGCGCCGTCACCAATATTTCCCGGTTGCGCTCCATATCAGCGGTCTGTTGATCAAGAGCCGATATTTGCCGCTTCAACCCGCCGATGACGGAGGCCGCTTCGCGATCGAAGCCCCTGAGCTTGGAACGGGTCTCCTGCAATTTGGCCCGCAACTGGATGGTGTCCCGGCGCAGGTTTTCCAGAAGTGCGCGCTGCCCCATGTAACTTTCCCGCCGCACCTCGAATTCCCGTTGTGCAACAATGCCTTTTTCAACCACGCCCTCCAGCCGGTCGGCAAATTGCTTCAGGGTTTGCGCATAGGCAGCCGTTACGGATATCTGCGCTGCAACCTGCGCAATCTCCCGCTCGAGCGCAGCCGCCTGCTCTTGCAGATTATCCTTATGTTCCTTGTCCAGTTCGACGCGTCGTGCCATCTCCTGCTGCAGTTCGTTTCGCTGCAGGCGGAGCTGGCCGATAATGGCAGCATAGGTGTTTCCATCGGAGGTCGTGCTATCGGTGCTTACCACATACAGGCGGTCGCCTTTATGCACCTCCTGTCCCTCGCTGACCGAGGTTTCAACAATCTGTCCGGCTTGCGGAGCAATCAAGCGCACGACGCCGACGCTGGTCTGCACCGTGCCGGTGAGGCGGACCCTGCGCGTGTATTCGCCAAATGCCACGAATATGCCGATCATTGCGACCGCAACCACCGCACACCCCGTTGCCACTGTTGCGGATATCGGGCGCAATAGTTGCGGGCGCCCGAACCATTTGTGCTTACGGCTGTCGATGGCTTCCTGACGGAAAAGCGCAAGGTTTGCTCTCTCATTCACGGGGGGCAATGCTTATGCGCCGTTCAAAATAGGAATAGGGCAAGAGAATGATTATGGCGACGGATGTATATGGCCACCAGATGAACGCGTAGATTTCGAGGGAAAGAACCGGCAAATAATCCATCGTCATGTTGGTGGCGCAATGAATGACTGTGCAGTAGAAGATTGCCGCGTAAATCCATCTGGCTTTGGCATAAACCAATGATGTAAAAATGTGAAAGCTGGTTGAGGAGACAACGACGGACAAGGTTCCAAGCACTGCAAACACCGGACCGGCACCAAGTTCCAAAGTGTGCTCGTAGACCACCGGTGTCTTGAATACACATTCCAGGCCAAAAAACAGGAAATAGGACGGTATGCGGAACCTGGTGTCGCGGAACAGGACAACGAGGTAAGCCTTGATCAACTCCTCAATCCCGGCCAAAATAAATGTGGTTGATATATCCCAGGCCAAATCCAAAGCAGTGCTCATGGTTCAGGATTGAAGGTGGCACGTGCGTGCGGTTATTTGTGGTTTTCGTCAGTCAATTCTTTCGGTCTGGCCATAAGCTGCGCGATGAAAAAACAGGCGAAAACTCCGGAAAACACGAGTGTTGCTGAAATATAATCTGTATCATCTCGGCAGTATAACGCGCAAAACAGAGTCGAACTTATGATGGATTTCAACGTTAATTTATGAAAATTAGTAAATGTAGAATATTCTAAGCACAAAAGAGCCATGAATGTTGAAAATATTGATAGTAATTTTAGTATTAATATCGCGTTCTGGTGGTTTCCAAACGGAGAGTCCAATACTGTAATTGCTGCCAATGCAAGAAAAACAAGTGCGCTGCAGCCACTCTTTTTATAGTGAGAAAGCATTGGCATACGCGTTGTCCGTAAGATCATTTTTGAAATGAGAACGGCTGGTTATCAATAAAATCACCACTCCCACTCCGCCGTTTTCAATCACATTTGTGAATCCGAGCAAATACCTTGATTGCCTTTCCATCTGTTACACCCGCATAGCCTGACGTACCCCCACGGTATGGCCAAAACCTGCGCGGCCAAGGCGATCGCCGGATGAAGAACCATCTCCATGATGCTCCGATGCACCACCAGTGCCAATTGGTAACCGTACCTATCGCCGCAATGGATTTCAGCGCCGGCAGCAATCTGCTACACCGCATCTGCCGTTTCAGGCCGGATTCGTGTGTGGAGGGAGTGATGACTGACGGGTTCAACTGGCTCAATGCGCCGCCATCCCATCACGGCGATGCGCGTCTGCTCTCGCTTGCGACGGCTGAGAATACTGATTTCTGGCAGCACACCTTCTATGGTTTCGCGCGCGACAATGGCCATGCCTATCTGATGCCGGTCAGCGGCGATTTCAGCGCCCGCGTGACCGTGCGCGGCGACTACCGCGAACTCTACGATCAAGCCGGTCTGATGCTGCGGATCGACGCCCGGAACTGGATCAAGACCGGCATCGAATATACTGACGGCCTCATGCATTTCAGCGTCGTCGTCACCAACCGGATTTCTGATTGGTCCGTCATTCCGCTGCACAGCGCCCGTGTCGACGATGCCGTGCACATCCGGCTGACCCGCCACGATGATGCGGTGCGGGTCCAGTATGCCATCAATGACGCGCCGTGGCAGCTGGCGCGGCTCGCGCCGTTTCCCAAAGACGATGCGTCGGCCGGTATCATGGCCTGTTCGCCGCAGCGGGCTGGCTTTGCAGCCGAATTCCGGGATCTGGAGGTCGGTCCGGCAATCCCGCGCGACCTGCATGCGGATTAGACCGGGCGGCGAGGGGGCTATTCGGCAAAAAGCTCCGGCCGTTTGCTCTGCAGCTGCAGCAGCATTTTGCCCATCTTGGAAATATGCTCTTCCATCGCCGCCGCCGCGCGCTCGACGCTGCTGCCGGCAATGGCATCGACGATAGTCTGGTGCTCTTTCAGCGTTTCGACCATGCGCGTTTCGTAATGCAGGAGCAGCCGCCGCACGCGGTCGATCTGGCTGCGCTCCTTCGCGGCAATCTCGCGCAATCCGGCCAGCCCCGCCGCATCGCAGATCATATCGTGCAATTCCTCGTCGAGCGCGTAAAACCCCTCAAAGTCCCTGGAGTCCGCCGCCTTGCGCTGCCGGTCCAGATTATCGCGCAGGCGCTGCACGATCTCAGCCGAGCTGCGCTCCGCCGCCCGCCGGATGGCTGCCGTTTCCAGGGCAATGCGCACGAATTGGGCTGTCTCGATCTTGTCGAGACGCAGCCGGGCAACGAAGGTGCCGGTTTGCGGATAAATCTCGACCAGGCCTTCGTCGGCGAGGCGGTTGATGGCATCGCTGACCGGCGTGCGCGATACGCCGAGCTGCAGCGCCACCAGCTCCTTGCGGATGGCTTCGCCGGGCGCCAGCTGCGATGAAATGATGGCCTGCCGCAGGATGGAATAGACCTGGTCCTTGCGCGTGACCGCGACGACTTTCTGTTCCCTGAAACTCTTGCCGCCTGACCCCAATTGCACGTTCAACGTTCCCCCGATAGGCCCTGTTGCATGGCGGGAGGCTGAATTCGATTCCTCCGAATGAAGCATTTGACTCCTGCCCAATAACATCTAACATGTTACATATTAACTTGAAAGAATGTTTTGGGAGGAACATTTTGGATAGTCAGCTGCCGATCGTCTCGATGCGCGGCATCAGCAAGTCATTCGCTCATATTGTTGCTCTTCGAAGCATCGATCTCGACATCTATCCGGGCGAGATTCATGCCATCATGGGGGAGAATGGTGCGGGCAAGTCGACGCTGGTGAAAATCCTCAGCGGCGTCCATCGCCGCAGCGGCGGTGACATGCTTGTCCGGGGCCGCGCGGTTGACTTCGCCTCGCCGCGGGAAGCCGAGCACAACGGCATCGCCATCATCCACCAGGAACTCAACCTCATTCCAAGCCTCAGCGTCTGCGAGAATATTTTTCTCGGGCGCGAGCCGCTGATTGGCGGCCTGTTCATCGACCGCAGGCGCATCGAAACGAAGAGTGCCGAACTGCTCGACCGCTTCGGCATCGATATCGATCCGCGTGCCGATGTGGAGAATTTGCGCGTTGGCGAGCAGCAGCTTGTCGAGATTGCCCGGGCATTGTCCCTGAAGGCCGACGTGCTGGTTCTCGATGAGCCGACCTCGGCATTGTCGGAGGCCGAAGCCCAGAGACTGGCAAGCTTTGTGCGGGAACTGGCCCGCAACGGCGTTGCCATCATCTATATTTCCCACCGGATGAATGAAATATTCTCGCTGGCCGACAAGATCACCGTGTTGCGCGACGGCAGCTTCATCGCCACGCGCCGGGCGCAGGATGTGAGCGAGCGCGATCTCATCCGCATGATGGTGGGCCGCGATCTGGCTGCGCCGGAACCCAAGGCGGATGGATCGGGCAGGCCGGTTGTGCTTGAAGCGCGCCATCTCGGCCTGCGCCGCCCGAATTCGCGCGGTAGCATGCACAATGTTGTCGATGATGTGAGCTTTGATCTCCATGCCGGCGAAATTCTCGGGATCGGCGGGCTGCTGGGTTCGGGGCGCACCGAAGTGCTTGAACTGATTTTCGGCGCGGCGACCGGAGAACGCTCCGGTACGATCACCGGCAACGGCACCAACCTTGCCGCCGCTTCCCTGACGCCGCGCCGGTCGGTGGCAAAAGGCATCGCCTTCCTGACCGAGGACCGCAAGGGAACGGGTCTTCTCATGGACGCCGACATCCGGGCCAATGCCGTGCTGCCGTCCTTGCCATGGCTCGCGCCGTTCGGCTGGATCAGCCGCCGGCGCGAGGACCCCGTGGCAGGCCGGATCATCAAAGCGATGCACGTGCGCTGCGATGGCCCGGATCAGAGGGTCGATCAGCTGAGCGGCGGCAATCAGCAAAAGATCGTGCTGGGCAAATGGCTGGAAACCCGGCCAAGCGTTGTCCTGCTGGACGAACCGACGCGGGGGATCGATGTCGGCGCTAAGGATGAGATCTACGAGCTTCTGAAAAAGCTCGCTTTGTCCGGCGTGGCGGTGATCATGGTGAGTTCCGAATTGCCGGAACTTCTTGCGCTCTCCAGCCGCATCCTCGTGATGTGTGAGGGCAGGGCAGCCGGCATTCTTGAGAGCCCGGCATTCTCCGAAGAACGGGTGATGGAACTGGCAACACCCCTGGGCACGGTTCTGACAAAGGATGCGGCATGACACGAACGAGCGAGCAGACCATGCGGTCATCCCAAGGCAGTCTCGGCCGGATCAGGAGCCTCTTGAATGCAACCAAGCTCTACTGGGGATTGGTACTGCTGTTTCTGGTCGGCATTTTCTCATCGCCGGTATCGTCCAAGGGGCACAATATATTCCTGTCCTACGGCAACCTGTCCGATGTTTTCCGGCAGATTTCGGTCACGGGCATTACAGCTGTCGGCATGACGCTGGTGATCCTCATTGCCGGAATTGACCTTTCGGTCGGGTCCGTGCTTGCGCTGGGTTCCGTCGTCTGCGCCATGCTCCTGACCAATGAGGGCTGGTCAGCGGCCTATACCATCGGTATTCCCGCCATTTTCATACTAGCATTCCTTGTCGTGCTGGGAGCGGGGCTGTTCCTTGCCCGGATAGGCGGGCGGTCCGTCGGCGAGCGCGAAAATGACCAGACGCAGCGGAACCGCATCATCGCCCTTGTTGCAATCGTGGCTGCGGCCGCCATTGCCTGGTGGGTCGCCTCCGGTGCAGATGCGAAGGCCGGGGTGCTGCTGGTGCTCGTTGTGGTTCCCGCCGTCGGTTTCATGCTTGGCATGGTCAATGGCCTGGTCATCGTCGGCGGCCGTCTGCAGCCCTTCATCGTCACGCTTGCCATGATGGTGGCGGGGCTGGGGGTTGCCCGCCTGACGGCGGGCCAGAACACGGCGGTCTGGCCGGTCTATACCGGCAGCAACGCAACTGAGAATTTCGAATTCCTGCGCTCGCTGATATTCGGATTGATACCGGTTCCGGGATTGATCTTTGCCGCCATCATTCTCCTGTTCTGGGTGATCCTGAAATACACGAAGTTCGGCCGGTACATCTATGCCATCGGCGGCAATGAAGAAGCGGCGCGGCTCGCCGGCGTGCCGGTCTGGCGGGTAAAGATCAGCGTCTATGCCATATCGGGATATCTCGCGGCGCTCGCGGGCATTCTCTATGTCGCGCAATACAGGCAGGGAAAACCCGATGCGGGCACGGGGCTTGAGCTTGATGCGATTGCGGCCGTGGTGATCGGCGGCACCAGCTTGATGGGCGGCCGCGGCTCGATGATCGGCACGCTCGTCGGCGTGCTCATCTTCGGCTTTCTCAGCAATATCCTGCAGCTCAACAATATCGACAGCAACACGCAACTGGTGCTCAAGGGCATCATCATCATTGTTGCGGTGCTGCTGCAGGAGCGGCGCTCCAGCGGATGGCTGTTTTTTCTCTCCCAGCTCGCGACAGCCGCCCCATCAAGGAAATCCGAGCCCAGCAAGCCAGAAAACCGGCAAGGGCACGGTGATTGAACCGACAACAAGGACTATCAGGGAGGATAGAATGAGACTGACACGCAGACATTTTGCCAGATTGGCAATGGCAACCGCCTTCATCGCGCCGCTGGCGCTGCACATGCCGGGCGCATGGGCCAAGGATAAATATGTCATCGGCTTCAGCCAGACCACGACCGTCGAACCCTGGCGCGTCCAGTTCAATAAGGATCTGGTCGCCGAAGCCAAAAACCATCCGAATGTTGAGCTGCTTGTCGCTGACGGCCAGGACAAGACGGAAAAGCAGGTGGCCGATGTTGAAAATTTCATCCGGCAGGAAGTGGACGCGATCCTGATTTCACCCAAGGAATCGGCTGGCCTGACCGGCGTGGTGGAAAAAGCCATGGATGCCGGCATTCCGGTGATCGTGCTTGACCGCAACGTCGATACCGACAAGTTCACCCAGTGGATCGGCGGCGACAATGTGGTGATCGGTGAAGCGGCGGGACAACACGCCGTGGAATTGCTTGGCGGCAAGGGCAAGGCCAAAGGCACAGTGGTCGAAATCTGGGGTGGCCTCGGCACGCAGGCAAGCCATGACCGCAGCAACGGTTTCCACAAATACACCGATGCGGAGAAGGGCATCACCTATCTCTTGGACAAGCAGTCCGGTGACTGGAAGCAGGATCAGGCCTACAACATCATGGCGACCGCCCTGCGCAACCATGAGGACATCAAGCTGGTCTACGGCCACAATGATCCGATGGCCTATGGTGCCTATCTCGCCGCCAAGGATGCGGGGCGCGAAAAGGACATCCTGTTCCTTGGCGTCGACGGACTGCCGAATGAAGGCGTCCAGTGGGTCAACAAGGGGGAACTCGCCGCAACGTTCCTCTACCCGACACCCGGAGCCGAAGGATTGCGCCAGGCGCTGAAAGTCCTTGCGGGTGAAAAGGTGGAGAAAAAAATCGTCCTTGGCACCGAAACCATCACCAAGGCGAATGCACCGGAGATTCTCAAAAAGAACGGTCTTTGACCGGTTTTTCAGCAAAAGCAGCGAATGACCGCCTTGCGAAAAAGGCGGTCATTCCATGATCAGCCCGGAAATCATCGGGAGCTGATAAAAATACGGGAACAATGTCGCAAACCATCCCGTTCAATCGTCCTAGAACAGTTGAAACGAATGAGGAGATGACAATGTCTTATGTCGATGGATTTGTACTGGCCGTGCCGAAGGACAAGATCGATGCCTATAAGGCGATGGCGCGCGCTGCGGGTGATGTCTGGAAGGAACATGGCGCACTGGCCTATGTGGAATGCCTTGGCGATGACGTTCCCTACGGCGAGCTGACGTCGTTTCCGCGTGCCGTGCAGGCAAAGGACGATGAAATCGTCGTCTTTTCGTGGATTGTTCATGCGTCGCGACAGCAGCGGGACGAAACCAACAGGAAGGCTATGGAGGACCCCCGGCTTGCGAATGATAAATGGGAGATGCCGTTTGATGGCAAGCGTATGATCTATGGCGGGTTCGAGTCCTTCTTGGAGCTTTGACCACCCTGTGACGTCAGCGGGCGAATAGGGTGAGCCCGAGGATAACCGCCGCATAGGCCAGGCACGGAACGAACCACAAAAGGGCCCACGCGCCGAGGCGGCGGTGGGTCAATGCTGCGCCAATCGGTCCGGCAAGGGCGCTGACCGGCCAGCCGCACATCACATAGAAAATCATCCGCGCCTCAGCCGTGATTCCGCCATCCGACGCCATCACCGACATGCCCGCAAAAAGCAATGCGAGCGGAAAGATGAGAAGGCAAAGGATCGATCCGGCGATGAGAGGAATTTTTAGCGGCATCGGCGCAACCTATCGCGAAGCGTGCTTTTGAACCAGCCGGTATTCGTGCCAGATGAGCAGCATGACAAACAGGTCGAAAACCGTCAGCACGATGAGGGCTGCGCTCTGCGTGTAGGAATACCGGTACAGCTGGTAGGCGATGAACAGTCCAAGAACCACGAGGGAAAGCGGATAGGCCCAAAGCTTGTTGCGCAGCAACGCGACGACCAGCAGGGCTTTGATGAGCCCGTGGCTCAGCAGATAAAAAGCATAGAAATGCTGGCTGCTGACGGAGAAGTCGCCGGCAAGCCGTGCAAGGTGCGTCGCGATATAATCATCGGGATCGTCCAGGAGTCTCGTCTGTGTGAACGTGTTCACCATCGCCCGGATGGAGGCCGTGTTGACAACAACCAGGATCAGACCGCCGATACACTCGATGAGCGCATGGGCGCCTTTCAACAGGATGCTGATCTCGAAAATCCGGTGAATGCGCTTCTCGTCCATCAAGGTTTCCGGTTTCGCCGTTACGCCAGGATATTGACGGCGCGCGCCGCGACAAGGGCGATGGTCAGCAGGGAAAGCGAGGCTTCCGCCATCATCAGCAGTTTTGCCCGTGGCGACAGGGGCATCGTGTCGGTCGGCGAGAAAGCCGTCGCATTGGTGAATGACAGAAAGAGGTAATCGATGAAGCCCGGTGACCAATCCTTGAGCCGTTCATCCTGAATGACCATTTGCGGGAACTGGAAATCGCCATAGGTCTTTGATGTCAGACCGCGGCTGGCCGGTCCGCCACGGTCAATGCTCCAGTACCAAAGGGTAAAGGCGATGACATTCGTTACCCATATATTGACCGCATCGATCAGCAGTGTCTGCGCCGACCCGGCGTGACCGCCGAGCAAGGCTCTTACAAGAAAATACAGCGCAACGAAATTCATGAACGTGATCAGGATTGTCAGGCCAAGTGCGGCGCGGCGGATCAGACGCCGCGAACGCCCGACCAGATGAAAATGCTCCTCCGTTGTTGCCTGCCTTGCGCGCGTCTGCACCCATGCGGTTGCCATGGAAAGCGGCGCCAGCAGCAGAAGCTCGATAACCGGCGCGAGCCAGCGCGGTCCCCACGAAAAATCATTCACCAGCAGGAACTGCAATCCGGCGACGACGAGGACGGCGGCGCGCGCCATCCAGAAGTCCAATGCATGGGTCCGCACCGCCATATGCTTTTGACGGATATCCGCGTGAGCTGTCTGCACTTGTTTTCACCCCGTCGCTGAAAGACCGCTGCGCCGAAACAATGCGCGAACAATTATGTCCTTGAAGCGGCGGCAACTGTCAAACACCAACGATTTATAGGCACAGGCGTTCTGGAACAAATGCCGGGGATAGTGCACTGTCCACAGGCCCAAACCGGAGTAAGACCCTCGTGCCGTTCAATCCCGTCGAAACAACCCGCCTCTACCATTCTGCCATCAATGCCCTAGACTTCGAGGCAATTGCCGGCCTTTTCGCCACCGATGCCGTCTATGCATCGAGCGGTATTGGCGAGATTGCCGGGCGGCAGGCTATCCTGGAGGCATTCAAGGCCTATTTTGCCGTCTATCCCGACCAGGTTGCCGAAGACGATCTGATCGAGCAACTGTCGCCCCGTTCAGCGAAGTCGGTTTGGCGTCTTGTCGCAACGCATAACGGGACGGGTGAAGTGTCACGGCGTTCCGGCGAGGAAGTCATTCTGTTCGATGAAGCCGGGAAAATTCTGCGCGTCACGGTTCAAGACCGCGATGCCTCCCGGGATGTCACGGAAAGCACCGCGGCAGACCGCGTGGAAGGCGGTCACCAAACAGCCTGAGCGGGTCAGGCCGTCTTCTCTTCCGCCGCGTTCGGCCGCCATTTGATCAGCCGGTTCTCCACCACGTCGAGCACGCGGTCGATGACGAGAACAAAGACGGCGAGGATGATGATGCCGGCAAAAACGCCGACGGCATCGAAATTGCCTTCCGCCTGCGCGATCAGATAGCCGAGGCCTGCCGACGCACCAAGATATTCACCGATGATGGCGCCAACAACGGCGAAGCCGACCGAAGTGCGCAGGGAGGACAGAATCCAGCTGGCGGCAGCAGGGAAGTAGACATGGCGCAGGAGTTCCGAACGCTTTGCACCGAGAATACGGGCATTGGCCAGAACCACCGGATTGACTTCGCGCACGCCCTGCATGGCGTTGAAGAACGTGATGAAGAACACGAGTGTGACGGCAAGCGCCACCTTCGACCACAGGCCGAGCCCGAGCCACAGCACGAAGATCGGCGCAAGCACCACGCGCGGAATGGCATTGAGGCCCTTGATGAACGGGTCGAGAATGCGCGCGGCACTGCGGCTGAGACCGAGCCAGACGCCGGCGGCAACGCCCAGTCCCGTGCCGATGACATAGCCGAGCACGGTTTCCGTCAGCGTGATCGTGACGTGGCGATAAAAATTGGGATCGATGACCCAGTTGACGATCTGGTTGAAAATGTCGACGGGCGCCGGAAAGAAGAACACGTCGATGACGCCGGTCGACACGCCAAGCTGCCAGCCGCCGAGGATGGCCACAAGCAGGCCCAGTTGGATCAGTCGTTCAGTCGCGACGTTCATAGCTCTTCTCCACTTCGCCGCGCAGCGACGCCCAGATATTGCGGTACAGATCCATGAAACGCGGATCCAGTTTGATTTCAGCGACGTCGCGCGGTCTTGCAAGGTCCACATCGAAGCTGTCGATAACCCGGCTGCGCGGCCCGGCGGCAAGCACCGCCACCCGGTCGCCGAGCGCTATCGCTTCCTCCAGGTCATGGGTGATCATCACCACGGCGCGGCGCTCCTCCTGCCACAGACGCAGAAGCTCGTTCTGCATCAGATGCCGGGTGTGGATATCGAGCGCCGAGAACGGCTCGTCCATCAGAATGACTTTCGGGCCGGTGATCAGCGCCTGCGCCATCTGCACCCGCTTGCGCTGGCCGCCGGATAACTGGTGCGGATATCGCTGCTCAAAGCCCTTCAGGCCCACTTTGGCCAACCACATCATCGACCGCTCGCGCCGTTCCGCCGTCGCAACGCCCTTGAACAGCAGCCCAAGCTCGACATTCTCGATGGCGGTTTTCCAGGGCAGCAGGGCATCCTGCTGGAACAGGTAGCCAATATCGTTCTGGATGCCCGATACCGGATTGCCGTCAATCGAGACGCGCCCGCCGGACGGCTTGAGCAGTCCGGCAATGGCGTTCAGTATCGTGCTTTTACCGCATCCGGTGGGGCCGACAATGGCAAGAAACTCGCCATCGGCCACTGTCAGGTCAACGTTTTCCACCGCAACGAACGTACCGAATGACATTGTCACGGAATCGATGGACACCATCGCTTTTCGCGGTTGTTCAACGGTTGCCGCCGCAACCGGTTTTACCATTGCCAAGGCCATGGTCCTCTCCCTCAGTTCGTGCCTTCGTGCGGCGCTTTGTCGACGAAATTATTGGTGTAGGTCTTCTTCAGGTCGATCTCCGTTGCCGCTACCTTGTCATTAAAGCTTTTCAGGACTGCGAGCGGCGTTTCGACTTCGGCCTCGTTGAAGCGGCCGTCGATGGAGAAGATGGGCTTGGCGTTTGCCACGGCCTTTATGTAGGTTTCCTTGTCACCGGAAATGAAGGCTTCGGGAAGTTTTTGGACGATTTCTTCCGGAGCGCTTTTGTTCATCCATTCCAGAGCCTTGACCGTTGCATTGACGACCTTCTGGATCGTCTGCGGATTCTTGTCGATGTAGGACTGCGTGGCATAGAGAACCGAGGTCGGATAGATGCCGCCGTAGATCTCTTTGGCGCCATCGTCGCTGCGCGCGTCGATCAGGATCTTGCCGACGCCTTTGGCTTCAATGAAGGTCGCTGCCGGATCGTAATTCACCAGGAGATCAACCTTCCCCTGTTCGAGGGCGGCGACGGCTGCCGAGCCGGAACCGACACCGATCAGCGAGACATCATCCGCCGAAAGCTTGTGGCGCTGCAGATAGTAGCGGACAAAGAAGTCCGACGAGGAGCCGGGCGCGGTAATGCCGATCTTGGCGCCCTTGATCGTTTCGGGCTTTGCCGGATCGAATGTGGTGTTCTTGCCGCCGGCAAGCACCAGTCCCGAATTGCGCGCCAGCAGCACGATACCAACGACGTCTTTCTTTTGCGCCTGCATCTGGATCGTGTGATCGTAGAAGCCGACGGCTATATCGGTCGAACCGGCGACAAGCGCCTGCAGCGTCTTTGAACCACCCGAGGCAAAATTCTCGACAGTGACATCAAGCCCTTCCTTTTCATAAAGGCCGAGGCCCGAGGCGACCGGAAACGGCAGATTGTTGAGATTGTACGAGCCGACGCTGATGCGGACAGGTTCGGCCAACGCCGATCCTGCAAATGCCACCGTCGCCGCCAGAGCGAGCATGAGTTTATGCATGGTATTTCCTCCCAGATGTGCGATGCCCTCCCGGCAACCGCGTTCAATTATGCTGCGCAAACCATTTGCGCTACAGGTTTGGCAAAGACTTGCCCCTCAAACAGACGCCGGGCGGTCCGCAATATGCCGGCGACCGTTGTGCCATTGCGGGATTCCAGCTTGACTTCCAGACGGCCGCTTGGATGTTCGAGAACAAGATTGACCGGAAGCCTGCGCCCTGCGATCAGGCGCGATGCGACCGTGGCATCGCTGATGCAGGCCGTGGCAATGCCGACGGCGCCCGTCGTGGCGAGGGACGGATGGCACTGATGCGGCATGAAATAACGCACATTCAGATCACCGCCGGCTTTCGGTTTTGAGATGAGGACGGGTTTGGGCGTGACCTGCGTCCGCACATCGCCCATGCCCATGCGCTGGCCCGCCTGCAGCCGCAGCTTTTCCAACCGATCGAGGAGGGCACGGTCGGCGTTGAGTTCGGCAGCGCTCTCGTAACCGGTTGCCCCGATGGACGCAGCCTCGAGTATCATCATCGGCATGGCGCAATCGATGCAGGTGACATCGATGCCGTCGATGATCTCGCGTGCCTGGCCTGTTGGAAACAGCTTGCCGGTCCGTGCACCGGCGGCGTCCATGAATGTCAGGGCAATCGGCGCGGCGTGCCCCGGCACCCCGTCAATCGATGCATCGCCGAGATAGGCCACGCGGCCGTCCGGTGTCGGGACCTCCGCCTCAATCAGCTTGCCGGTGTTGACATTGTGTATCCGCACCCGCGTTACCGCTCCCGTCGTCCTGACCAGACCGGCTTCGATGGCAAACGGGCCAACGGCGGCAAGCATGTTGCCGCAATTGGGGGATGTGTCGACCATCTGCTGATCGATCCGTACCTGGGCAAAGAGATAGTCGACATCGGCACCCGTGACCGTTGACGGGCCAACGATGGCGACTTTGCTGGTCACGGGGTTGCCGCCGCCGATACCGTCGATCTGCAGGGGATGACCGGACCCCATCACCGACAGCAGGATCTGGTCGCGCTGCTGCGGATCGGCGGGAAGGTCCGATGCCAGAAAAAACGGCCCCTTGGATGTACCGCCTCTCATGAGGACGCAAGGTATGCGAAGGAGGTCATTCATGGCGCGGTGCTCTTTATTATTCATGCGTTCAACAGAACAATCTGTTGGTTTCTTGCACTTTGCGGTAAGATGATTGATATGTGAAATGCAAAGTTTATGAGGATTGATGCGCTATGAGCATTAATTGTGAGATACTGGATCTGCGGGCCTTTCTCTCGGTGGTGGAGCTGGAGAGCTTTCACCGGGCAGCGGAAGCCTTGAATCTTTCGCAACCGGCGTTGAGCCGCCGCATCCAGAAGCTGGAGGCAACCATTGGCGCGCCACTTCTGGAGCGGACCACGCGCCATGTCTCGGCCACGGCGGTGGGAAGTGAACTCATCCCGCTCGTTCAGCGCATGCTGGAGGAATTTGACGGCTCGCTCTTTGCCGTGCGGGATATCGGCGCCCAGCGCAGCGGGCTTGTGACCATTGCCTGCCTGCCCACCGCCGCCTTCTATTTCCTGCCGACGGTGATTAAGCAGTTCAACGCCGAATACCCGCACATCCGCTTCCGTATTCTGGATCTTCCCGCCACCGACGGGCTTTTGGCCGTTGCCCGCGGCGAGGTGGAATTCGGCATCAACATCATGGGCGCCGCCGATCCCGATCTGATTTTCGACCGGCTGATCGAGGATCCGTTCGTGCTTGCGGCGCGCAAGGATCACCCGCTTGCCAGCAAAAGCGAACTCGGATGGGAAGACCTGACGCCCTATCCACTGATCACCGTGCACCGCTCCAGCGGCAACCGGACCCTGCTCGACGCGGCATTGGCAAAATCCAACCTGAAACTGCGCTGGTTCTACGAGGTGACGCATCTGTCGACGTCGCTGGGCCTCGTCGAGGCCGGACTAGGCATTTCCGTGCTGCCCAAGCTGGCAACGCCGCAGGAAGAGCATCCGTTTCTTGTCACCCGGCCGATCCGCAATCCGGAAATTTCGCGAACCATCGGTGTTGTACGGCGGCGGGGAGGAACATTGTCACCGGCTGCCGAGCGCTTTCTCAACATGCTGATTGGAACGTGGTCGGAAGGGTAGGGCACCGCCAAAACCGCTTCTTCAAGGAAATCTGTGATCTGCCAACAGCCACGCATGGCTTGCCAGTCGTTCAATGCCTTGACCACTTCTGCACAAGTTTCGACGACAGGGCGTTGCATTTCCGCCACAATGTGTTGCATGAGTGCAACTTGGTTGGGATGACATAAGCAATGCTGTTATCAAATTCGGTCAATCAGTTGGGAAACTCGCTCACGGCTGCCACTGGCGGCAACACGCAGCGCTTTTACTCCCGTATCGGCGTTGTCACGGTTGTTCTGGCGCTTTTGACGACCGGCATCACGTTTTTCATCCTCACGGGGATGACCCCGGTTCAGCCCGAGAGCAATCTTACATTCATCCTGACCGGTCTCAATGCGCTGCTGATTCTCGCCCTGATTGTGCTGATCGGCCGCGAAGTCTACCGCATCAGCCAGGCTAGGAACCGCGGGAAGGCCGCCTCCCGCCTGCATGTGCGCCTCGTCGTGCTGTTTTCGCTTGTTGCGGCGGTGCCCGCCATGCTGGTGGCCATCGTCGCATCGGTCACGCTTGATCTCGGGCTTGATCGCTGGTTTGAAATGCGGACCACGACGATCGTCAACTCGTCGATCAGCCTTGCCAATTCCTACATTCAGGAAAGTGCCCGCAATCTGCAGGGCACGACACTCGAAATGGTTGGCGATGTCGATGCGCAGCGCTCGCTGTACAATCTGGACCGCACCAGTTTTACACGTTTCCTGACCCAGCAGGCGCTTGGCCGCGGCCTGATTGGCGCGTTCATCGTCCGCTCCAATGGCGAGATCTCCGTTCGCGCCGACATACGCACCGGTTTCACCATTCCGCCGGTCGCAAAATCCATTCTCAACACGGCCCAGGATGGCAAGCCGGTGCTCATTCCGCCGGAACGCACCAATCTGCTCAGCGCCGTCGTGAAACTTCAGCAGATACCGGACATGTTCCTCTACACCGTCCGCCCGGTGGACGGCGATATTCTCAACTCCATGCGCGCCATCGAGGGCAACAATCTCGATGCGGGCAAACTCGTTGCAAATGGTGTGAACACGCAGATTCTGTTCGCCTTGCTCTACTTTGGCCTGACCCTGACCCTGCTTTTGTCAGCCATCTGGACCGGCATCGCGGTCGCCGACCGGCTGGTCCGCCCCATCCGGCTGCTGATCGGCGCCGCGGATGATGTTGCAACCGGCAATCTGGATGTTGCGGTGCCGGTGCGCCGTTCCGACGGCGATGTCGGGTCGCTGTCCCAGACCTTCAACACCATGGTGCGTCAGCTGGGAACGCAGCGCCGTGACCTTGTTGCCGCCAAGGACCAGATCGATGAACGCCGCCGTTTTTCCGAGGCCGTGCTCTCCGGCGTGACGGCAGGTGTGATCAGCGTGGATGCGGACGGGGCTATCGGCATCATCAACCGCTCCGCCGAGGCGATGTTCGACCTCGATCCTGTCACGGCTGTCGGCAAGAACCTGACGGCGCTTGTCCCCGAAATCGGTCTGGTGTTCGAGGTTGCCCATGCCACGGGCCGCTCGGTTTATCGCGAACAGGTGGCCATGTCGCGCCGCGGCAGCGCCCGGACCTTCAACGTCCAGATTACCGTTGAAGACGCGGAATCCATCGATCACTCCTATGTCGTCACCGTCGACGACATCACCGATCTGGTGGAAGCCCAGCGTTCATCCGCCTGGGCCGATGTCGCGCGGCGCATCGCCCATGAAATCAAAAATCCGCTGACGCCCATTCAGCTGTCGGCAGAACGCATCCGCCGGCGCTATGGCAAGGTGATCACCGAAGATCGTGAAGTGTTCGACCAGTGCACGGAAACCATCATCCGGCAGGTGGGCGACATCGGGCGCATGGTCGATGAGTTTTCATCCTTCGCGCGCATGCCGAAACCGGAAATCAAGGCGATGGATTTGCGCGAGGCGTTGCGTGAAGCCTCGTTCCTTGTCGAAGTCAGCCGCAGCGATATCCGCTTCGAGCGGGATTTCGGCACGGTGCCGCTCATCGGGCAGTTTGACGGCCGCCTCATCGGGCAAGCGTTCGGAAACGTTATCAAGAATGCTGCAGAAGCAATTGAATCCGTTGTAAAAGATGGATTGGGTGATGGACATATCCGCATCCAGTCAAGGCAAAAGGGAGATGCTCTGATTGTCGAAATCTCCGACAATGGCAAAGGCTTGCCGCGTGAACACCGGCAGCGTTTGCTTGAACCCTACATGACGACGCGCGAGAAAGGCACAGGCCTTGGCCTCGCAATTGTCAAAAAGATCGTTGAAGAACATGACGGTCAAATTGAACTGCACGATGCCCCTGCGGATTTTCACGGCGGGCGGGGTGCAATGATCCGCATGGTTTTTCCCACGACCCATACCAATACACAGACAGCCGACAATTCCGATCCATCGGCGAAACAGGTGAATTCAAATGGCATCTGACATTCTTGTCGTCGACGATGAAGTCGACATCCGCGAGCTTGTTGCAGGAATATTGAGCGACGAGGGACACGAGACCCGTGTTGCCTCCGATGCCGACAGCGCATTGGCGGCGATCGACGATCGCATTCCCCGCCTGATCTTTCTGGATATCTGGATGCAGGGCAGCCGGCTCGACGGTCTTGCCCTTCTGGATGAGATCAAGAGTCGCCATCCCGATATCCCCGTGGTCATGATTTCCGGTCACGGCAACATCGAAACCGCCGTTTCGGCCATCCGCCGCGGCGCCTATGATTTCATCGAAAAGCCGTTCAAGGCGGACCGTCTGATCCTTATCGCCGAACGGGCGCTTGAAACATCCAAGCTGAGGCGCGAGGTTTCCGACCTGCGCAAGCGCTCGACGGAAAGCTCCGAACTGCTCGGCACATCGCTGTCGATGAACCACCTGCGCCAGACCATCGAACGTGTCGCGCCGACCAACAGCCGCATCATGATCACCGGCCCGTCCGGCGCGGGCAAGGAACTCACGGCGCGGGCGATCCATGCCCTGTCGGCCCGTTCCAAGGGGCCATTCGTCAACCTGAACGCCGCGACCATCACGCCGGAACGCATGGAAGTAGAACTTTTCGGCACCGAATCCGACGGCGGCGAGCGCAAGGTGGGGGCGCTGGAGGAAGCTCATGGCGGTATTCTCTACCTGAATGAGATTGCCGACATGCCGCGCGAAACGCAGAACAAGATCCTGCGCGTGCTCGTTGACCAGCAGTTTGAACGGGTAGGCGGCACCAAGCGGATCAAGGTGGATGTGCGGATTATCTCCTCGACCGCACAGAACCTCGAAGCGATGATCGCCGAAGGCCGGTTCCGCGAAGACCTGTTCCACCGGCTGGCGGTGGTTCCCGTGATTGTTCCGCCTTTGGCCGACCGGCGCGACGACATTCCTGCGCTTGTGGAATTCTTCATGACGCAGATTGCCGAGCAGGCGGGTATCAAGCCGCGCAAGATCGGCCCGGATGCCATGGCCGTGCTGCAATCCCATTCCTGGCCGGGCAATATCCGCCAGCTGCGCAACAATATCGAACGCCTGATCATCCTGGCGCGCGGCGATGATCCGGAAGCGGTCATCACCGCCGATCTGCTGCCGGCGGAAATCGGCGATACGCTGCCGAAGGCTCCAACCGAATCCGACCAGCACATCATGGCCTTGCCGCTGCGCGAGGCGCGCGAGCGCTTTGAGAAGGAATATCTCATCGCGCAGATCAACCGGTTTGGCGGCAATATTTCCCGCACAGCCGAGTTTGTCGGCATGGAACGTTCGGCCCTGCACCGGAAGCTGAAATCGCTCGGCGTCTAACCGTTTCGCGCAATCTCCGGAACGCCGGAGGAATACGCCGGTAGCCGGCAGTATTCGGTTGCGACTCTCCCGTTTTTACGGGAAAGTCGGCGGTCTTTGTCCTGCGGCATCGGCCCTTCATCATGGGAGTGAGGAATGTTTCGCCCTGTCAATCCACCCGGTCCATCCATTCCGGGTCTGTCTCAGGCCATGTTGATCGAGGGCGGCAAGCTGCTTGTCCTGTCAGGTCATGTGCCTTTCGATTCGGAAGGCAAGATTGCCGGCAAAGACGTGGCGGCGCAGCTTGATCTGGTATTTGCCAATATTGCGGCAACGCTCAGGGCAGCAGGCACGGATTTTTCCAGCATCGTCCGGCTGACCTATTACATCCGGGATTTTGACCAGGCGATGCTGGCGCAAATACGCGGCGTTCGCGACCGCTGGGTCAACACCGAATGCCCGCCGGCCAGCAGTCTCATGGGCGTGGCGGCCCTGTTCCATCCCGATGTTCTCATCGAGGTGGACGCGATGGCGGTGATCGCCGATGGCGAAGCCAGCTGATGCGTGTGATCATCTGCGGCGCAGGGCAGGTTGGGTATGGCATCGCCGAACGCTTGGCCGCCGAAGACAACGACATATCGGTCATCGACACGTCGGCCGAACTCATTCAGGTCATACGCGACACACTGGACGTGCGCGGTTTTGTCGGTCACGGCGCCCACCCGGATGTTCTGGCGGCTGCGGGCGCCGAGCAGGCTGATATGATCATTGCGGCAACACTTTATGACGAGGTGAACATCGTCGCCTGCGAAGTCGCGCATGCGCTGTTCAACGTGCCGACCAAGATTGCCCGTATCCGCGCACAGGCCTATCTGCAGCCGCATTACCAGGACCTGTTTTCCCGCGATCACATGCCGATCGACGTCATCATCTCGCCCGAGCTTGAAGTGGGGGAGATGGTGTTGCGCCGCATCGCCTTGCCCGGTGTGAGCGATGTTGTCCGCTTTGCCGACGAGACAATCGTGGTCATGGCGATCGAATGCCTGGAAGACTGTCCGGTCATCAACACACCGCTCATTCAATTGAGCAATCTCTTCCCCGACCTGCCGTCGACCGTGATGGCCATCATCCGCCATGACACGTTGCTCATTCCGCGTTCCGCCGATCATCTCGTGGCCGGTGACGTCGCCTATGTCGCAACAACCAAGTCACAGGTGCGCCGCACATTGGCGCTGTTCGGGCACGAGGAACCCGAGGCGACGCGTATCGTCATTGCCGGCGGCGGCAATGTCGGTCTTTACGTCGCCCAGACCATCGAGGCCAAGCAGCCCAAGACCAAGGTCAAGCTGATCGAACCCAACCTGACCCGCGCCAACGCCATCGCCGACGGGCTGCGGCGGTCCCTGGTGCTGCATGGCAGTGCGCTGGACCAGAAGCTTTTGAATGAAGCGGAAATCCAGGATGCGGACCTTCTGGTCGCGCTGACCAATGATGACCAGGTCAACATGCTCGCCGGCGTCATGGCCAAGCGTCTCGGCTGCAAATCCAGTCTCGTCCTCATCAACAATCCCGACTATCTCGACCTCAGCAAATCCCTGGGTATCGATGCCCATATCAGCCCGCGCAGCGTCACCATTTCGCGCGTGCTGCAACACGTGCGGCGTGGCCGTATCCGGGCCGTACACAGTGTCCAGAAGGGCCGGGCGGAAATTATCGAGGCGGAGGCGCTCGAAACCTCGCCGCTCGTGGGCGCCCCGCTGCGCGACCTCGACCTGCCTGATGGACTGCGGATCGGCGCGATCTACCGCAATGGCGAGGTTATCCGCCCGGATGGCTCGGTCCGCATCAAACCGCAGGACCGTGTGGTCATCTTTGCCACGGCCGAAGCGGTCAAACAGGTCGAGCAGATGTTCCGCGTCAGTCTCGAATTCTTCTGATCAGCCGAAAGACGCACCGATATGAAACTGCAACTTCTCCGCAATGCCACGCTGAAACTCGATTATGCGGGATCAACCGTCCTGATCGATCCGTTTTTCGCCCCAAAGCACAGCCGCCCGTCCTTTACCGGCCGTTCGCTGAATCCCATGACGGATCTGCCGGTTTCAACCGGGGAGATCCTTGATGGTGTAGAGCTTGCACTCGTCTCGCATCTGCATGCGGATCATTTCGATCCGGTAGCCCAGGAGCTTGTCCCCAGGCATCTGCCGCTGATCTGCCAGCCGGGCGATGAAGAGAAAATCCGCTCCTTCGGTTTCACCGACGTCACGCCGCTGACGGGGGACCTGACGTGGAAAAATATCCGCCTGACCCGCCGCGACGGCAATCACGGTACCGGAGCCGTGCTGCAGCTGATGGGCAATGTCATCGGTTTTACCATCGAGGCGGATGGCGAACCTTCGATCTATTGGGCGGGCGATACGATCCTCTATCCGCCAGTGCGCGAGACAATCGAAGCCACGCAGCCCGATATTATCGTCACCCATTCCTGCGGTGCCAAATGGGATGGTGTTCTCATCGTCATGGATGCCGAGCAGACTGCGGAGGTCTGCCGCATTTCACCCTTGAAGACAAAAGTCATCGCGACCCATATGGAAGCCCTTGACCATGCAACGGTCACCCGCGACGATCTGAAGGCCCATGCGCAGGCAGCGGCTATCGATTCTCACAAGCTGATCATTCCTTCCGATGGAGAAACCCTCCATCTCACAGCCCCCAACCCATGAGACAAACCATGCCAAAGACCTATGCTTTTGTCGGCAACCTCAATCGCAATGCGCTGCCCAATGCAGGAAAGGGGATCAGCGTCTTCCGGTTCGACGACGAAACCGGTGATCTTACGCTCGTCAGCGAATATCTCGCCATCGACAATCCCGGTTACATCGCCATCGACGAAAAGCGCAGGCGCCTTTACGCGGCCGTGGAAATTCCCGAATGGAACGAGGGCATGGCCGTCGCCTTCGATATCGATCCGGCCATGGGGGCCTTGACCTATATCAACATGCAGCCGACCCTTGGCAACACCACCTGCCATCTCGGGTTCGATCAGTTGGGCGAGACGATCTTTGCCTCCAATTACACCGTTGCCGCGCTGGGCGAACGCCCCGGCAATGCCGTGGCCGCTTTCGCCATCCGCGCCGACGGCGGACTGGAACCGGCTTTTGCCGCCGCTGCGCATGACGGCAGGAACGCCATCCTGCCGACCGACAAGCGGCAGCACGGTCACTGCGCTGTTGTCAGCCCGGACAATCGCACGGTTTTTGTCTGCGATCTCGGCCTTGACCGGATCATGGCCTATAAGCTGCCGTCGAAGGGCGGGAAGCTGGAACTGGCCGCAACGCCATTCACGCAACTGCCCGATGGTGCAGGACCGCGCCATATGACATTCCATCCGAATGGGAGGATTGCCTATGTTATCAATGAATTGAACAGCACGGTTTCAGTTCTGCATTACAATGCCGAAACTGCCGGATTGACACTTGGCCAGACGCTTCCATCCATCCCGGCGGATTTCACTGCGACCAATACCTGCGCCGAGATCGCCGTGAGCGCCGATGGCCGGTTCCTCTATGGCTCCAACCGTGGCCACAACAGCATCGTCAGCTATGCCATTGCCGCCGACGGCAGCCTCACGCTGATCGGCTGGACACCGTCGCAGGGTCTCGGCCCGCGCAACTTTGTCATCGATCCCACGGGCAGGTTCATGCTCGTTGCCAATCAGAAGGGCGGGGGCATCGCCGTGTTCAAGCGCGATATCGAAACGGGGGCGCTGGAAGATACCGGCAAGCGGGTGGACCTGCCAACGCCCATGCGCATGGTCTTCGGCCAGTTCGAATAGGAGGCTCTACCCATGTCCCGTATCGCCTATGTCAATGGCCAGTACATTCCCCATGCCAATGCCGGTGTTCACATTGAGGACCGCGGCTACCAGTTTGCCGATGGCGTCTATGAAGTCTGTGAGGTTGCCCGCGGCAACATCATGGACATGACGCGCCATCTCAACCGCCTCGACCGTTCGCTCTCGGAGCTGCGGATCGGCTGGCCGATGAACCGCAAGGCGCTGCAGAGCGTGATCGCCGAGGTGGTCCGGCGCAACCGCGTGTTCAATGGCATGGTCTATCTGCAGGTGACACGCGGTGTCGCCAAGCGTGACCATGTGTTTCCGTCCGCCGATACACCGCCTTCCATCGTCATCACCGCCAAGCGCACGGATCCCGTCATGTTCGCTGCCCGGGCAGCGAAGGGTGTGAAGGTCATCACGGTGCCGGAAAACCGCTGGGAGCGGGTGGACATCAAATCTATCGGCCTTTTACCAAATGTTATGGCGCGCCAGCAGGCCAAGGAGCAGGGCGCTCAGGAGGCCTGGTTTATCGACCCGGATGGCACCGTTAGGGAAGGCGCGGCAACAAATGCGTGGATTGTCACCATGGACGGCGTTTTGGTAACCAGACAGGCGGAAACCGGCATTTTGCGCGGTATTACCCGGACAACCATCTTCGATGTGGCCAAAAAACTGGGTTTGACCATCGAGGAACGCGGCTTTTCCGTCGAGGAAGCCAAGCGCGCCCGTGAAGTTTTCATGACGGCAGCCACAACTGTTGTGATGCCAATCGTTGCGATTGACGGCGAATCGGTGGCAAATGGGCACCCGGGAACGATCGCACTTTCGTTACGGGAAGCGTTTTTTGACATTGCGGAAAAAACGCCATCCTGTTAACCGGAGTATGAGGGGACTAACAGAAACCATTTTTCACCTCCTGCAGGAGCAGGTTTTCTGCTCCCGTTGCCGAAATTTGTATGAGACACGTTTGCTGATCGCATAAAAGGACAAAAACAATGGCTGAACGATCGCAGAATCTTCAGGACCTATTTCTGAATTCAGTCAGAAAACAGAAGATTTCTCTGACAATTTTCCTCATCAATGGCGTCAAACTGACCGGTATTGTCACCTCGTTCGACAATTTCTGCGTCCTGTTGCGCCGCGACGGCCATTCTCAGCTCGTCTACAAACATGCCATCTCGACCATCATGCCGAGCCAGCCTGTGCAAATGTTCGAAGCTGAGGCCGAAGACAGCGACTGAGATAACATTTGACCAAAGAAACAAGGCGTAACGCGCAAAACCCTGGCGGATCGACCGATAATGGTGAGACCGCCAGAGAAGCCACGCGCGCAATCGTCATTGTGCCGGTTTTGCCGTCACGCTTCTCCGATGGCGGCAAGGCCGACGATCACGGACGCATGAAACATCAGCCGGAGTTCCAGCGCAGCGACGATGCGCGGCTGGAAGAGGCCGAAGGTTTGGCCCGCGCCATTGATCTGGACATTGTCCATTCCGATATTGTGCAGGTTTCAGCGCCGCGTCCGGCGACCTTGCTGGGCACGGGCAAGGTTGAAACGATTCATGAGCTCATCGAGGCTTCCCATGCGGAACTGGTGATCGTCGATCATTCCCTGACGCCGGTGCAGCAGCGCAATCTCGAAAAGGCATGGAACGCCAAGGTTCTCGACAGGACCGGGCTCATCCTTGAGATTTTCGGTCGGCGCGCCCAGACGAAAGAGGGCGCCTTGCAGGTCGAGCTTGCGCACCTCACCTATCAGAAGGGGCGCCTGGTCCGCAGCTGGACCCACCTTGAGCGCCAGCGCGGCGGCGGCGGCTTCCTCGGCGGTCCCGGTGAAACGCAGATCGAGGCCGACAGGCGTGCACTGCAGGAAAAGATCCTGCGCATCAAGCGTGAGCTGGAGACGGTGGTGCGCACCCGCACCCTGCACCGCAGCAAGCGCAAGAAGGTACCGCATCCGGTCGTCGCGCTCGTCGGCTATACCAATGCGGGCAAATCAACGCTGTTCAACCGGCTGACCGGAGCAGGGGTCGTGGCCGAAGACATGCTCTTCGCCACACTCGATCCCACGCTGCGGCGCATCCGGCTGGAGCATGGCGAGACGATCATCCTTTCCGATACGGTGGGTTTCATCTCCAACCTGCCCACGCACCTTGTTGCCGCTTTCCGGGCCACGCTGGAAGAAGTGGTTGAGGCCGACCTCATCCTGCACATCCGCGATATCTCCGATCCGGATACTGCGGCACAGTCCGAAGACGTCCATGCGATCATGACCAGCCTCGGCATTGAGCGCGGCGATACAAAGCGCATTCTCGAAGTGTGGAACAAGATCGACAGGCTTGACGATGCCGGCCGTGAGTCGGCGCAGCGTCTCAGCGCGGCGGCAAAGGGCGATGAACACCCGATTCCCGTGTCGGCGATCACGGGCGAGGGCGTCGACGCCCTGCTCAAGGAAATCGAGAACCGCATTGCCGGCAAGCTGAAGCACGTCAAAATCACCCTGCGCCCGGACCAGATGCGGCTGATGGACTGGATTTACCAACATTCCAGCAATGTAAAGCGCAAGGATCTGGACGACGGGTCGGTATCCCTCACCATGGATATGACTGTGGCGTCCCACGCCAATCTCGACGAGAAATTGCTGCGCCGCAACAACGGCTAAAACGGGTTACTTCGCGGTTTTGGCTTCCTGCCAGAGCGCTTCCATTTCATCCAGCGTTGCTGCGTCGAGCGTCTGTTTCTGCTCGTTCAGCTTGCGCTCGATATAGTGGAAGCGCGACCGGAATTTTTCATTGGTGCCGCGCAGGGCGCTTTCCGGTTCAAGCTTCAGGTGGCGGCCGAGATTGACCATGGCAAACAGCAGGTCGCCATATTCTTCCTGCGTATTTTCCTGGTCACCATTGGCGATGGCCTGTTTAAGCTCGCCGATTTCCTCCTCGATCTTGTCGAGAATGGGCGCGGCTTCCGACCAGTCAAAGCCGACCTTGGCCGCTTTCTGCTGCAGTTTGAGTGCGCGCATCAGGGCAGGGAAACCATGCGGAATGTCGTCAAGGAAGCCATTCGACTCTACGGCGCCCAGATTGAGCGCGGCACGCCGCTCGCGCCGCTCCGCCTTTTCCTCGGCCTTGATCTTATCCCACATGCCCTTGGCCATGCCAGCACCACGGGCGGCCTCTTCACCAAAGACATGCGGATGGCGGCGGATCATCTTGTGCGTGATCGCCTGGACCACGTCGCCAAAATCGAATGCCTTCATCTCTTCCGCCATCCGCGCGTGAAACACCACCTGCAGGAGCAGATCGCCCAATTCTTCGCGCAGATCGTCGATATCATCGCGCTCAATGGCATCGATCACCTCAAAGGCTTCCTCGAGCGTATAGGGGGCAATGGATTTGAAATCCTGCTCAAGATCCCACGGACAGCCGGTCACCGGCGTGCGCAGGGCCTGCATGATCTCAAGGAGGCGGGTGATATCGCGTGATGGTTTCATAAGAAATACACTAAGACAGGAGCAGGGCGGCTGATATGACCGAGCTGAAATGCCGGTGGCTTGTCCACAGGATCGGTCAGCGTTTCCCGGCTGCCTGCAGGGAAATCGGCCCGATCACGTCATAAACCACCTTGACGCCGTCCACCGTTTTCGGAAGCCCGGCCGTTTCGGGGACCTGATCGCGCAGATTGACCTTGATGGCGTAGGAGTCACCGATGCGGATCAGGCCGACACCGATGACGGTGCCGCATGATCCAGCCAGTTGCCTGGCTTTCGGCTTGGCAAGCCGTGCCTGTTCGATGGAGGTGCTCATACGTACTAATTTAGTGCATCCCAGCCACTCCCGCTAGGTCAAACCAGCAATGACAACCCCAATTTCTCCAGCACGATGGAAAGATCATTGGCAAAGGTGACACCCTTGCCGTTGGTGCCGCCCTGGTCACTGCCGGCAAACAGCAGGGCGCAGGCATAGCCCTTTTCGTCCATAATGACAGATCCGCTGTCGCCGCCCGAGCTGAAAGGGCCGCTGCCGGTGGTCTGGATCTCGATCTGGCTGTCAAAGCCGATATCGCCGAATTCATAGCTGACCACCACATCATCGACTTCGATTGCGGTGACGATGCCCTGGGTTACGCCGGTTGTCCTGCCGACCTTGAACACCTTGTCGCCGGGGCGGAGCGGGGTCTTGCGCAGCCCCTTCAACGTTCCCGCACCGGTCAGGGTCACTGCGTCGAAGCTGATATCCGCATCGATCGAGGCAATGGCCGCGTCAACGAGATTGTTGGTGCCCGATACAACCGGCTCGAAAGCCAGCAGTTCGCCGACCTTGTCCTTGTTCTTCCTGCCGCCGTCATAGGCGCCCGGCTGCAGGATCGCATCGCCGATCTTCGCCTTGTTTTCGTTGGCCAGCACATGATTGTTGCTCAGAATGACGGCCTTGCCGCTCGCTGTGTGCTGTGCAAAGCCGCCAAGCGTACCTGCGGTAATCGAATAATGTCCGACCGACGCGCCGATCAACAGCGGCCTTTGGCGCAGCTGATGCCAGGGCAAGACTGCGGGCGCTGCCACGGCGCCACCTTTGAACACGGTTCCGATATAGGTGATGTCGGCCTTGTGGCGCGCCGCTTCTTCGATCTGCTGGCGCAGATAGGTATTGGTCTCAAGCGCACGGCGCTGCACACGCACGGCGAGCCGGTAATCGTTCTTTCCTTCGCCGCCGGCAATGCCAAGGGCGATACCGCCTTCGACGCCGGTCAGCCGCCGTATTGCGGTGGAGCGGATAATGCGGCGCTCGGCGCGGATTTCAGTGACAAGCGGTCGAATGATCTGTTCTGCGATTTCGGTTTTCAGTGCGCGTACAGTTTTCAAATCCACGGTGGTCATCCTTTCTTGCATCTACAAGTTCGGGGCACGTGTGCGACTCGAAGATGAGCTTAGCGATGCAGGATTCATTTGGCGAGCAATGAAGGAGAGGCCCGTGAGCTTATATGAGAAAGGAGCTGTCGCACTTCAGAATAGAACCCACCCCGGCTACACAGAAAGATCGCATAAGATAGATTATGGAACTAAATGATAGGCCGGAATGGCTGGGTCAGCCCGTAATATCGGCGATTTCAGCCTTTGCAGCCTTTGCCAAGGCATGCGGTTCCGCCGGGAAAACAAAGTTGGTGCCGCCTGCTGCAGCCCAGACGACGTCGAACTGCATCAGTGTTTCATCCGCATAAGCCTTGATATCAATCAGATGCCCCAATGGCGATACGCCGCCAATGGCAAAGCCCGTCTCCTTGCGGATGTGCTTTGGATCAGCCCGGTGCAGCGTTTCTCCGGTCAGCCGCGCAGCCTTGGCAAGATCAAGCTGGCGCGGTCCGGAAACCAGAAACAGATAGAGCTGCTGTGTATCGGTGCCCTGAAAAATCAGCGACTTGACGATCTGCGCGACGGTTACGCCGCATTGGATGGCCGCATCTTCCGCCGTGTGGGTGGAATCGGCCATCTGGCGAATTTCGATCTCAAGCCCGGCGGCATGGGCTGCCTGGCGGACACGTTCAACGCTCTTGCTCATGCTTCAACCTCAAAGGACAGGCCATCAAAGGCCGGTTCGACATGGTCTGGCGTATCGCGCAGGACAGTTCCATAATCCAATGGTACATGCATATGGGTCAGAATGGCCCGGCGCGGCTTCAGCTTTTCGATCCACTCCATTGATTCATCAAGTGAAAAATGGCTTGGATGCGGCCGGTACTGCAGGGCATCGATGACGAGTATATCGAGATCGCGCAGCGCGGCTGAAGTCGTTTCCGGAAAGGCGCTGACATCGGAACAATAGGCCACATCGCCAATGCGGAAGCCCAGCGACAGGATATCGCCATGTACCTGCGGCAGCGGCAGAAAGCGGATGGGACCGCCCGCGCCGTCAACCTCAAAAGCCTCATGATGCACGATCTCATGCGGCCGCAGGATCGGTGGATAGCTCGACCCTTCCGGCGTCTTGAAACAGTAACCGAACCCTTCGACGAGCCTGCGCTGGGTCGCCTGATCGGCATAGATATCAACCAGATCGCGCCGGTCGATGACAAAGGTCCTGAGGTCATCGAGGCCGTGAATATGGTCCGCATGCGCATGGGTATAGACGACGGCATCAAGCCGTCCCGAGCCGAAATCGATCATCTGCGAGCGGAAATCCGGGCCCGTATCGATAACGACGGTGGTCACGCCGCCATGCGCGGCAATACGTTCCACCAGCATGGACGCCCGGCGGCGGCGGTTTTTCGGATTGTCCGGATCGCAATTGCCCCAGTCACCATTGATGCGTGGCACGCCCGGAGACGAGCCGCAGCCCAGAATGGTGAAGCGCAGGCGATCAGGCATGAGCAGGCCTTGGCATCTTGGTGAACAGGCGGAATACATTGTCAGTGGTCAACGTACCGATTTCCTCGACGCTGACACCGATGGTGTCCGCCAGTACGGCGGCCGTATGCGTGACGAAGCTCGGTTCGTTGCGTTTGCCGCGATGCGGCATCGGCGCAAGATAAGGCGCATCCGTTTCAACCAGCAGCCTGTCGCGCGGCACGTTTCTGGCGATGTCGCGGATTTCCGGCGAATTCTTGAACGTCAGAATCCCGGAAAACGAGATGTAACCGCCAAGCTCGACGCCAACCCGCGCCAGTTCGGCACCGGAGGAAAAGCAATGCAGGATGAAGGGGAAGGCCCCCTTCCCTGATTCCTCGCGCAGGATCGAAATCATATCCTCATCGGCGCTGCGGGCGTGAATGACCAGCGGCAGGCCGGTCGCGCGTGCTGCGGCGATATGGGTGCGAAATCCCTGCTGCTGTGCTTCCGGCGGCGCGTAGTCATAGTGATAGTCGAGCCCGGCTTCGCCGATTGCCACCACCTTCGGATGTTCGGCCAGCCTGATCAGGTCATCGGCTGTGACGTCGAGTTCCTCATGCGCATTGTTCGGATGCGTTCCGACCGAGGCAAAGACACTGTCATAGCGCTCGGCGATACCGATAATGCCGTCAAACTTGCGAACGCGCGTACAGATGGTGACCAGCCGCACGACACCAAGATCCAGCGCGCGCTGGACAATGGCGTCACGTTCTTCGGCAAAATCCGGAAAATCCAGATGGCAATGGCTATCCACAAGCATGAAAGAGATCCGGGTTCCTGATCAGGCGCCTTTGTCTGCATCGACGTAGCGCGGGAAGATTGGCTGCGGCGCGGGCAAATCGGCACCGGGCACCAGTTCGCTGCCGCCGAGAAGGTCGGTGAAGTTGCGCTTGTCTGCAGGCACAGCCAGGATATCGAGCAGTTTGGCCGCCGATCCCGGTATGAACGGCAGGCAGAGAATGCCGACACGCCGGATCACTTCCGCCGTCACGTAAAGAACGGTTTCCATCCGCGCGGGATCGGTCTTCTTCAGTGCCCACGGCTCCTGTGAGGCAAAATAGCGGTTGGCTTCGGCCACAACGGCAAAGATCGCGCCAAGCGCCAGATGCATGGCCTGCGTGCCGACGGCCTTGCGGGCTGTCTCCAGCGCTGCGACCGCCTGGTCGAGGATGGCCTTGTCGGCATCGGTGAATGCGCCGGGCTGCGGAACCCTGGCCTCGCAGTTCTTGTTGATCATCGACAGCGAGCGCTGCGCCAGATTGCCGAGATCATTGGCAAGGTCGGCATTGGTGCGGTTGACGATAGCCTCATGGCTGTAATTGCCGTCCTGACCGAAAGGCACTTCGCGCAGCAGGAAGTAACGCACCTGATCCAGGCCGTAATGTTCGACGAGAGAGAACGGATCGATGACATTGCCGACCGATTTCGACATTTTCTCGCCGCGGTTGAACACAAAACCGTGGCCGAAGACGCGCTTTGGCAGTTCGAGCCCTGCCGACAAGAGGAAAGCAGGCCAGTAGACGGCGTGGAAGCGAATAATATCCTTGCCGATGATGTGCACGTCGGCAGGCCAATAGCGCCAGCGCTCGGCCTTCTCATCGGGATAGCCTGCCGCCGTGATGTAGTTGGTCAGCGCATCGACCCAGACATACATGACATGCTTTTCATCGCCGGGAACCGGAATGCCCCAGTCGAAAGTCGTGCGCGATACCGACAGGTCCTTCAGTCCGGATTTGACGAAAGAGACAACCTCGTTGCGGCGCTCATCCGGCCCGATAAAACCGGGATTGTCGGCATAAAGCTTGAGCAGACGATCCTGATAGGCCGACAGGCGGAAGAAATAGCTTTCCTCTTCCAGCCATTCGACGGGAGAGCCCTGCGGGCCATAGCGCACGCCGTCGGCACGCACTTCCGTCTCGTCTTCCTGGTAATAGGCTTCATCGCGCACGGAGTACCAGCCGGCATAGGAATCCTTGTAGATATCCCCGGCTTCGACCATTTTCTGCCAGATCGCCTGCGACGACGCGTAGTGCCGCTCCTCGGTGGTGCGGATGAAGTCATCATAGGATGCATTCAAAAGATGTCCCATGTCACGGAAAAGCTTGGCATTTCTGTCGGCAAGCTCGCGCGGCGTGATGCCTTCCCTGCGGGCCGTCTGCAGCATCTTGATGCCATGCTCGTCCGTACCGCTGAGGAAGAATACATCCTTGCCGTCATGGCGGTTGAAACGGGCAATCGCATCCGTTGCGATCAGCTCATACGCATGACCGATGTGCGGGCTGCCGTTCGGATAGGAAATGGCTGTGGTGATGTAAAATGTTTCGCGGCTCATACGTAACCTGATTTGCTTCGGAATTGGCATCTTGGGAAGGCGTCAGGCTGACATAACCCATGTCCAGCCTGATTGCTATACCGGTCGTAAACGCATGAATTCAATTGAAATACTATTCCGCATTCATGGGATGCGACCGGGCGGCGGATCAAGATGCACGCAGGGCGCGGTGCATCCTGTCAAGAAAGATAAGAACGGACTGTTTGCGGTCAAGGTTGAAAGCATCGGCTTCGCGGGCTTCGCCCTGCATGTCCTGCCACAGCGTCGACCAGTGATTGGCTTCGGCCACGGCACCCTTCTCCGCAGCCTCCCTCGCCTTCGTCGCGATCCGCGAAAAAATGTCCTCAAGGAAGAGGTCAAACTGAATTTCCGAATCGCGTCCGGACAAGGCGGTTCCAAGCGCCTGTGCCTTGGGGACGTCGAATACAGGCTTTGTCAGAATAGCGTCGATGGTCTGCGATATCTCCAGTCCGCCGAACGCCACAAGCAGTGCCGCCTTGCGCACACTGCCGTCCGCATGGGTTACCAGGGCTTCGGTGTCCGGTACCTGGTCCGCGCCAAGGCCAATGGTTGCCAGTGCCGACAACAGGTCGCCGCGCTCCAGCCCCTCAAAACGGATGGACTGGCAGCGCGAGCGGATTGTTGGCAGCAAACGTCCCGAAGAATGCGAGATCAGAATAAACAATGTCCGCTGCGGCGGTTCTTCAAGAGTCTTCAGTAACGCATTGGCAGCATTGCGGTTCATGTCATCTGCCGGATCGACAATGACGATGCGCCACGCACCGTCATGCGCCGTCCGGTTGAGAAAATGCGTGACACGGCGAATCTCGTCGACCGTGATCCCGGTCTTGAATTTTCCGGTCTTTGCATCGAGCGGGCGGCTGATGTGCAGCACGGCCAGATGTGTCCCGGTGGCAATCTGCCGGTAAGGCGCCACGGAAAAATCGGGCACGGACAGTTCCAGCGGCGCATCGCGCTGGACCGGATGCTTGAGCATGTGTCCGGCGAGGTGAAAGGCCAGCGTGGTCTTGCCCACCCCCTGCGGCCCTTCGAGCAGAAGCGCATGATGCATGTGGCCGGATTGATAGGCCTGGGCCAGAAATGAGCGAACGGACGGGTGACCGAACAGCGCGGGATTGGCCGACGGAGCGGGAATGCCGTCAATGGTATCGTGCGTGGCTGGCACGTCTGGAAGCGTATCGCTCATTGTGCCGCCCCCGCTTTGGCCTTTTCCTTGATCGCACGCCGCGCCTTCAGGCGATCGACGAGGCGGGCAATATCCGCCGCGATATCGTCAACCGGCCGGTCCGCGGGAACCACCTTGCACCGCCCCGGTTCAGCCTTGGCGATGGCCAGATAAGCATCCCGGCGCTTGCGGTGCGTCTCGATGGTCTCTTTTTCGAAGCGATCGGCAGTGCCTGTTCCGCGGCGCGCGTTCGCCCGCTGCAGACCGATTTCCGCCGGCAGATCGAGAATGATGGTCAGATCAGGCATCAGTCCGTTGACGGCCGCCCGTTCAATGGCGCGCATCAGACCGGTATCGAGATCGCCGGTGACCCCCTGATACACCCGGCTGGAGTCGATATAGCGGTCGCAGAGCACCATGCTGCCGGTGTTGAGAGCCGGACGCATGACCTGCTCGACGTGATCATTGCGCGCGGCGGCAAACAGCATCGCTTCCATCGCGGGACCGAAGGATTCGGCGGCACCGCTCAGGATGACATGCCGCACGGCCTCGGCACCGGGCGAGCCGCCCGGCTCGCGCGTGACCACCACATCATCGCCGGCTGCGCGCATATGCGCCGCCAGACGGGTGATCTGGGTGGATTTGCCGGCACCCTCGCCGCCTTCAAAGGTAATGAACAGTCCCTGTTGCACGCCGTCAGCCGTCTTTCGATAAAGAGTCGTCCTTGATCATCTCTGAAGGTGGTTCTAACGGGCGGGACGGAAAAGGTCGAGCCGGGAAAATCCTAAAGCTTCAGGCGCCGCGTCCAGCCCGTCGTCAGTTCCAGCACCGCATCGAGCGTGCGCTTCTGCAGATCCCCGGATTCAACGGCTTCGCCCGTGTAAACCGGCGTTTCCTGCGCCAGCGCATCGCCGATCCAGATCCGCAGCACGCCGACCTGCTCGTCCGCCTTGACCGGGGCCAGCAGCGGGCCCTTGTACTCGACATGCGCCTTGAGGCGGTCCTTGTTGGCGGCCGGGACGAGAAGGCTGATCTTTTCGTGGGCCTTGAGCGGCACGCTGGATTTGACACCGCCGAACACGCTGGCCTCAGCGATGGTCTCGCCCTCGGCAAAGATATTGACTTCCTCAAAGGCGCTGTAGGCCCATTCAAAGATTTTCTTGGCTTCTTCCGCCCGCTCCTTGTCCGTCGCCAGACCGCTCAGGGCAGCGATGTAACGGCGCCCATTATGTTCGGCTGAACCAACGAGACCATAGCCGGATTGTTCGGTATAGCCGGTACCCATGCCATCAGCGCCGATATCCAGCTTCAGCAAGGGATTGCGGTTGCGCTGGAAAATATTGTTCCAGGTAAAGCTCTCCTGCGCATAGGTGCGGTAATATTCCGGATATTCGTGCTTGATGTAGCGGGCCAGCGTGACAAGGTCTGTCAGCGATACTTTTTGTTCAGGATCGGGCAATCCGGTCGAATTGCGGAATGTCGAATTCTTCAGACCGATTTCCTTCGCCCGCGCGTTCATCATCCCGGCAAATTTTTGCTCAGAGCCGGCAATGCCTTCAGCCAGGATGATGCAGCCGTCATTGGCAGACTGCACGATAACGCCCTGGATAAGGTCGCCGACGCTGATCGACGATTTGAGCTTGGCAAACATGGTGGAGCCGCCGGACGGCGCCCCGCCCGTGCGCCAGGCATTTTCGCTGACGGTATACTGGGTGTCGATCTTGATCTGGCCGGTCTTGAGCGCATGAAAGACCAGTTCCATGGTCATCAGTTTGGCGAGCGCTGCCGGTTCGATCAGCGTGTCAGGCGCTTTGGCATAGAGAATGGTACCGGTCTGGTCTTCAAGCATCAGGGCCTGCTTGGCCTTGGTATCGAACAAGGCTTCCTGCGCGTGGACCGGTGAGGCGGCAAGCAGCAGAACGGCAAGACTGACGGCGAGCTTACGGAATGGCTTGAGCGGCAACGTTCTCTGATACGGGAAATCAGTTTCCGTCATCGCGCACGACAAACGCATCACCTGCTCCCGCTTTCCAGGCAGCCTGCAGCAAGGCATCGGTATTTTTTCCCGCGCTGGTGCGTGCGATCAAAGCGATGCGCGGGCCATCCGGGCTGGCGACCTCGGACAGATCGACCTTGCCCAATGGCGCCAGGGCATTCATGACGCGCCCCGCTTCGGACCTGTCGGCGAAAAGGCCGACATCGACATATTCACCCGCCGGTGCCGCTGCAGCACCGCGCTGCCTGTTTTCATTCTTCCACGCGTCGGAAATGGCCTTCGGCGATATCAGGCTGTTCATCGCCACCGCCGTCGCATTGGCACTTGCAACACGCTCGCTGGCGTAGGAACTGACGAACGGAGACGCGCGCCTGGTGTTGCCCTTGAGCGATCCGAGCAAGATTGCCGGCTTGTCGTCGATATAGGGACCAACGAGCGGCAGAACCGGTTGTATGTCATAGCCAAACGGCATCGCGCCCATGGCCGCATCCATCTGCGGCTGCACGGGTGCGCCAAGACCGGCGGCCTGGTCATTGAATGATACCGGCGCCACATTCAGGCTGGCCACCTGAACGCCCTGCGCCTTCGGCGGCTGCATGCCGGGAATGGAAATGGCGTTGCGCTGGGTCGGTGTCGGTCCGTTCATGGCGATCATCGTGCCTGAATCCGGCTGCATCAGACGGTCACGCATGCCGGGGCCACGATATGACGCGAGCAAAAAGTTGTCGTCGCGCCCTTCCAGCGGCGCGCGGCCCACATATTCAACCTTCACATCGGCGGTTCCCGTGTGCTGGTAGTCGAGCATGGTCGCCGCCTTTTGCGACAGATCGATCACGCGGTTGCTGTGATAGGGCCCGCGGTCGTTGACGCGCACGATCACGGAACTGCCATTGGCAAGATTGGTCACGCGCGCATAGCTTGGCAATGGCATGGTCGGGTGCGCCGCCGACAGGTGGTTCATGTCATACACTTCGCCATTGGCGGTCAGGCGGCCATGAAAGGCCGAGCCATACCAGGATGCGCGCCCCTGACGCTTGTAGCCCAGCTCTTCCTTGGGATAGTACCACTTGCCGCGGACCTGATAGGGCCTGCCAAGCTGGTTGCGTCCGCCGCCGCGCGGCATGTTGCGGAAATCCGTGACGACACGCGGGCTGGCTTTGACGCCATATTCCGATTCAGCGAAATATTCCTTGCCGTGGCCTCGTTTGCCAACTTTTGCCTTTGGTGACGCGCAGGCTGCCATCAGGGCGCCCATCGCAACAACTCCCGCAATTCGAAAAGCTTTGGCTTTTGACAATGCAAACTACCGGCTGGATGCCGTCCCCACACTTTTTACGCAACGATACTGAACAACAACCCGGTGCAGCCCCAGGACCCATCATAGAGTATTGCACCAGAATTATAACTCGCACCGATAGGTTGACAGCACCTTAACAAGACAGGGCAACATTGCGTGTCACGGCTAACTTTGGTTAACGGGCGTCTCATCCGCAAGGGAACAGAGGCCTGAAGCGCTTTCAGGCCGATATTGTCAGAGCCAGCCGCCGAAAATATAAGTCAGGAGCGCGGCGGCCGCCACGCCTCCGATGAATATGGCGATATACCAGGCATTTGAGCTGTGGCTTGGCCAGACCTCTTCGTCATCCTCATCAAAATCTTCGATCATTCTCCTTGCATCCTCCTGTGGGCCCGGCTTGTCAGATGCTGCACACATCGTCCAGGCCAGGCCCTGCCAACGGGATTTCGCCAGCGTTCTTCAACTCGGATTACCGGTGAAGGTTCCAAATCAAAGCCATTTGGCCACACCGGCGGCCCGCCACAGCAAGCAAGCTGCGGCGCGCTGAATTGGGCACCGCGCACCAAACAGTGCTCCTGCAACAAATCCGCGCTTTCTTTTCACGCCATGGTTGTATTCCGATTCAATACAACTAAGTATAGCTGAAAGAATTTCGGGGGTCTTCAAGTATGTATATAATCAAGCACGGCGTGCGAAACACGCTTGGTGATGTTTTATGGGACGAACCCCTGCCCCTGCGATTCGAAACAATTGAAGATTGCAAGCTTACAATTCGGTCGCTGATCGAGCGTTATGATCACAGCGAGTTTGAACAGGAAAATGACCGGTGGTGCACGTGGAACGACAGCAAACAAAACGAGTTTCACTATTGGTGGATCGTTTCAATGGCAACGTTACTTTAGGAAAAGCCAGGCCATCTTGCGCCTTTGCATGTCTGTTGTGACGGGTGAACGGTCTGTCGCGATTAGGTGCCGCGATGATACCTATTTTTCCTGGAACGGGCCTGTTAAAACGCCACGCATGGACCAAGCGAACGTCAAAATTTCCAAAGTTCTGATCATCGAAGATGATCATTTTTACGCCGATTCGCTCAGACGGCACTTCAGGACATCCGGCCAGCAGGTGGCGATCGCCGAGACCTTCCACGCCGCCCAGATGGCCATAGAGGCCGACGAGTTCGACCTGATCATCATCGATCCCGGACTTCCCGACTACGGCACCGAAATGGAATCCCGTGATGTGCGTCTCAAAATCGTCGAGTCCATCATCAATTCCACCCCTGCCGCGGTTCATCTGGTCATCACCGGCCGGTATTCGACCGATGAGGCGGAAACATGCCGAAACCTCGGCGCGAAGGGATATCTGGGTAAAAACCGGCTCAATGCGCCCACGCTCGCCAGTATTCTTGAACTCATGACCCGTTCCGAATTCGTCTTGCACCGGGGCAGCGAGACGATCAGCGACGCTTTTCCCGGCTATTACTATCCGTTCCTGTCCCTATCGGAAGAAGAATGCCTCCAATGGGTGGAAGACCGCCCGAAGGGCATGAAGCGCAATGAACTGTTTGTGCTCATGGCAAAGCACTTCAAGATGAAAAGTGCCGAGATGGCCGAGCAGAAATACAAGCGCGCGCGCAGCAAAGTCCTGGCGCACGGGCGCAAGATCACTGCCAACAACAACGATCCTGTAAGCGATTGAGGAAAAGGCCGTGGAAATATACAGCGGTTGGCGCATCTGTCTTTTAGGTCTTGTTCTGATCTGTGCGGCCTCTGCCGCCTCCGCGGCCATGGTCGACCCGCACGTTCTCCAGATCGAACGCCAGCGCGGAAAACCCATCGCCTCCTATAAAGAGGATGATCTGGCAAAATCATTTGCCTACCGGGTGATCAAGACCAGGACGCCCTGGAGCAACGATGTACAGCGTACCTATAGGGGGTTTTCGCTGATCGAAATTCTGGCAAAGAACGGATTGGCCAATGCGCAGGTCATCAAAGGAATAGCGCCCGACAATTATTCCGCCAGAATCGCGATGGATGAAATCAAACGTTACAATCCGATCGTGGCCTCGCAGATTGCCTGCAACGACATCGAGGCCAAGGCAGGAAAATGCCGGGAAGGCGATTTCCGCCCTCTCGAGCCCGGTGATTTCGGGCCATTCTCCATTGTCTGGCCCGTCGACAACATGCCCCAGCCCCCTGACCCGGAAGATCATTCGCGATGGGTCTGGTTTCTCACCGGATTGCAATTTGAACAATGATGTTCAAAAACGCATTCCTCTGGACTGACTGCGATCTCTCCGAGTTCACTATGTTTTCCCGGAGCTTCCCGTTAGTAATACCCGTCAAGTGAAGTAAAATTCAGCACATTTATTTGTAGAATATTTTGTTTCTGCGTTGTTGCTTGCTGTTCAGTCAAAGCGTATTCTATCGCCACAGTGCCGAAGAGCACAGGGGGAGATAAAATGGGTGAATTGGACCGTGATCCAGAACTCAATAAGCTTGCAAAATACCTCATTCACCAATCGCTGCCTCTTGCCATAAGTACCTCTGGTTACAATCCGACCACGAGGGACCTGGATATGATCGAGGAAGCATTGAAGGCGCGTTATGGTGCCGATCTTGCCAATGTCTCCATTCGCGAGATTGACGAATTTCTGCACCGGCGCTTCAGCAGGCTGAGCGAGAAGCCGAACCGGCGCACGATTCACCGGTTCTTGAAGATACTGGCGGGAAAGGCCGGAAAACGCAGTTAAGCGGCCGCTCGGTTGATTTAAAGGACATCAGGCCGCAGCCGGATTGGGCTGTCCGCTATTGGTCACCGGCCAGCGCCGGAGCGTCGGGATTGTGATTGCCCGCATGCCTGAAATCGGCACCCATTCTCCCGAGAAACAGCACCATCATTGAAATTGCCACGAATGCGAATAGAACCGGCCAAACCGACATCACATAGGGTTGGTAGTCTATTTTCGTGTTCTCGCCATCCTGATCCACAGAGCCCCCTGCCCGTAAACGACGTCATTCCCAGCTTAACGCCGGCACAAAGATGCTATTTCCAGATTAATATCATCTGAACAAATGCATGCTTTGCATTGCGTTTGTGCAAGCAATTTTGTCGATATCCGTTTTGCGCAAGCAAAAGTGGAGTATTGGGACCGGCACCTGATCTGGTCTATCCGGGCGCTTCTTGAAAAAGCCCAACTCCGGTGCTCATGATGCAGTATTGCTACTCTCCATGAGGCAATGGGAGGCTCGGTGATATTCTTCCCCCGTCAATGCCCCAACCGAGCCTCGCCCGCCTCCATTTTCAGACGGCGGGCAAAGAAGCGCAGGATTTCATCCCTCGCCTGCAAGGTCGGCTGACCCTGTTCGTCGATCAGATGCGCCGTGACGACGCTGTGCGGCGTTGTCACATATTGTGCGAAAAACGGCGGAACCTCGGTGTTGGCAGCGCTATCGGGAAGAACACGGCCGATGAACCGGTCTCCAAGCGCCTCCGCATAGGCGGCAAAGCGCCGGGCCTGGCAGAACTGATCGCCTTGGAAACGGTATGCTAGAACCGTCAGGTCCTCCCGCTCCAGCCTGGCGCGCACGGCGGCCAGTTCGTCCGGCGGGCTTTCAATTGCCGCGGGATCATCGAGCGGCAGCGTCGGCTGCGACAGGACCGGGGCCAGCACCGATGCCTCCAGCATCATCGACAGGGCAAAATTTCCGGTAAAACACATCCCGATGGCGCCGACACCGGGACCGCCGCATTCCGCATGGGCAAGCTTGGCGAGCGCGCGGAGCCACCGCGTCACCGGGCTTGCACCTTTCCCTGCAAATGCCCTGAATTCGGCGCTGACACAGGCACGCTGAAAGACCGCAGCGCCTTCTCCGGCCGTTGCGACCACCCCGTCACGCCCAAACAGTGACGGCAGGAAGACCGTGAATCCCGCTTCGCGGACCCAACGGGCAAAGCGCGCGACCTGCGGGCTGATCCCCGGCATTTCGGTCATCACGATGACGGCCGGTCCATGACCGGAGACCAGTACCGTTTTCGTCACATCATCGATCGTGACATCGCGCCGGTCGAAATCCTCCAACGGGTCGGAGACGCTCACATCGCTGCCTGCCATGACAAATCCCTTCGCTTAGGCTAATACCAGATTTTGAACTCAGCAAAATTTGGACTATCTGATACCGTATGTCAAACTCAGAGTCGGACGCTTCTATCCGCCGCCGGGCCCTGGTCCCGAAAGACCAGTGTCCCATGGCGCTTGCCGCTGAAATCCTTGGTGACCGCTGGACGCTGCTTATTCTGCGCGAAGCGTTTTACGGTGTGCAGCGCTATGACGACATGCGGGCGGACCTTGACGCACCGCGATCGATGCTGTCGGACCGGCTTGCCAGGCTGGTTGCTGCCGGGATCATGACGCGGCGGGCCTATCAGGAACCCGGCGAGCGTGAGCGTCACGCCTATGCGCTGACGGCATCCGGGCGGGCCCTCGCCCTTACCTTATCGGCACTGACGCAATGGGGCGAAGCCCATATACTGGAAGAACCGGCTCCCGTCGGTATCATTGACGTATCGACGGGTGAGGAACTTCGCGTGGCCTTTGTCAACAACGCCGGCAAATCCGTTGAGCCGGGGAAGGCCCGTCTTGCCAAACGCGAGGGGTCCGGCCGATGGACTCGTTGATCACCGCTGCAGCCCGTGCCCTCGCGACGGGTGATATCCTCGGCGCATTGAAGCGGGTGGCGCTGCGCGATGATGCACCTGCCCTCGCCCTGCGTGGCATCGCCATGGCTCAGCTTGGTGAATTCCCGCGTGCCAGAACGCTGTTGCAGAATGCCGCGCGGGCGTTCGGCGCAAGGGAGGAAGTCGCCCGCGCGCGCTGCATCGTCGCCGAGGCTGAAATTGCGCTCGTCTCACGCGACCTGGGCTGGCGCGTGAAGGCGCTCGACACGGCGCGCGAAACCCTTGAGGCCCATGGCGATCACGTCAATGCCGCGCACGCGCGAACCGTGCATATTCGGCGGCTGCTGCTGGTCGGTCATGTCGACGCTGCCGAGCGCGCCCTTGCCACGCTTGATCCTGCGCCGTTGCCGGCAGCCTCAAGAGCTGCCCTTGCCCTGGTGGCCGGCGGAATTGCCATTCGGCGCCTCGACACGTCGGCAGCGCGCAACGCGCTCAAGCGGGCCAGGGACGCCGCGCTTGAAGCGAAGATCCCCGCCCTTATCGCCGAAGTTGAGTATGCCTCCCGCGTTCTGCAGGAACCGGCCGCGCGTCTGATCAGGCGGGGCGAGGAATATCCCCTCCGGCTTGAGGAGGTTGAAACCCTGCTTGCATCCGGAGCGCTTGTTGTCGACGCATGCCGGCATGTCGTGCGGGTCAGGGATCAGGTAATATCCCTCGCCACGCGCCCGGTATTGTTTGCGCTGGCCCGCACCCTGGGCGAAGCCTCGCCCGGCGACGTGCCGAGAGCCGTGCTCCTCGCCCGTGCATTCGGGGCAAAACATGCGGACGAGTCGCACCGCGCCCGCCTGAGAGTGGAAGTTGGACGGCTGCGCGAGGAATTGCGGCTGCTGGCGGACGTCTCTGCAACGGCACAGGGGTTTTGTCTCACGCCCCTCGACGCCAGCGAGATCGTCGTGCTCGCCCCGCCGGTGGAAGAGCAGAATGGGGCGGTTCTCGCCTTTCTCGCCGATGGCGAGTCATGGTCAAGCTCCGCGCTGGCAATTGCACTGGGGGCAAGTTCCCGCACCGTCCAGCGGGCGCTGCAGGCACTTGCCGCGGCAGGAAAGGTGCAATCATTCGGCCGCGGGCGCGCCCGCCGCTGGATCAGTCCGCCTGTGCCGGGATTCCCGACAGTCTTGTTACTCCCCGATCTCCTGCCAATGGATTAGGGTCAGAATGACGCCAAGAAACAAAACTTGCTCTCAGTGACAAGGATGACATCATGAAACAATCTGCCAAAATTCTCCGCGAGTATGGCCCATTTCCCGGCGCTGACGAGGTGGCTGGCGTTACCTTCGATGGACGGAACGTCTGGTTCGCTTCGGGCGAAAAGCTGAATGCGCTCGATCCGGAAAGCGGTGCCGTGCTGCGCTCCATTGACATTGCCGCCCATGCGGGAACCGCTTTCGATGGCCGCTATCTCTTTCAGATCGCCGAAGACAGCATCCAGAAAGTCGACCCGGAGACGGGCCGCGTGCTCTCTACGATCCCGGCGCCCGGTGGCGGCGGCGATTCAGGACTTGCCTGGGCGGAAGGAACGCTCTGGGTCGGACAGCACCAGGGCCGGAAAATCCATCAGATCGATCCGCAGACAGGTGCCATTCTTCGCACCATCGAGTCCAATCGCATGGTCACTGGCGTAACCTGGGTTGACGGGGAACTCTGGCACGGCACCTGGGAAAAAGATCACAGTGACGTCAGGCGCCTGAACCCTGAAACCGGCGATGTCCTCACGATCCTCGACATGCCATCGGGCACCGGAGTATCGGGGCTCGAATCCGATGGCGGCGATCAGTTTTTCTGTGGCGGCGGCAAAAGCGGCAAGCTGCGCGTTGTCGCCCGGCCCAAATAATACTGCAAGGCAAAGAACGGCCCGAAAGATCCGGGCAACAGCTGATAAGGAGAAATGCAATGACCAATGCTTCCTATCGCTGGGTCATCGTCGCGGCAGGCGGCCTCTTGGGCTGCATGGCCATCGGTGCGATGTTTTCCCTCCCGGTCTTTCTTCAGCCCATTGCCCGGGATACGGGCTGGTCGGTCACCGGCGTGTCCGGCGCCATGACGATCGGGTTCATCTCCATGGCATCGGCAAGCATGCTGTGGGGAAACCTGTCCGACCGGTTTGGCGCCCGGCCCGTGGTGCTGACCGGCTCGGTGCTTTTGACCGCAAGCCTGGCGCTGGCCAGCCGGGCGACGTCGCTGGTCGAGTTTCAACTGATCTTCGGCCTCGTCGTCGGCGCTGCCACCGCAGCAATCTTCGCGCCAATGATGGCCTGCGTCACCGGCTGGTTCGACACGCAGCGCAGCCTTGCCGTATCGCTGGTTTCGGCGGGGATGGGAATGGCGCCGATGACCATGTCCCCTTTGGCGGCATGGCTTGTCTCGATCCATGACTGGCGCACATCCATGCTGATCATTGCCGGCGTTGCCGCCGCCGTGATGATCCCCGCCGCCCTTTTCGTCCGCCGACCGCCAGCCGCGGACGCGGGAAGCGCCCAGGCGCTGCAAAGCGCGGAACCGCAGTCATCCATGTCCCTCGCGCAAGCCATCCGGTCCCCGCAGTTCATCATCCTGCTTCTGACCAATTTTTTCTGCTGCGCCACCCACTCCGGCCCGATTTTCCATACGGTAAGTTATGCGGTCAGCTGCGGAATTCCGCTGATTGCGGCGGTTTCGATCTACAGCGTGGAAGGACTGGCGGGACTTGGCGGACGCATCGTCTTTGGCATTCTGGGTGACCGCCTTGGCGCCAAGCGCGTACTGGTTGGCGGGCTCCTGATCCAGGCATTCGGGGCACTGGCCTATGTCTTCGTGCAGGAGCTTGCCGGGTTTTATGCCGTGGCCGCATTGTTCGGTTTCATCTATGCCGGGGTCATGCCGCTCTACGCGGTGCTGGCCCGCGAGAATTTTCCCATGCGCATGATGGGCACCATCATCGGCGGAACGGCAATGGCTGGCGGCCTGGGCATGGCCACGGGTCCATTGGCCGGAGGGTTGATCTACGATACATTCGCCAGCTACGAATGGCTTTACATCGGAGCCTGGGCCATCGGCATCGGCGCATTCCTCATCGCCCTGACCTTCAGGCCGTTTCCGCAAGCCCGGCCTGTCCCGGCGTCACCCGCGTTCCATGGAGATTCGGCGGCATGAGAATCATGAGCCTCAACGGCTGGGGCGGCAAGCTGCACGAACCGTTGATAGCCTATCTCCAAACCGATCAGCCCGATGTCCTGTGCCTGCAGGAAGTGATCCATAGCCCGGAAGCCGCGGATGATTGGCTGCTTTATCGCGACGGCGATCATCTCCTGCCCCAGCGCGCCAATTTTTTCCGCGATGTCGCAGCCGCGCTCCCCCACCATACCGCCATGTTCTGTCCGGCAGCCCAGGGCATATTGTGGAACAACGATGAGCCGGTGCCCTCGCAATGGGGACTGGCGACATTTGTGCGGAACTCACTCCCGGTGACGGCGCAGGCCCAGGATTTCGTGCACAAGGCATTTTCGCCGCATGGCTATGGCGATCATCCGAGATCGCGGCCTGCGCATGCAATCCGGGTTTACGACTATGCGCGCGACCGCATGGTCGCCATTGTCCACATGCACGGGCTGCGCGATGTTAATGGAAAGATGGATACGCCCGAACGGCTGGCACAGGCGCGCAGGCTGCAGGAACTGGCACGACGCATTGCCGCGCCGGACGATCCACTGATTGTCTGCGGTGATTTCAACGTTGAACCGGAAAGCGAGACCTTCGCGGTGCTCGCCGAAATCGGGCTGACGGACCTGGTCACGACCGGAGGGTTCGGCGGAACCCGCACTTCGCACTATCGCAAGCCGGGGCGGTTCGCCGACTACATGCTGGTGAACCGGAACGTCGGGGTTCGGGAATTTACCGTGGTGACAACGCCGGAGGTATCGGATCACTGTCCGCTGATCCTTGAGATATGAGCGGCGATGCCGCCCGCCCCCGAGGCAGCGTGATCCAGAACACCGCTCCATCGTCATTGCGGGCATGGAGCGTGCCGCCCGAGCGCTCCAGCAGCCGCGTGCAGAGGGAAAGGCCAAGACCCATGCCGTTCTCCTTGGTCGTGAAGAATGGATGGAACAGGTTTTTAAGGACGTCGCCGGATAGTCCCGGACCGTTATCGGCAATTTCGATGATGTTGACCCTATCCTGACCGAATGTCCTGATGGCGATCCTCTTGCGGTCATGGCTGCATTCGGACAGGGCATCGATGGCATTGCGCAGAAGATTGTGAATGACCTGTTCAAGCTCAATGGCACCCACCACCGATTTCGGCGACGGAGCGGCAAAATCCATCGATATCTCGATATTCTGTTCCTTCAGTTTCGCCCGCATCAGCTCGATCATGTTCACGACGATCGGGTTGAGGTCCTGCAGCACCGGTTGAACATCATTCCCGACGATGTAATCGCGCATCCGGTGCAGGATGTTGCCGGCGCGCCGGGCCTCGCGCACATTGGCGGAAAGCGCCTGCCGGAGGCCGCTCTCCTTGGTCCCGGTCTTCTCCTGGCCCAGGAGAATGAGTCCCGCCTGGCTCTGGCTGAGTAACGCCGTGAGAGGCTGTGTGAGTTCATGGGCAATGCCCGAGGCCAATTCACCGACAGCATTGACCCGCAAGGCCTGCGACAACCGGGTTTCATGCCGGAGCGAATCCATCTGGCGGCGGGCGGACTGTTCGGCTTCTCGCGCTTGCGCCAATGCCCTGCGCTGGTTCACCAGCAGATGAAATGCGTACAATGCCGCGAGACCAAGCAGCGACAGCGGGACAATCAACCGCCAATCCAACAGCTCGCCAAGTGTGACTTGATTTTCGAAATGGCTGTGAAACTGAACATCATCATCGGGATGCTCGGGTGTTCTGGTCAGATCAACGGAAAACCATGGCAGGATTGTCCGCAAAAACCCGCGCGGTTGCGGGTTCGCCGTATAAATCACCCTACTCCCCAAGCGAAGTTGGTATTCTATGTTTCCGGGCACATGGATCGATTGAATCGCCTTGCCGGCATCGTAGACGGCGATGATGACCGCCGGTGTCTGCCGGTTCATGAACTTCATTGCAAACACGACATGATCGGCAAACTGAGGCGGCGCATAGTTGACAATGTCCCCTTCGGGTTGGCGCGCAACGGCACTTACCATGGTCTGCAAATCCGTCTCTTCCGGCGTTGCGCTCGCGGAAGGCACGCTGATCGTTTCGCTCATCTCCGATTGACCAGGCTTGACCTCGTAAAGATGGATACTGTTGCAATAGGGATTGGTTTTCATGATGCCCAAGGCAATCTGCCGGAATGATGGATGGCTATCACCGTCAGGCAATTGCAACACCTGTTGCAACAGCGTCAGGCTCGCCCGCATCTCCGCCCCTAGTGTCGAAAGCTGGCCCGTCATTACCAAACGTTTATGTGCAAAATCGTCGCGAATCTGGATCACGCATATGGCGGCAACGATTGCGACAACCACAAGCTCAATCGCAATCCATTGAACGAGAAAGGCCCTGATCGAATATGGTTTCACCATCGCCGCACCGGAATTGCCGTTGTCCCAATCGGATGCCTTGAACCGGCAGCCTCACGTCAATGAATTCATAGCACGTTGATAGCGGCAACGCGTCAGATTGATTTGCCGCCTTCTATCCCCGCCATTTTTCCCTGTGCAACGGAATGACCGGTGATGAAACGTTTCAACGGGCGTATCCTGGCTTGAGCGCTCGCGCGAATATGATTCGCGCAAACAACCGCGGTGCGCTATTGCAAAATCAATTGTCCGGGGCAGGATCGACGGCATGACATCGCAATACCCCATCTATCTCATCGATGATGACGATGCGGTCAGGGAAGGTCTGTCGCTGTTGTTTCGCGCCCGGGACATGACCGTCCGGACCTTCGTCGATGCCGGCACGTTCCTCGCGCAAGTCGACCGGAACAAGCCGGGATACCTGCTGGTGGATCTGGCAATGCCGCAGGTGAATGGGCTGGAGCTGCATCAACGGCTGCTTGCGCAGGGAATCCGCTGGCCGCTGGTCATTTTGACCGGACACGGCGATGTTGCGGCCTGCCGCGCGGCCTTTCAGGTTGGCGTCACGGATTTTCTCTCCAAGCCCGTTGATGCCGACACCTTGTTTGCAACCATCCATGCCATGGAACGGCTGCTCGACACCGCGCTCGAGCGGCAGCAGGACGAGGCATTGCTGGCAACGCTGACGCCACGCGAAAGCGAGATTTTGGACATGATCTGCCGCGGCTTCGACACGAAGGCTATTGCCAATGCCCTCGGCATATCCCCCCGCACTGTCGACGCCCACCGCGTGAACATTTCGACAAAACTCGGCACAACGTCCGTTGTTGAACTCGTTCGCATGACAATGGGCGGATGATGGCAATGGGAGATATGGCGGAGGGGGTGGGATTCGAACCCACGGTAGGCTCTCACCTACGCCGGTTTTCAAGACCGGTGCCTTAAACCGCTCGGCCACCCCTCCAACCTATTGAATACACTTGATGATCTGGTTCAGGATCATTTCGGAAAAAGGCAGTTTGCAACCACTTTGCTACCGAATGTCATTCGCAGGCCTTTATAGCCTGTCGAATTGCAGCGTCAACCTGTTCTGCAGCATCTGCCCGCATTCCAGCCAGAAAAACAAACCCGCTAATGCGCCTCGCCATTTGTCGCAGCAAGAACGCGTTCTGCACCATCCTCGATGACGCCGCGCATGGCCTTTTTGGCAGCGCTCACATTGCGGTCCCTGATCGCATCGGCGATTGCCCTGTGGCGCGCCACCGAATAGCTGTGGCGCTCGGGGTTCGGGATCGGCGAGCTGATCGTGAACGTGGTCACCAGGGCCACCTCGATGAGCGCGCTGATCGAGCGCATGAAGGGATTGTGGGACGCATCGGCAATGGCAATATGAAATTGCAGATCGCTGTCGACGAAACTGGACGCGGCTTGGCCGGCCTCCCCCATCCTGTCGACCCATTTATAGAGCGTATCGAGCTGAGCCGCCGTTCTGCGCCGTGCGGCGAGGCCCGCCGCCTCGGGTTCGAGCGCCAGCCGCATTTCCAGAAGGCTCGACAGGAATTCCGGCGTGGGCCCGGCCTCGAAATGCCAGACCAGAATGTCCGGGTCGAACAGGTTCCAATGCGAGCGCTCGAGCACCCGTGTGCCAATCTTGGCCCGCGGCTGAATCAGCCCCTTGGCCGCCAGCGTCTTCAGTGCTTCGCGCAGCACCGTGCGCGACACGCCGAAGCGCTCGAACAGCTCGGCATCCCCCGGCAGAATGCTGTTCTCGGCGTAGTCGCCGCTGATGATGCGCAGGCCGAGCGCGCGCATGACGTGGCCGTGATGCGTGTGCGAATGGCCGGCCGTCCGGAAATCGTAATTTGAAAGGTCGTTGCGTGGCACATCACCCCCCACTGGTCGCCGTTGCTCTCTTCAGTGACAGGAACACCAATATGCGTTGCAAGGCAATGAACGAGAAGAGAAGGACACCGACAACGATTTTTGTCCACCAGCTGGACAAGGTTCCATCAAAGACGATGTAGGTCTGGATAATCCCCTGGATGATCACACCGATGAACGTACCGGCGATATAGCCGACGCCCCCGGTCAGCAGGGTCCCGCCAATCACCACCGCAGCGATTGTATCAAGCTCGACGCCGACAGCGGCGAGCGAATAACCCGCCGAGGTGTAGAGCGAAAAGACAATTCCCGCGAGCCCCGACAGGAAGCCCGACATCGCATAGATGCCGATTGTGGTCCTGGCAACCGGTACGCCCATCAGCTCGGCCGATGTGCGGTTTCCACCCACCGCATAGATGTAGGAGCCGAACTTGCTGAAATGCGCCACGATAATGCCGAGTAAAAAGACCAGCACCATGAGGCAGCCGATGAAGGTCAGCCTCCCCCCGCCCGGCAGCCGGTAGAACAGGCCCTGCAAGGCCGTATAGAACGGGTGATCGATCGGGATTGAATCCGTTGTCATCACAAAGCACATGCCTCTTGCCAGAAACATGCCTGCCAGCGTCACGATGAAGGACGGCACTTCGAGATAGTGGATGATCACACCCATGCTCGCCCCGAAAGCCGTGGTGATCAAAAGCGCGATGGCAAAGGCAATCAGCGGATGAACGCCATAATGCGTGATGAGGACGGCCAAAAGCACGCCCGTAAAGGCAATCACCGATCCGACAGAGAGGTCAATGCCACCCGAAAGAATGACGAACGTCATGCCCACGGCGGCAATTCCCAGAAAGGCATTGTCCGTCAACAGATTGCCGGCAACACGGGTTGAGAACATCGCGGGAAACTGGAAAACACAGGCAGCATAGGCGATGAGGCAGATGAGCAGTGTGGCACACAGGGGCAAAAGGCGTGCGTTCATTGTCTCTTTGTCCCCTTCGAACGGAACTCTCCCTTGAGAAACGCCCATCCGCCCAGCGATGAAAATGACTGTGCCAGCAGGATGACGATGATGACCAGAGCTTTCAGGATAAGGTTGTATTCGGGCGGAAAGCCGGACAGCAATATTCCCGTGTTCATCGCCTGAATGATGACGGCGCCGAGTGCCGACATGAGAATGGAAAAGCGGCCGCCAAACAGCGATGTCCCGCCGACAACAACCGCCAGAATTGCATCCAGTTCCAGCCAGAGACCCGCATTATTGGCATCGGCACCGCGAATATCCGCAGCGATGATGATCCCGGCCAGTGACGCGCAGAAACCGCAAAACCCGTAGATGACGAGGAGCAGCAGTTTGCTGTTCAGCCCGGCATAGCTGCTCGCACTTCGATTAATGCCGATTGATTCAATCAGCAGACCGAGTGCCGTGCGCCTGACCACAGCAATCGCGACGGCGAGAAGCGAGGCCGCAATCAAAATGGGCATGGGAACGCCGGCAAACGAGCCCGTCCCAAAGAAGATCAGACCGGGCTCGGTAAAGGTGACAATCGAACCCTCGGTGATCAACTGCGCAATGCCGCGGCCGGCCACCATGAGGATCAGGGTCGCCACAATGGGCTGCAGGTCGAAATAGGCAACCAGAATGCCGTTCCACAGGCCGCACGCCAGACCCGCGCCGAGAGCAGCAAGAATGACAACAGGCAGGGGATAACCGGCGACCGTCATTGTGGCAGCCAGCGCGCCCGCGACAGCCATGACGGCGCCAACCGAAAGATCGACACCGCGACTGGCAATGACGGCGGTCATGCCGATCGCCAGGATGATCACCGGGGCCCCGCGATTGAAAACATCGATCAGGCTGCCGAACAGCCGGCCATCCTGAAGGCGTATTTCGAAAAATCCGGGAAAGGCCAGATAATTGAGAAACAATATGAGCATCAGCGAAAGCAACTGCGGCATGGCTTTCGTCAAGGCTGCGGTATTCAGACGGATCATGCAGGGCCCCCTTCCGATTCAGCAGCAATCATCTGCATGATGTTTGAAGTCGTGATATCGTCACCGGAAATTTCGCCGCGATGCGCGCGATCCCGCAGGACAATGACGCGGGTGCTGTAGGCGACGATTTCCTCAATTTCCGAGGAGATGACGAGCAGCGCCATTCCATCGTCGCAAAGCCGGTTGATCAGCGCGATAATCTCCGCATGCGCACCCACATCGATACCGCGTGTCGGCTCGTCGAGAATGAGAAACCGGGGATTGGTGGCAAGCCAGCGGGCCAGAATGACTTTCTGCTGGTTGCCGCCCGATAGAAACTTGACCGGCTTTTCAATGTCCGTGGTGCGGATATCGAGCGCCTTGACGAATGTGTCGGCCAGGCCCGTCTGTTCGCGGCTTGACAACCGGTTGAACCAGCCCTTCTGAGCCTGCAGCGCCAGGCAAATATTCTCGCGCACGGAGAGATCGCCTATGATGCCGTCAGACTTGCGATCTTCCGGGCACAACCCGAAACCACAGGCGACCGCGTCCCGCGGCGTTCGGATGAGCACGGGATTGCCGTCGATGTGGATATGCCCCGCATCTGCGGCGTCGATCCCGAACAGGATTTTGGCGGTCTCCGTCCGGCCAGATCCCAAAAGCCCGGCCATCCCGATCACTTCGCCTTGCCCGATATCGAGATCGAAGGGCGCGATGCTGCGGCTGCGGCCAAGTCCCTTGAAGGAAAACTGCCTTTCGGCGGGAATGGGCCGGTCATGGCGCGGCTTGTGCGTTGCGACCGCCAGGGTTCGCCCGAGCATCAGCGTAATCAGCTCGATCTTGGGGAGTTCCGCGATCAATGCGCTACCGGCCAGCTTTCCATTGCGCAGGACCGTAACCCGGTCACAGATTTCATAGACCTGATCGAGGAAATGCGTGATGAATACAATGCCAAAACCGCGGGCGCGCAACTGGCGAAGGATGGCGAACAGCACCTCGGTTTCATGCCGGTCCAGACTGGCGGTCGGTTCGTCAAGCACGAGAACCCGCCCCGACATATCGACAGCACGCGCAATTGCCACGATCTGCTGAACAGCGACGGAGTAACGCGACAAATCGGACGAAACATCCAGATGCAGGTCATATTGCGCCAGCAAGTCCCGCGCCTGCTCTTCCATCCGTTTGCGGTTGACAAAGCCGAACCGCATCGGCTGGCGGCCAATGAAAAGATTGTCGGCAACGGACATGTTGGGCAGCAGATTCACTTCCTGGTAAACCGTGCCGATTCCGAGATACTGGGCATGCTGCGTGTCGCGCATGACCACCGGTTGCCTATCGATTTTGATCACGCCGGCGTCCGGCTGATGGACACCGGTCAGGACCTTGATGAGGGTTGATTTTCCCGCGCCATTTTCGCCGAGAAGCGCATGAATCTCTCCCGGCCGGACCGTGAAATCCACGCCGTCCAACGCTTTGAAACCAACAAATGATTTTGAGATGCCCTCTACCACCAGAAGGCCGGGTTTGTCCGTCATCACGCCCTCTTTCCATGCGCGAATTGCCGATCAGTGGCCAGCCGCCCGAACGGGACGGCTGGCGCGATGGTTCTGATCAGTAGCCCAGACCCTTTTTCTCCTCGTAGACCTTCTTCGGATCATCGGCCTGCGTATAGAGCTTCGATTCCGTCTGAATCCACTTTGGCGGGGCTTTTCCGCTGTCCTTGAACGCCTTCAACGCGTCAAAGGCGGGTCCCGCCATGTTTGGCGTCAGCTCAACCGTTGCATTGGCCTCGCCCTCAGCCATCGCCTTGAAGATATCGGGCACCGCATCGACGGACACGACGAGGATGTCCTTGCCCGGCTTCAAACCGGCTTCCTTGATTGCCTGGATCGCACCAACGGCCATGTCGTCATTATGCGCATAGAGAGCGCAGATATTCTTGCCGCCATTCTCCGCCTTGAGGAAGCCTTCCATGACTTCCTTGCCCTTGGAGCGGGTAAAGTCACCGGTCTGGCTGCGGGTAATCTTGATATTGGACGCCGAGGCAATTCCGTCTTCAAAACCCTTCTTGCGGTTGATGGCAGGACTTGAACCAACGGTTCCCTGCAATTCAACAACCTTGCAGTCCTTGCCGGCCACCGCCTTGACCAGCCATTCGCCGGCAACCTTGCCTTCGTGGACGGTATCGGATGTAACCGCCGTCAGATAGAGACCGTCATTGGCTGTTTCGATGGTGCGGTCCAAAAGAATGACCGGGATCTTGGCTTCCTTGGCTTCGGCAAGAACAGTGTCCCAGCCTGTCGCCACGACCGGGGCGATGAAAATGGCGTCAACACCCTGCGCGATGAAGCCGCGGATCGCCTTGATCTGGTTCTCCTGCTTTTGCTGGGCATCGGCAATTTTGAGATCGACGCCGCGTTTCTTGGCTTCAATTTTTGACACGGATGTTTCCGCCGCCCGCCAGCCCGACTCCGAGCCAATTTGTGAAAAGCCGATGGTTAAATCAGCAGCATGGGCAGTCCCCGCGCACAGCATGGCAACCGTGCTGGCAAGCAGAATTCTCTTCATGGAAATCATGACTTCTCCTCCCGAAATTGGTCAAATTCACAAGATCCTCCCAGACCTCGACCATATTACTATAATATAGTAATACAAATAACAAGCGCATATGAAACCGCCAGTGGGAAGGTGATGGCACCAGCCAACGGCGGGACGATCCTCAAAGGCAAGCAAGCCTGAAGGGGATCCTGATCAAAAATCTCTTTGAAAGCAGTCTTATTCTGGTTCGACGCCCGCATTCCAGCGGCAAGCCAATTCCGCAAAATTTGCGGAACTGAAGGAACCATTATTTATCCGACGGGAGCGTGCCGTTCTCATAGGCAGTCCGCAGAAAATGCGTGAAATCATCATCCTTGCCAGCGGCAAGAAACCCGATGATGAGATCGACATCGTCCGAAGCATAGGCGGCGAGATCAGCATGTCCTGTCTGCCGTATGACGGCCATATAGACCCGCTTGCGCCCCTGCTCCTGCAATTGCTCAATCCATGTCCGGTCGGCTTCTGCCGTGATCATTGCCAGATGGTCTTTCAGGCGCGCATCGGCGGCAGTCCAATTCGAGTCGAATGGATCGGTGTCGCGCCAGTCCAGATAGGCGTCGATTGTATCTTCATCTTCAAATGATTCATCAACGATCGTAAAGGCAGACATGGCCGATACGAAGTGCTCGGCGTTCTCCTTATTGCTCTTTTCCATGCGATCTTCCGCCTTTTCTCAAAAGTGCTTTCCGCTCGGGAACCAGACCGGACCCTGTCCTTTGCCGCAATCACACTGAACCGCCCGAAAGGCGGTCAAACCATGCCAGTGCCTGAACGGTGTAGGTCTTCACCTCATCGGATAACTTTGCTTTTGCCATGGCTGTGTCAAGATGCGGTCAACGATTGGAAGAGCGGATGACGATTGGGAAATGCCCAAAGTGCGCACGCGAACTCACGTCCATCAATATTCAACAAGTTGATTTGGTGGATGGTGAGAAGCATTTGCGTGGCGGGATGTTTGTGTGCCCGCATTGCAGTACCGTGATCAACGTTTCGCTCGATCCCCGACTGGTCGCCAGCGCATTGCATCGCGCTTCGAAGCGCCGAATCTAATCTGCCCTGCGCCTGGCTGATGTGTTGGGTGGAGGGCCGTCGGTGGCACTGGATGAAGGTCAGCGCCACCGACGAAGCAAGCCCTGGTCAGGAGCTCGCTTTTGGGAAATTCCGCGGGTTGCCGGATGGCCGGGGACCGCCTGATTCATCAACGAAAATGATCGGAAACCTCAAACTTCACACCGCTTTTCAGGCGCTCACCGGAAACGGCGCGGAACAACATGTGCAGCCGTTGCGGTGATCAGGCTTTGTTCCAAGCCTATGCCATGACATTCCTGGAAATCGGTTCAGGCAGCGTTTCAAATCCACCCGGTTGTTTCTCTCCACCTGTTTCAAACCGACTCTTGCGGCGTTGCGAAGAGAGTTACTCAATATTTACAGTGTGTCAGCCCCATCGGTTCATGTGCAAACTCGATCTGTCGCAGTTTTGCGACAAATCAAGGCAAAAAAATCAAAATTTTATCAGGAAAGGCCGAGGCGCTTGAGTTTGCGGTGCAGGGTCGCCCGGCTGATACCCATATCGGCCGCCGCAGCCGATACATTCCCGCCGCTCCGGGCAAGCGCCCTTTGAATCGCGCCGCGTTCGGCCATGGCAAAATCGCGCGCCGCCGACTGATGCTGCCCCAACAGGTCTGCGGCTGGCAGCGGCGCGTTGAGCGCATCGTCGGTCAGGCCAAGCAACTGGCGTGCCGAGCGCGATGCGCCGATCACCAGATCATCCTCATCAACGGCAATCAGGGCATTCAAAGCCCGCTCACTCATCCAGTTGTCGCCGGGCGGCGCCAGGACTATACGGGCCTTGGGGAAAGCAAGCCGGAAATTCTCCGCCTCGACACGCCGTGCGGCATCAGCGACAGCAATTGATATCAACTTGACGAAATCGTCCGTCAGGTCGTGGCGCGCCGAAGAGACATCGATCACGGCAGCCAGGCGGCCTCGATGATCGAAGATGGGAGCAACAGTGCAGGACAAGGCCGTGTTCCGGCTGCGGAAATGCTGGTCGCGGTGGATGGTCAAGGCCCGTTGCTCGGCAATGGCCGTGCCGATGCCATTGGTTCCCTCGCATTCCTCGCTCCAAACCGCCCCGGTCCACAGACCCATCCGGTAAAAGGCTTCGTCATCCGCCACACAGCCGCGCCGGTCAACGGGAATGCTGTTCTTGTCGGCCAGCAGAATGCAGCAGCCGGCGCCGCCGACGGCCGCATAGAGCCGGTCAAGACTGGTCTGGGCGGTCATGATGAGGGAGCCGAGCCGTTCGCGCGCTTGGTTGAGTTCGTGCTCTGTCAGCACGTTCGGCCCCTTTCCCTCGACGGGATTGAGGCCATAGAGGCGCATGGACCGGCGCCATGAGGCGATAAGCGCCGATTGCGCAGCTGCGCTGCCCGACGAAAGCGCTGATTCAATATATTCAGCGTGCAAACCGCTTTGGAGCGTTACCATGGTCCCCTCCGAGGCCGAGTATCATGGTCCAGACTATGGTTGAGTGACGATCCCGGTCAAGCCCACACAATCAGCATTATGGAACAGCGCCTGCCCCTCAGGCATTGGCGGCCTGCAGAACTTTGGTTCGGCTTTGCTCATGCTCGCGAATATAATTGCGCGTCAGCGGGACGACATCGTTGCGCTTTGCCAGCTGGAACTGGAAAATCACCAGATCCTCATAGCGGAAGGCGGACTCCGCGGCAGCGAGATAGAATTCCCACATCCGGCAGAAGCGCTCATCATAGAGCTGCGCGGCGTCCTGCCAATGGGCCATGAACCGTTCGCGCCAGGCGGCCAATGTCGAGGCATAGTGCAGGCGCAGAATTTCTATGTCCGTGACCATCAATCCGGCTTTTTCGATTTCCGGCAATATTTCGGACATGGACGGTATGTAGCCGCCGGGGAAAATATACTTGTCGAGCCACGGCGTGGTGAATCCCGGCACCGCCGAACAGCCGATCGTGTGCAGCACCATGACGCCGTTCTCGTCCAGAAGCTCCGCGCATTTGCGGAAAAACTGGCCATAGGATGCGACGCCAACATGTTCGAACATGCCCACCGACACAATCCGGTCGAATGTGCCGCCCAGGCTGCGGTAATCCTGCAATGCGAAATTCACCCGATCGGGCTGGCTCTTTGTTCCCGGCCGGTTTCTGGCAAATTCAAGCTGTTCCTCCGAGAGGGTAACGCCCAGCACGTTGCCCGAGGGTGCTTCAGCGGCCAGATGCAGTGCCAGACCGCCCCAGCCGCAGCCGATATCAAGGACCCGGCTGTCGGGCCGCAGCAGAAGCTTGGCGGCCAGATGCCGCTTCTTGGCCAGCTGCGCATCTTCCAGGCTTTGCTCCGGATGTTCGAAATAGGCACAGGAATACTGGCGGTCGGCATCCAGAAACAGACCATACAACCGGCCGTCCAGATCATAATGATGGGCGACATTGCGCTTTGACCGCGCCGGTAGATTGCGATGGCGGAATCCCCGAAATCGGGCGCGCAGGGCGTCGATCACGCGCGTTGGCAGCGGATGCGTTTCGTTTTGCGCCTCGCGCAGGACCAGGCAGAGGAAATCATAGATCGTCCCCTGCTCGACGATGAAACGTTCATCCATGAACAATTCGCCCAGCTGCATGTCGGCGTCCATGAGAAAGGCCCACTGGGCGCGCTTGTCGGTGAAGCGCACCACCACCGGTTCGCTGCTGCCGTCGCCAAAAATCAGGCGGGCTCCGCTTGCCGTAAGGATTGTGAGGGAACCGCGGGTGACGATGCGGGAGAAGGCGAAACGAAGAATCCGGTCCACGGGCGAAAGAGGCATTCAGACACTCCTGAGTCGAACGATTTGCGGCTCGTAACACGTGCCGATGATCACAGGATTACGCGAACCTGAAGCCAAAATGAAATGGAAACGGTTTCAGTGCCGCTCCTGAAGCACAATGCCATGGGGAAGCGAGGCTATATGGCCAGGCTCTGGCGAATCCTGTCGCTCATTGCCTTGATGGCATCCGGCGATTCGTGACCGATCAGCATGAAAGCGTGGGTATCGCTGGACCAGTACACGACATTCATCCCGTGGCGCCGTTCGGCATCGGCGGCTTTTGCGCCTTTGGAGGACTGGACGATACACAGCGCCAGCGGCGCCTGCGCCGCATCGAGATAGGTAATCTGCCCCAAAGCCCGGCCATCATAGGCCAGCATCTGGGCCCGTTTCAATGAAGCGCCGGGCAATTGCACCCGATCGGGCGTCAATGCAAGGCCAAGTTGCGATCCGACATCCCGCAATTGCGCGGACTGCAGTGCGGCATCGACTGGTCCGGTGCCGAGCGTATCCCGGGTGTAGAGTGACATGTACTGCGCGACCACCGCGCGCCAGTCACTGCCGTCCTGATCGCCGTGCAGGCCGGACTGGAGCCCGAGGAATGTGCGGTCGACGGCGACACCGACGGCAATGAAACCAATTGCCGCCGCCAGGAAACCCCGGCGATTCCAGCCATTGACCGGCGGCCTGACCGGCTCGGGCGGCGAAATGCCGGCCAGCATCGATTGCAGTTTTTCAGCGGGTGCCTTGTCAAGCAGCGGATCAAAGGCGTTTTTGAACGGCAGGTTGCTCGCGGCCAGGAAATGCAGCCGGTCAGCAACCGCCTCGTCGCTCCCGATCAAACCTTCGACCCGCCGGCGTGTATCCGCATCAAGCTCACCGTCGAGATAAGCCACCAGCATTTCATCGCTTGTCATCGCATTGTGGTTGGGATCGGTCATTGCGCGCTCCCCTCCTGCCTGCCCGGACCGGCGGATGCTGCGAGCTTCGCGCGTGCAGCTGCCAGCCGGCTCATGACCGTACCGATGGGAATGTCCAGGAGGTCGGCCACCTCGCGATAGGAAAGTTCCTCGACATAGGCGAGGAAAACCACGGTCCGCTGTGCCTCAGGCAGGGCCTGGACCTGCCGGAGAACCTGATTGGCGAAAACATGTGTCTCCGTATCGCGTTGCCCGTCAAAGACCAGGGTTTCATCGGCATCGACAAAGCCCTGCCCCATTCGCACGCGGCGCGACCGGACTTCGTTGAGCCAGATGGAATGAAGAATGGAAAACAGCCAGCGATCAAGCCGCGTGCCATGTGCAAACTGGTTTGCCCGCTCCAGCGCCCGCACGCAGGTCGCCTGCACCAGATCGTCGGCGACATCACGCTGGTGAGACAGCACGACCGCATAGCGCCAGAGCCGCGTGAGGTGCTGGGAAAGGCCCGCCCGGATTTCCTGCTCGTTTGCGATGGTCGCCTCCGCATCGGACCGGGCAACACGGTCCGATGACTGCTTGCTACGCTTTGACTGACTATAGGCAGGAACCGTTGGATATGCGACAGGCATGATGAATCCGCTCTGAATTGTCATGATTGTTCGCCGGTTCACTGGTTCGCGGCGCTCACTTCCTCACAGCTTGGATGGATTCTCGATGGCTTCCGCCAGATCGCGATATTCCTCGCAATCGGTTCCGCAGATACCCCTGATCTTGGCCAGCTGATCCTTGGCAAGATCGAGATGCCCCTTGATGACATAGGCTTCACCGAGATATTCGCGCACTTGGGCATATTGGGGATCAAGCTGTACAGCTTTCATGTAATAGCCGATCCCTTCATCCGTGCGCCCCAGCTTGCGGGTGGCATAGCCGCGGTAATTCAGGGCGACAGCGGTATTGGGATTCTTCAGCGTATCGAGAACGCCAAGCGCTTCTTCATACCGGCCGGCTTCGGCCAATGCGAAGGCATAATTCGTCAGATCGGAATCCGGAAGCAGGCTGCCCTGCTGCTTGACGCATTTTTGTGCTTTCGAGCTCCAGACTTCGCCCTTCGGGCAGGTCGGCGTTGAACTCGAATCGCCACCGCCACCACCGCCAGCCGCATATACTGGACCGGACATGACTGCACCCGCAAGGCACGCACCAAGCAGGACAACCGGATAGATCCGGCCAACGGACGGGAATTTTCCTATACTGAACATCACGTTTTCTCCTGAAGCAAAGGGACTGCGATGGGAGAACACGCCAGATATCCGCTTTATTCAGCGCATCGGGAAATTTTCTTTGAATTCCAATGATGGGAAAAACAAAAATCCACCCAAAATTGTCCAATTTGTTCCGGTCAGGACTTAAAATTGCCAGTGCTGCTTTCTATATGCGGGTGGCGCGCTCAAAATTGGCTGGGGCGTAACAGGAGAAATTTATGTCCGGTACTGCTTCCCGCATCATTCGCATCGCTGTGCTGCTTGTTCTGGCCTTGGCTGTCACGCTGAGTGCATTTGATATCGCCGACGCAAGGCGGGCGGGCGGCGGATTTGGCAGCCGCGGTACACGCACCTTCGACGCGCCTGCAACCACCCGGACAGCACCAGCGCCTGCCGCACCAATTGAACGGTCCATGACCCCGCGTCCGCAAACCAACCAGCCCTCGGCAATGCAACCGCAGGCGGCAGCGCCCCGCCCCGGCTTTTTCAGTGGTTTTGGCGGTTCCATGCTTGGCGGCCTGCTGGTCGGCGGCTTGATCGGCACATTGCTCGGTCACGGTTTCGGCGGCGGCTTCGGTTTCCTCGGCATGTTGCTGCAGATCGGTCTGGTGATCGGCGCGATCATGCTGGCCATGCGGTTTTTCGCCCAGCGCCGTCAGTCGCCTCTGGCCGCTTCCGGTCCGGCATCCGGCCAGGGTTTTGGCCGGCAGGCCGACCCATCCGCATCGCCGTCATTCCGTATTCCGGCCGTTGGAGCGGCGATGGGTTCCGGTTCTTCCCAGCCTTCCCAGAACGCGAGGCCGGCACAAGCCTCCGCCTCGACGGATGAGCTTGGCCTGACCCAGTCGGATCTCAATCAGTTCGAGCAGCTTCTGACCAAGGTGCAGACCGCCTACGGAACAGAGAATTATGCCGAACTGCGGTCCCTCACCACGCCGGAAGCCATGTCCTACCTGGCGGAAGAGCTTGGTGAGAATGCCACGAAGGGCGTGCGCAACAGCGTTTCCGACGTCAAGCTGCTTCAGGGCGATATCGCTGAATCGTGGCACGAAAACAATGCCGATTACGCCACCCTGGCCATGCACTATTCCAGCATCGATGCGATGCTCGACCGGACAACCGGCCGTCTTGTCGATGGCGACAACACCAGACCGACCGAAACCACCGAGGTGTGGACCTTCGTGCGCAAGGACGGCGCGGACTGGAAGCTGTCGGCCATTCAGGCGGCTTGATCCGTTCACTTGCCATGGATTTGAACAACGGCGCAGGAGCAAAGCTTCTGCGCCGTTGTTGATTCAGGGGATCGTTGCCGCTTTACTGTTTTACGACGTGCCAGACGCTGCCGACCCCGTCACCGCCTGTCTCGCCTTCCTTTGTGTCCTTGGCAAAGGTGTAGAGCGGCTTGCCATCATAGGCCCACATGTCCTTGCCATCGGCGGCTTTGACGAGCGACCACTTGCCCATCGCCTTCGCTTTGGCATCGGCATGGAAGGCCGGCCATTTCTTCAGGCAGTCCGCATCGCAATTGGATTTGCCCTTGGCATCCTTGTCGAAAGTATAGAGCGTCAGGCCCTTTTCGGTGGCAAGCACCTTTCCGGCCTTTGTTTCAACCGTCTTTGCCGGTTCGGCGGCAAATGCTGTCAGGGTCGTGGCAGCCAGAAGACTCATTGCAATCAGCAGTGTTTTCATCGAATTCACTCCCTCATCGGTTTGACCGGCGACATGCCAGCAATACCCATTTTACGCGAATATCGTCCGCGGTTCATGACGTTGCTGCCCATTCTGATCCTAAATGAGGCGCAAGAGAAGAAACGCGAACAATAATTGAGACGATTGGTAACGAAGCGAAAACAGCGTAATGATTGTCTCAATCCAGTGTAAGCTGAAAGCCGTCCGCCCGCAAAAAACCGAGATTCCATCCTATCTGCCACCCGTTGCCGCGTCCAAATGCTGTTTTTCAAACATTCAAACGATGATCTGAACAATGCGATTGCTGCTTATTGAAGATGACACCATGCTTGGCTCCTCTCTGAAGAAGGCGCTGGAAAAACATGCCTATGGTGTCGACTGGATGCAGGACGGGGAAACCGGGCTTGCCGCCATGCAGGATTCGAGTTTCGCGGTTGTTGTTCTTGACGTCAATCTGCCCAAGATGAGCGGACTTGAGGTGCTCAGGGCAACCCGGCGCGACAAAAATCTTGTCCCCATTCTGCTTTTGACCGCCCGCGATACCCCGCTGCACAAGGTGGAAGGTCTCGACAGCGGCGCGGATGACTATCTGGTGAAGCCATTTGATCTCGATGAACTGCTTGCCCGCCTGCGCGCCCTGGTTCGCCGCAGCGAGGGCCGTGTCGACACGATCCTGAAATGCGCCGATGTCGAAGTCGATCCGGCGGCCAAGGTCGTGCGCAAGGCGTCAAACCAGGTGATGATGACGGCCAAGGAATTTCAGCTGTTGAAACTTCTGATGGAACGCGCCGGCAAATACGTCACAAAAAGCGATATTGAATATGCGCTGTACAGCGCCGAGAGCGCCGTTGAGAGCAACACAACCGAAGTGACGATCTACAATCTGCGCAAGAAGCTTGGCAGCGATTTCATCAAATCCATCCGGGGTGTGGGTTACATGGTGGACGCATGAGCAGAGCCACCCTTACCCGCAATCTGTTCTTTCGCGTCACGCCAACCATCCTCATCACCATGGCGATCATTGGCGGCTTTGCCTTCAACAGCGCCACGCGCGAAATCAATAATGTCTACGATGCACAATTGATAAATGATGCCAATGTGTTGTGGATGCTTCTTCACAATCAGTTTGAGGAAACGGGAGACGCGCCGCCCAAGCAGATCGCCGATATCGATTTGAGCATGGGCAACCAGCTGGCGCTGAACGAAGATGCGGACGACTACGCGGACGCCCACATGTTCCGGGCGTGGAAGGACAACAAGATCGTGCTTTTCTCCGGATCGACGTTTCCGGCAGAAATACCGCTGCAGCGCGCCGGGTTCACCAATGTCCCTTATGACAGCGAACTCTGGCGCATTTACTCCCTGCCGATCCCCGAAACGCGTGTTGTGATCGAAGTGGCGGAAAAGGTCGCCATGCGCCAGACGCTGGTGTCGAACATCCTGCTCAACCTGATCTTCCCGCTGCTGATCGTCATCCCGCTGATCGCGCTGCTGATATGGTTCGGCATCAACAGCGGCCTTGGCACCATCCGCATGCTGGTGCAGCAGATCCGCAGCCGCTCTCCCGATGATCTCTCGGCCATTCCCGTCGACACGCTGCCGCGGGACCTCTCGCCTCTCGGCCGCTCGATCAACCAGTTGCTCGAGGATCTCGACGACTCACTCAAGGCTGAACGGCGCTTTGCCGATCATGCCGCCCATCAGTTGCGCACGCCGCAGGCCGCATTGAAGCTTCTGCTGCAGATGCTGGCCCAGGCGGACAATGAGAAGGAGCGGCAGGCCATCATCGCCGACCTCATCATCAGCAATGAAAGGGCCACCTATCTCATCGAGCAGTTGCTGCGCGCCGCCCGCGTCGGGCATCAGCCCATGCAACTGCAGGCCGTGCCGCTGTACAGCACCGTGGCATCCGTCGTTGCCGAAATGGGCAATCTGATAACGGCAAAACAGCTGGACATGTCGCTCGACGGCGACGAAAAGGCGCTGGTGCGGGCCGATGAACCGCTGCTACGCCTGATGGTCAGCAACCTCATCGAAAATGCGGTCAAATATACGCCCGCCTCCGGCCGGATACGCGTGGCGATCACTGTGGCCAACAATTACTGGCGCTTGTCCATATCAGACAGCGGTCCGGGTATCGCAGAACACCACCGCGAGGCCGTCTTCCAGCGATTCTACCGCGTCGACACGCCGCAAATCGAAGGAACCGGTCTGGGCTTGACCATCGTTGCCGATATCGTCAAGCGCCTGTCGGGCACGATTGCATTGAAGTCCCCGGCCTCCGGCAACGGCCTCCTTGTGGAAGTGCTTCTGCCAAAAGCATAATTTCGCTTGCACACGAATGCACTGATCGCCCTCCATCGATTTCAGTTTGGCATCATCTTCGCATAATTTAGCGATCATCCATCGATGCTAGAAGCTCCTCACATTCGCACGAGGAGTGTCTGCATGCATGTATTTTGTGATTTTGACGGGACCATTTCGCTTGAGGACGCGACCGATTTCATTCTTGAACGATTAGCCAGCCCGGCCTGGGAAGACATCGAACAGCAATGGAAGCAGGGCCTCATTGGTTCCGCCGAATGCATGGCACGTCAGATTGCCTTGATCGAAGCCACTCGCCAGGAACTGGATGGTGCGCTCGACGACATCGCCATCGACCCCACCTTCCCTGCCTTTATCGATTTCTGCTGGGCACAGGGCATACCGGTCACGATCATCAGCGACGGTGTCGATTATTTCATCAAGCGCATCCTTGCCCGGCACAACCTCGACTATCTCCCGGTCATCGCCAACAAGCTGACGATCTCCGGCGTGAATGGCCACACCCGCTATGAACTCAGTTCGCCTTACAGCGATATCGATTGTTCGTCGGCCGCCGGCGTGTGCAAGTGCCGTTCGGTCGAGGCCTTCGATACGCGGGTCTATATCGGCGACGGCCGTTCCGATTTCTGTGTCTCCGACAAGCCGGAACTGGTGTTCGCCAAGGACAAGCTGGCCGAGTTCTGCACGCAGCAGGCCATTCCGTTCGTCAGCTACGAAAACTTTTCCGACCTTACCCAGAGCCTGAAGAATGCGCTCCCCGGCTTCAACCGCCATCACGAGAGCGCTCCCCGTTACGCCACGGCGTAAAAATGCAACAGAAGAGAATCTTCATGAAAACCAACCTTGCCATCGAGCAGAATGACAATGCTGCCCTCCCGCAGATATCCGAAGCCGAACTTCGCGCCCTTGAGCAGGAATATTGCTCGCATGGCGATACGGTTCATTATACCGACCATCCGATGTTCTTCGACCGGTGCGAAGGCTCCTACGTCTATGACGCCAAGGACACCCCGTTCCTCGACCTGCAGATGTGGTATTCGGCGGTCAATTTCGGTTACCGCAATGCGCGCCTGAATGCTGCCGCGCATCGCCAGCTGGACACGCTTCCCCAGGTTGCCTCGCAGTATCTGCATCGCGAAAAGGTGGAATTGGCCGCCATGATCGCCAAGGATGCCGAGCGCAAGTTCGGTGCCAAGGGTCGCGTCCATTTCAACGTCGGCGGTTCGCAGGCCGTTGAAGACTCGCTCAAGCTGGTTCGCAACTATACCGGCGGCAAGAGCCTGATGTTCGCGTTCGAGGGCGGTTATCACGGCCGCACGCTCGGCGCCTCGGCCATTACCTCGAGCTATCGCTACCGCCGCCGCTATGGTCATTTCGGCGACCGCGCCCAGTTCATCGAATTCCCCTATCACTTCCGCGGCCCCAAGGGCATGAGCAAGGAAGAATACGGTCATTACTGCGTTCAGAAATTCGCCCGCCTGTTCGAAAGCGAATATAATGGCGTGTGGGATCCCAAGACCGGCAAGGCCGAATATGCCGCATTCTATGTCGAGCCGATCCAGGGCACCGGCGGCTATGTCATCCCGCCGATGAACTTCTTCAAGGAACTCAAGAAGGTCCTCGATGATCATGGCATTCTGCTCGTGGTCGACGAAATCCAGATGGGCGTCTACCGCACGGGCAAGCTGTGGTCGATCGAGCATTTCGGCGTGACACCCGACGCACTCGTGTTCGGCAAGGCGATCACCAACGGCCTCAACCCGCTGTCCGGCGTCTGGGCCAAGGAAGAAATGATCAACCCCGGCATTTTCCCGCCCGGCTCGACCCATTCGACCTTCGCCAGCAACCCGATGGGCACCGCCGTCGCGCTCGAAACCATGAAAATGCTCGAAGAAGAAGACTTCGGTGCAGCCGTCATGGAAAAGGGTGCCTATTTCCTTGATGGTCTGAAGGAGCTGCAGAAGCGTCATCCCACCATCGGCGACGTGGACGGCCTCGGCCTCGCCCTGCGTGTCGAAATCTGCAAGGAAGACGGCTTCACACCGGACAAGGCAACGCTCGACTGGATGGCCGATGAAGGCATGAAGGGCGATCTTGTTGTCGGCAACAAAAAGTACGGTCTCGTGCTCGATGTTGGCGGCTACTACAAGAACGTCATCACCTTGGCACCAAACCTGCTGATTACCCGCGAGGAAATCGATCTGGCTCTCAACCTGCTCGATCAGCTTTTCGTACGCGCCGCCAAGAGATAATCGGATGCAACTCCTCCTTCTTCACCTTGATGATGCGCTGGAGTTGCAACCCGACTTCGTGCGCGCCTGTATGCGAACGGGCGCGCGCCAGATTCACGCGGAAGACCACGGCCAGGTGGTCCGCCTGTGGGGCAACCAGACGGCAATCGACGCCCTTGCCGGAAGTCTTTCCCGGCAAATGGTCGGTGACCAGAAGAAGCCGCATCTGTGTTTCATGGGATCGGGTGATTTTCACCACGTCACCGCCCTTCTCGTCGCAAACGCCCTTGAAAACCATCCGGGCCCGGCAACGCTCATTCACTTCGACAATCACCCCGATTGGGTGCATTTCGGCAATGGCATGCATTGCGGTTCGTGGATCAACCGCGCGTTGCAGCATCCAGGCCTTGAAAAGATCGTGACAATCGGCGTGTGCAGCGACGATCTGACCAATCCCGAACGCAAGGGCGCCAACCTGTCCCTGCTGCAGCAGGGACAGCTCGAACTCTACCCCTACAGTCATGCGCCAAGCCGGGTGCGCAAGAACTATGGCAACGGTGCCAGCTATGAGCAGAAAAACGGCGTCTTGAGCTGGAAGACGATTTCGGACATCGGTGAAGACAATTTCATCGACCAGCTGTTGTCGCGCATCACCACCGACGCGGTGTATCTTACCATCGACAAGGACGTGCTGGTTCACGATGATGCCATCACCAACTGGGACCAGGGGCGCATGCGCCTGCCCTATGTGCTGTCGCTGATCACCGAGATCAGCAAGCGCCACCGGATTATCGGCGCCGACGTGACCGGCGACTATTCAACGCCGTCCTATGCGGGGAATTTGTGGACGCGCTTCACCAAGCGCGCGGAAATCTTCATCGACCAGCCGCACGCGACGCCCGATCCGGTCCTTACAACCAATATCAACAGCGCCGCCAATCATGCGTTGCTGGAAGTCCTGTCGGAGGCCATGGCATGACCGGCACCCTCACCCCCGCCATGCTGGCCCTGATCGCGTTCTGCGTGCTGACGGAGACCGCACGGGAAGTCTGCTTCAAACATTCCGCCGACAATGAAACCCTGTCGGCAGCCCTGGTCAAACCCATGACCTGGCTCGGCGTCTTTTTCTGGGCTCTCGAACTCATCGGCTGGACGGTCGTGCTCGAACACGTGCCGCTGTCGATTGCCTTTCCGCTCATGGCCTTGAGTTATGTCGTCATCGTGCTCGCCGGAGCATGGATATTCAAAGAACAAATCAACCTTCGCCACGCAGCCGGTGTGCTGTTCATCACAGCCGGCGTGGCCTGTGTAGGAGCAACAGGATTATGAAACTCTTCGCTCATACAAGGTGGGACATTGCGCCCGTTCTGGCAGCCATCGCTCACCTTCTCTTCAATGTCTATCTGATCGCCGGTTTCGAGAGCCGGCCTCTATGGCTGTCGCTCGTCCTCGGCGGGTTCTACGCGGTATCGATCTCGTGGAACATCAACAGCATTTCGCACAACTTCATCCACACGCCCTACTTCAAGCCGCGCGCGATGAACTACGCCTTCAGCCTGCTGGAATCGATCACAATCGGCTTCTCGCAGACCTACTACCATTGGATTCACATGCGTCATCACTCGGGCAACAGCGACCGCCCGAACGAAAAGGGTGAAACCATCGACTGGCTGTCGATTTACCGCCATGGCAAGAATGGCGAACCGGAGAACGTATGGAGCTATACGTTCCTGAGCTTCTTCCGCGACAGCCTCGGCGATATTCACAAGGCCATTGCCAAGAACCGCCCGTTTGACGCCAAATGGGGCCGTTTCGAACTCTACGCCTTCCTGGGGCTGGCGGCGATCGGCTTCCTCTATGACTGGAAGGCGATGCTGTTCTTCATTCCCTTCTATTATCTGGGGAACTGCCTCTCCTCGCTCAACGGCTATTACGAGCACCTCAATGGCGATCCGGAAGAACCCATCGCCTGGGGAGTCAGCAGCCATAACCGCTTCTACAACTGGTTGTGGTTCGGCAACGGCTACCATGCCGAGCACCACTATCGCCCGAAGACCCATTGGACCGAACTGCGCAACTTCCACGAAAAGATCAAGGAAGATCAGGACAAGGCGGGCGTTCACGTCATCAGCACCTGCCACGCGCTGGGCTTCATGGCCAAGGAAAACAGAAACCCGGATATGATCGATGCAGATGTCTGATGGATTGAGCTATTTCCTCGAAGGCTCGAATGGCAAAGGTGTATTGCTTGTTCACGGACTGACGGGTGCCCCGGCAGAAATGAAGATGCTGGCGCGGCAGCTGAATCGCAAGGGATACAGCGTCTATGCTCCGCTTCTGGCGGGGCATGGCGTTGACATGGCGACATTGACGCAAACGCGCTGGCAGGATTGGCTGCACAGCGTCGAGGAAGCGACGGAAAAATTCGCGCCCTACAATGACGAGACGTTCGCAGCCGGTATCTGCATCGGCGGTAAATTGTCGATGATGGCGGCGCACCGCAAACCGAACAGCCTCAAGGCCGTGGCGATCTATTCGCCCTGCTTCCATTATGACGGCTGGAACGTGCCGCACTACTACTGGCTGTTGTCGCCCTTTATCGAACTCCTGTCATATATCCCATCCATTGCCCGGCTGAATTTCAGCGAAACATCGGCGCTGGGGATCAAGGATGAACGCATCCGCCGCATGATGGAAAGCATGGAAGCGGAAGGCGTCATCGACAAATTCCCCGGCAAGGGCATCGTCGAGATGTATCGTCTGGGCAAGGAGTTGAAGAAGAACCTGCCGCAGATGCAGACACCGACCCTGATCCTGCATGCGACGGAAGACGATCTGAGCAGCCCGAAACATGCCCGCTACATCAGCCGCCACATCGGCGGGCCGCATGAGTTGAAATGGATCGAAGACAGCTACCATATGATCCACGTGGACCGGCAGCGTCAAAAGGTTGGCGACTACACGGCGGAATTCTTTGAGGCAAACAATGCACCAGCCTATGCATGATCAGTTTCTGCCTCAAACGGCCGCATCGCCTGCAATCGCAGCGGTGGCGCAGACGCGCGTGTTCGATTCCATCCGCGACATCGGCCGCGACGCATGGAACAAGTGCTTTGCCGGGGAAGTCGAGGATTATGACTGCCTGCTCGCCATTGAAGAGGCCGGTATTGCCGGTTTTGCCTTCCGCTATGTCACGGTCGTCGAAAACGGCCGACTGCTGGCGGCCATGCCCGCCTTCCTGACCGACTATCAGCTGGATACGACATTGGAAGAAGGCCGCCTGCGCCAGATTCTGCGCCGCATACGGCAAACCTATGCGCGCTTCCTGACACTGAAGCTCGCCTGCCTTGGCTCCCCATGCACCGAAAACGGCGTTACGGGTTTTCATCCCGATCTGCCCGAACCGCGCAAGGCGGAGCTGTTTTCGCTGTTATTGTCGGGGTTTGAACGGTACGCCAAGGCCAATGGCTGTTCGCTGATGGGCATCAAGGATGTGCCGGAGCCAACCACCGCGGCCTTTGGCGCTGTCTTCTCAGACCGCGCCTTCGCGGGCATCCCCGGATTGCCAACGGCGTGGCTCGACATCAATTTCGATTCCATCGACACCTATATGTCGCGCCTTTCCTCCGGCACCCGCAAGGATATGCGCCGCAAGATGAAGTCTTTCGAAAAGATCCGGATCGAGAACCGGTCTGACTTCGGAACGATGCTGCCGCAGGTCATGGCGCTCTACCATGACACGCGCAACCGCAGTGAATGGCAGTTCGAAGAACTGACCGCAGATTATTTCGACGGCGTCCTGCGTCACATGCAGGGACGCTCGTTCTGTACCTTCTACTACGCCGGTGACCAGCTTCTGGCCGCCAATCTGCTCGTGCATGACGGCAACACGCTGATCGACAAGTTTTTTTGCATGAACAGCGCAGAGGGCCGCGCCTACAACCTGTATTACCTGAGCTGGTTCACCAATCTGCGCCATTGCCTCGAACATGGGATGACCCGCTATCAGAGCGGGCAGGCCTATTACGAAAACAAGATTCGCCTTGGCAGCCAGTTGACGCGCAACACCATGTATTTCAAACACCGCAATCCGGTTGTCCAATGGGCGTTGCGGCTGGCTTCGCCGCTGTTTGCCGCGGATGAAACGCTGAAGGACAGCGCATGAAGCCGATCAATCTCGTCTGGTTCGCCATTCCCCTCTTCAACACGCTGTTTCAGGTTTTCATCAAGCTTGCGGCGGAACAGATGACCGGGCTCGGCTTCAATATGACCTGGCTGATTCACGCCGCCACGTCGCCGTGGATGCTGGCCGCCATTGCTGCCGAAGTCATCTGCTTCATTTTCTGGCTGCAGGCGCTGGCCCAGCTTGACCTGAGCAAGGCATTTCCGCTGACCGGCATCAGCTATGTGATGGTCCTGGCGACCAGCTGGCTGATTTTCCAGGAAGATATCACGCCGCTGCAGATTGTCGGCAGCACGCTGATTCTGATCGGGGTCTGGCTGATTGGAACGGCATCGGGGGAGCGAAAGGACACGGAACCGTCACTCTCTGGCGCTATACCCCACAAATCGCGTTAGGCAGATGATGGTGCTGCCATGACATTTGACTGTGTGCCCTCATTTCGATGTAATCTGCCATGACAAGACCGCATGCACGACAAAGGTCAGGACCTATGGACCGCTACGAAACTTTTGCAACCTGGATCTTTATCGCATTTGGCGTGCTGGTCCTCGCCGGATTGATGGCGTTCTCGATCACCAGCAATGACCAGCCGGCATTTCTGTTTGCGCTCGGCGCGTCCTGCACCGGGTTTTTTCTCGGCTTTGCCGTCGTTTTCAACCAGCCCAAACTGTACGGCTTGATTCTCCTGGCCACGATTGTCCTCGTGGGCTGCTCAATTGCAGCGATTATAAACTGACGAATTATTTGGCTGGCTGGGTGATGCGCCGGTAGGCGCCATGCCAGTAGAGCAGCGGTTCGGCGTTGCGGCGCAACGTAACGGCGCGCACCCGGCCGATCAGAATGCCATGCGAATGCCGCTCGATCGCATCGTCGAGTTCACAGTCAAGCACCGTCAGGGCATTCTTCAGCGCGAGTGTTCCCGTGGCCAGTTCCTGCCACTCCGCGTCCAGGTAGCGGTCTATCCCCTTGCGGCCACCGCGCCCGGCAAAACTGTCGGCCACGTGCTGTTGATCATGGGCAAGCACATTGACGCAGAAGCTGCCATGGCGCTGCAGGACCGGCCAGGATGACGAATCCCGGTTGAGGCTGACAATCACCGAAGGCGGATCGATGGCCAGCGACGACACGGAAGTGGCGGTAAACCCGGTGCGGTCGTTGCCGCGCCCGACAGTGACAACACTCACGGCGCCCGCAAGGTGGCGCATGGAATCCTTGAACAAGTCAGCTTCCACGGTCAATTCATGCTGGGCGGCACGCGCCCCGGTCTGAAAGACGGACATTTTTTCCTCATTCATTGGATCATCTTGGGGAATCACCCTGGGGATCATTCTGGCAGGCAGGTCGTTCGATCGGACGGCCATTCACCCCCGCATTGCAGCACATACGTATAGCGCCAAACCAGATTGTACTTTGCTCAACCTGCGACCATTCAGCAATTTTGTTTTGCGTTTTTTGGCTATTTCGAGAAACCAAATCCAAAACATCGGCAATGACGACCGCAGAGAGGAAGATTGGCGCAGGCGCGGCGCGTCGGAACGGCACGCGGGTGAGTCTCCGGAATCGGTGCCGGTCCGCCCGGCGGACCGCAGCGCTGTTTGCCCCAGCACCATGAAAACCCACAAGACAGGGAATTTCTTTCCAGTCATTGGCATTTCAAGACAAAATCATACCTCTAGGTCCACCAAAATAGTAATCTCTATCGTGTTAATCGTCTATCGAATGCCTGATGATGGAACCCACCAGCACAGAGAGACCGAACCCAATGGCGTCCACCGACTATACAGCCGCGCGCGCAGCGCCAGATCAGCCATTCCGGCGTCTCTTCAAAGACAAGGACCGTGTAACTGTCGCGGCCGTTTTCACGGTTGCCTTTGCATTCCATCTGGCCGCGTTGTTCAATCTCCTGCCTGCATGATCCGGAAAAGCCGACGATCCCATGACTTCGCTGTTCTCTCCGCTGACAATCGGTGACCTCGCGCTTCCCAGCCGCATCGTCATGGCCCCCATGACGCGCCACCGCGCCCTGCACGGCAAAATACCCGGCCATCTCAACGCCCTCCATTATGCACAGCGCGCCAGCGCCGGGCTTGTCATCACGGAGTCGACGGAAATCGATCCGCACAGCAGCATCGATGTGCCAACCCGTCCCGGGCTCTTCAATGACGAACAGCAGGCCGGCTGGCGCCTGGTAACCGGCGCCGTGCACGCCGCGGGCGGGCGGATCTTTGTCCAGTTGTCACATATGGGAAGAACCGCGCTTCCCTCGCAATTGCGCGATGGCCGCTGGCCTGTCGGCCCCTCGGCCCTCGCAGCTGCCGGCAAGGTATATACGGCGAACGGTCCCGAACCCTATGCCGAACCGCAGGCGCTCACGCCCGCAGGCATCGCCGGAATCGTCGCCGAATTTGCCAATGCGGCGGCGCGTGCCAAAAATGCCGGGTTCGACGGCATCGAAATTCATGGCGCCAATGGCTATCTCGTCGATCAGTTTCTGCGCGACGGCAGCAATATCCGCAGCGATGACTATGGCGGCACGGTGGAAAACCGCTTCCGCTTCCTGCGTGAAATCATCGGCGCGGTGAAGGCATATTGGCCAGCGGGCCGCATCGGCGTTCGGGTTTCGCCAACCAATCCCTTTCAGGGCATGAGCGACAGCGATCCGGTTGCGCATTTTGCCGCGATTGCCGCCCTGCTCCAGCCTCTCGGCCTGGCCTATCTGCATGTGGTGGCTCCCGCCATCGTGCCGGAAGGCCAAGCCGACGTTGCGCCAGCCATTCGTGCCGCATTTCATGGTCCGCTGATTGTTGCCGGCGGCTACAGACGCGAACACGCCGAAGCCGTGCTGGCTGGCGGCGGCGCCGATCTGGTTGCCTTCGGCGAAGCGTTCATCGCCAATCCGGATCTTCCGCAGCGCTGGCGCAGCAATGCGCCGCTCAATGCGGCTGACAAATCGACATTCTATACCACCGATGCCAAGGGCTATACGGATTATCCGAGCCTTGAACTTGTGGACGAGTGAAAGCGCCCGCCACGCGTTCAACACCTGCCAGAATATTTTGCCTCGTGTGGAACCATTCACCGGCTGAAGCATTATGCGGGTACTGGTCCCCCAACCAGTCTTGGCTTTCCCCCACAAGCCAACACAGCCCAGTCCTCATACCCCTTGAGGATTGGGCTTTTTTCATTAGCATTGCACTCATACAACCGAAACGGAGGAAGCAATGTCCATTGATAGCGCCAAACAAGCCATCGAGACTGCAATCCATCGCGGAGATTTCAAAAGCATGGGGGTTGCCGTCTTCAAGGCAATCAATGCCTTGGAGGAGCGCATCCGGGAAATGGAGGAAGAGATCGCCCGGCTGAAAGCAAAAGTGAACTGACCTCGGGCCATTCTTTCTTTGAATTGAAAGCTGGCTATGTTAGGATTTTGGCAAGTTGAGTGTAGCGGTACCTTGAGCCTGCGCCGCACTGAAACGATGTGTGATATTTTTATCCAGAGTCCAGTTTGTTAGAGCCAAATCAAGCCTCAACCCGTGAAACCCCTTCCGTTTAGGCAGGGGTTTTGCTTGTGAGGAGGACACCATGAAAATCGTTCTCACGATTGTCGCGCTGCTTCTGATGGTCATGGGCGCCATCTGGGCATTGCAGGGCCTGAGTATTCTCGGCGGCAGCTTTATGGTCGGCCAGACGCGCTGGCTTTACATCGGCCTCGTCACAATCGTGATCGGCGCCGTCCTTCTGGTGTTTGCCGCCGTGCGCCGATAGCAGGCAAACCTCCGCCATTTCCCGTATCCGTTTCCTCCAAATCCAGACTTTACAATACCTTGGCCATGCTTCTGTCTGGATTTGTCAGGAGGCCGCTGATAGAACGGCAGAATGAACGCGGGAGGCGAAGTTTCATGACCGAACTGACAATTATCGTAGAATTCGAGACCCATGAGGGTCGCGAAGAGGAATTCATCGCGATCATTCGCGAGCATGCGCGCAAAACACTGGATGAGGAACCGGGCTGCCTGCGGTTCGAGGTCATCAAACCCATTGCGCGGGACGGCACCTCTATTGCCAACAAGGTCATGGTCAACGAACTCTATGCCAATGAAGCGGCGGTTACCGCCCACGAAAACAATCCCCGCATGGCGAAAGTGCGTGCCGCCAATGCACCATTGCTCAAATCCAGCCGGCTGATCCTGGCCAAGTCGCTGAGCCCAAGACCGGCCGACGGCATGACCACCATGGAACTGAACGCCAGCAATGATGATTAATGGGTATTGACCCTCAGGAGCTTTGCCTAACGTCGAATGTCGCTGGGCATCGAAATATGCCATGAAGAATTCCAGCACTTTTCCATTCTCTGTCGCGACTGCGGTTGCAAGAAGGTTTCCTGTGAAAAACAAACTGGCATTGGCCATGCTTTTGCCCTGTCTTTTGACCATCAGCAATTGCGGTGCCATGCGCTGGATGGACGAGACCTCGAAATCGTCAGGTTCAACCGGTTGTGCCGGCTGGAACAAGATCCGCATCAAACCCGAGACAGCCGTCTATCTCGCCCGCAATGATTTCTCGGCCGGGATAGATATCGATTCCCACAATCTCAATGGACAATCGCACGGCTGCTGGAACTGATAGCTCCGCCGAACGGGCTCTCTTCTGGAACCAAATGCTGCCGCCACCGTTATTCCCCCTGCATAAGATGAAAGGAATTCCGGAATGGCAACGAATCTATCCAAAGCCCGTGACGCAGCTGAAGGCGATCTGGAAAGCCAGATCGCCGCATTGCGCAAGGAGCTTTCAGGGATAACCCAGTCCCTGTCCGACCAGGGTTATGACCTGCTTGACCAGGCTGGCACGACCTACGATACCGTCAGGCGGCATGGCCGCAAGGCGGCGCGTTTCGTCGGTGACGAAGCGCAGCTTGTCGCTGACAAGGCCAAGGAAAATCCTTTGATCACGGTTGCCGTCATCTCCGCCATTGCCGGGATCGGTTTGCTGGCTGGTTTGAGTGCCTATGGCCGCAAACCGCTCTAAACTGCCCTGCCCTTGAAATGGGTGATGCAGGCACCCATATGAGGTACAGAAATTCGGCTCCATCTTTGACCACGGATGTACTGGCACTGGTGTTGAGCTGAATTCGGAAAGGTCGGGAATTCCCGGCCTTTTTTATTGTCTTTTTGCATCAGCCGCGTCCTTATGGCGAGACTTTAGCGCGTCATCTGTTGCACCCGTGGGACGGAACATCTATGAAAGACAGGAATACAGCCTTGATCGGGTTGGATGAGGTTTTACATTGAGACGGAGCCCCTTTGATTCCACGATGGGGTGTTGAGAGCGAGCTGCCTGAATGGACAATTTCGAGAAATACGCACTGGCTTTGATGGTCGTATTCGGTGCCCTTATCATTGGCGGCCTCATGGCTGTCCATATTGCATGGGTCCATAAAGCTGGATTTCTCTACGCGTTGGCCGCTGCCATTGTTGTCTGGGCAGCCGGATTCGCCGTCCTGTTCGACAAGCCGCGCGTCTATGGTTTCCTGCTGCTTGTGGCGGCTGCTTTCATCACGGCATCGATCGTCGTTCTGGTTCGCTGATCGCGCCTGGCCCGAATTCCGCTGCCCTATTGGAAAATATGAAACTTAGGTTCATATTATTATTTACTTTATCAAGAATAATTCTAAAGTAGCGTCTCGTTCCCATAGCATGACCTGATTTCAGGTTGAGAGAGATATTCCCATGCGACTGACCAGACAGACCAATTATGCCATTCGTATTCTGATGTACTGCGCCGCCAATGATGGCAATCTGAGCCGGATCGCCGAGATTGCGCAGGCCTACACAGTCTCCGAGCTTTTCCTCTTCAAGATCCTGCAGCCGCTCGTTGAAAACGGTTTCATTGAAACCGTGCGCGGACGCAATGGCGGCGTGAAGCTTGGCAAACCTGCCAAGGACATCACCCTTTTCGACGTGGTGCGCGTGACGGAAGAAAACTTTGCCATGGCGGAATGCTTCGAGAACGATGCCGCGGAATGCCCTTTGATTGACAGCTGCGGCCTGAATGCCGCCTTGCGCAAGGCATTGAATGCATTCTTCGAGGTGCTCGCCCAGTATTCCATCGAAGATATCGTCAAGACGAGAGATGTGCGCGCCCTCCTCGGCATCGACAATCTGGCACCCCGGCTCGCCACCGCGAGCTGACACGATTCCTTGGGCGACCGCGACCGGTCGCCAGTCATCCCAATGAATGGAGTTGCGCCATGTATATCGCCATGAATCGTTTCAAGGTTCAGTCCGGCTCCGAGGACGCGTTTGAAACGGTGTGGAAATCACGCGACTCCCGGCTGTCCTCGGTCCCCGGCTTTGTCGAATTCCATCTCCTGCGCGGTGCCCGCAACGAGGATGAGAATTACACGCTCTATGCATCGCACACCGTGTGGCGGACCCAGGCGGATTTCACCGCATGGACTCAGTCCGAACATTTCCGCGCCGCCCATCGCAATGCGGGCGATACCAAGCCGAGTTACATCGGACACCCGCAATTCGAGGGGTTCTCGGTGGTCGAGGGCGCCTGATTTAGTCTTTTTGCGACAAATGAGACGTTTTGACACATGTGTAGCCGGCGATGCATTTTGCCGGTCACAACGATCAAATCGGCGAAATATGATTGAATTGGTTAGGTTATTTTCCCAGTTTAGAATTATTCTAAGTTATTGATATCACGGCATATTCAGCGGCCGGCATTTGACAGAATTCGGACAAACCAGTCTTATAGGAACAGTATTGCGAAGAACGCATAACCTTTAATGTTAGGGCCTTGAACCCTTGCGATTGGAGGAACCCTTGTCTGGTTCGAAAGTATTTCCAGGTTGCGGAACAATGTTTCCCGGCCAATTTCTGCGAAGCGCCACTCACCCTGCGATCGGGAGAAGTTCTGACATTGTAAAACTGTCAGGATTTGCAGGTGTTTATTCTTTTGAATACGGCGCTTAGACAACATGCTCGTATGTCATTGCAATATCATCACGCAGAAAGAAATCGAGAATACTATTACAGAACTTCTCGATATTGATCCGTGGCAATTGATTGTCCCGGCAAAAGTCTACCATGCCATGCAGAAGCGCGGCCGCTGCTGTGGCTGCTTCCCAAACGTCGTTGAAACCATCATAAAGGTGACGGAAGAATATCACCTCCGTCACGGTTCAAACGATTCTGATGCTGTCTCGTTTATCGATCGTGTGCGGGCATTGCGTCACGAATACGGGAGTTCACGGCATGAAAGGCGACAAAAAGGTCATCGAGCGGCTTAACGAGGCACTTTTCCTCGAATTGGGAGCGGTCAACCAGTATTGGTTGCATTATCGCCTGCTGGACGATTGGGGTTACAAGCTGCTCGCCAAGAAGGAGCGCGCCGAATCCATCGAGGAAATGCAGCACGCCGACAAGATCATCGAGCGCATCATCTTCCTCGAAGGCCATCCGAATCTGCAGTCGATCGGCGCCCTGCGCATCGGCCAGAACATCAAGGAAGTTCTGGAAGCTGATCTGGCCGGCGAATATGACGCTGTAAAGTCGTACAAGAAGTCGCGCGAGATTTGCGCGGAAGTCGGCGACTACGTCACCAAGGAACTCTTTGACGAGCTTCTGAAGGACGAGGAAGGCCACATCGATTTCCTCGAAACCCAGCTCGACCTTCTCAAGCGCATCGGCGTCGAGAACTATGGCCAGCTCAATGCAGCCCCGGCCGACGCCGCTGAATAAGCAGCCATCGCATTCACAAAAAAGGGCGCCCATGGGCGCCCTTTCCTTTTGTATCGCGGCAAACCTTATTTCGGCAGCTTGTCGTCCACACCCGCAACATAGAAGTTCATGCCAAGAATGGTCTTGTCGTCGGCGGTTTCACCAGCCTTGAGCCATTCGGAACCGTCCTGCTTCTTGACCGGACCGGTGAAGGGCTTGAGCGCACCGGATGCGATCTTGGCCTGGGTTTCCTCGGCCAGCTTCTTCACATCGTCAGGCATGTTGGTGTAGGGCGCCATGACCACGAGGTTTTCATGCATGCCGTGGAAAACATTGTGGGTCTTCCATGTGCCATCAATCACGGCCTTGGCCCGCTCGATATAGTAAGGCCCCCAATTGTCGACGATGGCGGTCAGCTGGGTTTCCGGACCGAACTTGATCATGTCGGAAGCCTGGCCGAATGCCTTGATCTTGCGTTCCGCTGCAACCTGCATCGGCGCTGTCGAATCCGTATGCTGGGTGATGATATCGACGCCCTGATCGACCAGAGCCTTGGCGGCATCGGCTTCCTTGCCCGGATCGAACCAGGCATTGGCCCAGATCACCTTGACCTTGAAGTTCGGGTTGACCGACTGCGCGCCCAGCATGAAGGAGTTGATGCCCTGCACCACTTCGGGGATCGGGAATGAACCGATATATCCGGCAACGCCGACCTTGGACATTTTGGCAGCAATGACGCCCTGCACGTAGCGGCCTTCATAGAAGCGCGAATTGTACACGGCAACATTGTCGGCCGTCTTGTAGCCGGTCGCGTGTTCGAACTTCACATTCGGGAATTTCTGCGCAACCTTGATCGTCGCATCCATGTAGCCGAATGAGGTCGTGAAGATCAGCTTGTTGCCGGCACGCGCCAGACGCTCGATGGAGCGTTCGGCATCCGCACCCTCAGGCACGCTTTCGAGGAAGGTTGTCTCGACCTTGTCGCCAAGCGCCTTTTCCATCTCCTTGCGGCCCTGATCGTGCTGGTAGGTCCAGCCGAAATCGCCGGGCGGTCCGATATAGATGAAGCCGACCTTCAGTTTGTCTTCGGCATGGGCCGCGCCGGCAACGGCAAAGCTGGCAGCCATGGACAGCGCCATAAGCAGTTTTTTCATTCGTGTTCACCTCTCTGTTAAACCAAAAGCCTTGTCTTTTATTCTCGCCCGGCTGCTCAGCGGTCGGGCACGAAGGGTTTGCCGAGGGATGTCGGCGTATTCATCAGGGTCAGCCGCTTGTTCCGCGAAATCAGAACAAGCACGATAATCGTTGCGAGGTAAGGCAGCGACGACATGAACTGCGAGGGTATGCCGATACCAAGCGCCTGGGCGTGCAACTGGCCGATGGTGACTGCGCCGAAGAGATAGGCGCCCGCCAGAATCCGCCATGGCCGCCACGAGGCGAACACCACCAGTGCAAGCGCGATCCATCCTCGGCCCGACGTCATGTTTTCCACCCATTGCGGCACATAGACGAGCGATAGTTGCGCACCGGCAAGCCCGGCGCAAGCACCGCCGAACATCACGGCGAGGTAACGCACCCGAACAACCCGCACGCCGAGCGCATGGGCCGAGGTATGATTGTCACCGACGGCGCGCAAGGTCAGTCCGGCACGGGTGCGGAACAGGAACCACGTGACGCCGATGGTCAGGAGAATGGAGATGTAGAAAATCGGATCCTGTCCGAACAGGAACTTCCCGACGACCGGCAAATCCGTCAGCACCGGGATATTCAGGGACTGCATCCGCACGCCGGGCAGGCCGACAAAACTCTCGCCGATCATGGCCGAAGCGCCAAGCCCCAGCAGCGTCAAAGCCAGGCCCGTCGCCACCTGGTTGGTGACCAGCGTCAGCGTCAGGAAACCGAACAGCAGCGAAAAAGCGGCCCCGGCGAGAATGGCGGCGAACATGCCGAGCCAAGCCGATCCGGTGAGTTGCGCAACGCCAAAGCCGGCAACGGCACCCATGATCATCATGCCTTCAACGCCGAGATTGAGCACGCCGGAGCGTTCCACCACCAGTTCGCCCATGGCAGCGATCAGCAGGGGTGTTGCGGCAGTGGCAACCGTCAGGAGAATGGCTTCGAACATGCCCATATCATGCCCCCTTTGCTGCGGCATCGCTGTGCCGGCTGACGAAGCGGATGCGGTAATAGATGAGCGTGTCGCTCGCCAGGACGAAGAACAGGATGATGCCCTGGAAGATGCGCGCCGATTTCTCGGAAATGCCGAGCGAAACCTGCGCCGCTTCACCGCCGAGATAGGACAGCGCCAGAACCAGCCCCGCGGCGACAATGCCAAGCGGGTTGAGACGGCCGAGGAAGGCAACGATGATGGCAGTAAAGCCGTAGCCGGGAGAAATCGTCGTGCGCAATTGCCCGACGGCCCCCGAAACCTCGGCAATCCCGGCCAGCCCCGCCAGTGCCCCGGAAACGAGGAAGGCGAAGAATGTCAGGCGTCCGGCGCTGAAACCGGCAAAACGCCCTGCCCGTGCGCTGCGGCCCAGCACCTTGATTTCAAAGCCGTTCAGCGTGCGCGACAGCATGAACCAGACAAGGAGGGCGGCGACAATCGCCAGAACAAATCCCCAATGTGCCCGGCCCGACGAAGCCCATATCTCGGGAAGAATAGCGCTGGAATTGAACTGCACCGTTTCAGGAAAGTTGAAACCTTGCGGATTGCGCCACGGGCCGCGCACGATCCAGTCGAGGAACAGCTGCGCCACGTAAACCAGCATCAGGCTCGTCAGAATTTCGTTGGTGTTGAATCGGACCTTGAGGAACGCCGGAATGGCCGCATAGGCCATGCCGCCCGCCATCCCCAGCAGCAGCATGACCGGCAGGACATACCAGCCCTGAAAATCCGGAAAAACCACCGGCAGGATCGATCCGGCGATGCCGCCCATGATCAATTGCCCCTCCGCGCCGATATTCCAGTTGTTGGAGAGGAAGCAGACCGAAAGACCGACGGCGATCAGGATCAGCGGCGCTGCCTTCACCAGCAGCTCGTGCCACGACCAGATCTCGGTCAGTGGCTCGACGAAATAGGAATAGAGCGCCAAAACCGGGTTCTTGCCGAGCAGTGCAAACAGGATGGCACCGGCAATCAGTGTAAAGAACAGGGCAATGAACGGCGACAGCGCGCTGAACAGCGCTGAATGTTGCGGGCGTCTGACCAGTTCGACACGCATCAGGCAGCCCCTGCACTTGCATGGGCCGAAGCGGCATCGGCACCGCCCATCATCAAACCGGCACGTTCCATGTTCATCGCTTCAATCGGGACCGATTGCGACAGGCGCCCATGCACCATCGCGGCAATCCGGTCGGAGATTTCAAAGAGTTCATCGAGATCCTGGCTGATCACGATCACGGCGGAACCGCTGCGGGCGAGATCGACAAGCGCCTGCCGGATATGGGCGGCAGCACCGGCGTCGACACCCCAGGTCGGCTGGTTGACCACCAGAACGGATGGATTGCGGTCCAGCTCGCGTCCTATCAGAAATTTTTGGAGGTTTCCGCCGGAAAGCGCTGATGCATCTGGATTTTCTGCACTTTTGCGGACATCCATCTGCGCGACGATGCGCTTTGCGGCGAGTACGAGGCTGGATTGCTGGAGCAGCCGCAGCGCCCCTCCGCCAAGAAAGACTTTTCCATCGGTGGCGTAGCGCGACAGAAGCAGATTGTCGGTCAGCGACATATTGGGAACCGCGCCATGCCCGAGACGCTCCTCCGGCACAAAGGCAGCACCGAGCCTGCGCCGCGCCGAGATGCCGGATCGTCCGGTGTCCTTGCCGCGAATACGGACAATGTCCGGCCGTTCCTGCAGCACTTCGCCGGAGATGGCTTCAAACAGTTCGCCCTGTCCATTGCCGGCAACACCGGCAATGCCGAGGATTTCGCCGGGATTGACGGCCAGCCGGATATCATGCAGCGGCACGGAAAATGGGCCGCGCGGCTTCTGCGACAGGCCGTTGACTTCAATCAGGGCCGATTGGGTTGCAGGCGCCGCATTCGGGCGGCGCTCGATCACGTGGATGTCGCTGCCAACCATCATGCGCGCCAGAGAACTTGCGGTTTCCTGGCGCGGATCGCACTGGCCGACAACCTTGCCGTGGCGCAGCACCGTCGCCCGGTCGCACAGGCGCCGCACTTCCTCCAGCCTGTGGCTGATATAAAGGATCGATTTCCCCTCCGACTTCAACCGCTCCAGCGTGACAAACAAAAGGTCGGCTTCCTGCGGCGTCAGCACCGATGTCGGCTCATCGAGAATGATCAGGTCAGGATTTTGCAGCAGGCAGCGGATAATCTCGATCCGCTGGCGTTCGCCCACGGAGAGATCGCCGACCAGCGCATCGGGATCAACCGGCAGACCATAGGTCCGGCCGATGTCCCGCGCCTTTGCCGCGATGGTATTGAGGTCGGTTTTCTCATCGAGCGACAGCGCGATGTTCTCGGCCGCAGTCAGAGCGTCGAAGAGCGAAAAATGCTGGAAAACCATACCGATGCCGAGCGATCTTGCCATTGCCGGATTGGCGACGGCAACGGCTTTGCCCTTCCAGCCGATCTCGCCCGATGTCGGCTGCAACGCGCCGAACAGCATTTTCACCAGCGTGGATTTGCCGGCACCGTTTTCCCCCAGAAGGGCGTGAATTTCTCCGGTGCCGATTGTCAGGTCGATCCCGTCGCAGGCTTTCAGAGAGCCGAAAATTTTGGTGAGCCCGGCTGCCTCCAGAAGTGAATGCCCGGCCCCGTTCTTATCGCTTATGCTTGTCATAGTTCCCCACGGCCCAGGACGATTATTTTAAGGTGCCCCTAACCATTTCCGATCCTATGTCGGGCAGCATCGATTTGGGAAGTGCAAAACCAGAGGTTGCGGCCTTTTGCGCACATTATTCAAGCATCACTTTCAGAAGCTTAAGGAATAAGCACCGTTGTCCCGGTCGTTTTGCGTGCTTCGAGATCGCGATGCGCCGTTGCCGCGTCCTTGAGGGCGTAGGTCTGGCCGATGTCGATGCGCACCGCGCCGCTTTCCACCTGATCAAAAAGCGCACGCGCTGCATTTTCAAGCGCAGACCGCGCCGCGACATAGACGAACAATGTCGGCCGCGTCAGGTAGAGGGAGCCCTTGCGCGACAGGATGCCGAGATCGAATGGCGCAACCGGACCGGATGACTGGCCGAAGCAGACGAGCATGCCGCGCGGACGCAGGCAGTCCAGCGACCCGTCGAATGTATCCTTGCCGACGGAATCATAAACCACGTCGACGCCCTTGCCGCCGGTGATCTCCTTCACCCGTTCGACAAAATTTTCCGTGCGGTAGTTGATGACATGGTCGAAACCGTTCTCAAGCGCGAGCTTCACCTTCTCGTCCGAACCGGCCGTGCCGATGACGGTCGCGCCAAGATGCTTGGCCCACTGGCCGGCTATGAGCCCGACACCGCCAGCCGCCGCATGAAACAGGATCGTATCGCCCTGCTTGACCGGAAAGGTTTCCCGCAGGAGGTAATAGGCCGTCATGCCCTTGAGCATCATCGAACCGGCCTGCTGGAAGGAAATGGCGTCCGGGACCTTGACCAGCCGGTCGGCCGGCATGATGCGTTCCTCCGCATAGGCGCCGATCGGATTGACGTAGGCGACGCGATCGCCGGGCTTCACACCGGTAACACCAGGCCCGACGCTGAGCACGACACCCGCGCCCTCATTGCCCGGAATGAGCGGCAGACCGCTTGGCGACGGGTAGAGGCCGGTGCGGAAATAGACATCGATGAAATTCAGGCCGATGGCTTCATTGCGCATGCGCACTTCGCCAGGACCGGGCTCACCAATCGCAACATCTTCATAAACCAGCGCTTCAGGACCACCCGTCTGATGAATGCGAATTGCCTTGACCATCATGCCTTCTCCGTCCGTCCAAGATTGGGAAATGCCTGCATCACCGCACCGATGAGGAACAGGTAGATGCCTGTGACCGAAATACCGATCCGCACCCAAAGGGGCGAATCCAGATGCTGGTACAGCGAAAGCACGCCGAAGGCGCACCACAGGAAGAAAACCGTGAGATTCAGCGGCCGCAGACGCTGCACGCGCACCGGGTGCAGGAAATAGATCGGCAGGAATGACACAATAGCGGCACCAAGGACGATGGCAAAAGCCACCCATTCCCCCGGCTTGACGATGAACAGGGTGAACACCAGCATGTTCCAGACAACCGGAAAGCCCTTGAAAAAATTTTCCTTCGTCTTCATGCCCGTATCGGCATAGTAGATGGCGCTGGATACAACGATGATCGCCGCCGCCAGAAAGGACAGGCCCTCGCCCATAAAGCCGCGCTGATACAGCGCGAAGGCCGGGATAAGCACATAGGTCATGTAGTCGATGATGTTGTCGAGCAACTCGCCCGACCAGTTGGGCAGCACATATTTGACTTCAAGCTTGCGGGCGATCGGCCCATCAATGCCGTCAACGAACAGCGCCAGCCCCAGCCACCAGAACATGGCCGTCCAGCTGCCTTCGCTGGCCGCGACAACCGAGAGGAAGGCCAGGAAGGAACCGGAGGCGGTCAGCAAATGCACCGAGAAGGCCTTGGCTTGTGGTGCCGTCACTTTTTTGGGTTTAACGCCCCGGGGCAAAGTTGGTTTTTTCACGGTCCGCGCCAATCTGCTGCATGATACTGATCCGCTTGTCGCTATATGTTACCAAGGACAAACGATTTGCGAGCAGCTTTTCTTGAAAACGACCCAAAGCGCAAGCAATGTTCCTGATATAAACTGTTGAAAGCCAAAACGGCTTGGAAGCGGAGACAGATGATGACCAGCACCCGAACGGATCCCATTGTTGTTGCAGGAACCGGTCATGTCGGCCTGATTGCCGCCATTGCCCTTGGTCAGCACCTTGAAAACGTCGTCAGTCTCGGCGTTATCCCCGCCGGCACGGACAAGCGCACGACAGCTCTCATGATGCCCGCCATCCGTTTTCTCCAGCGCACCGGTCTCTGGGACAGCATTGCGCCGCATGCCGCACCCATCGGTTCCATGCGCATCCTCGACGGCACGAACCGGCTGGTCAGAAGCCCTGCGGTGACATTCGAGGCCTCGGAAATCGATGAGGACGCCTTTGGCTACAACATCCCCAATGCCGCGCTCACCAAAACGCTCAGCAACGCGCTGAAGCAATCGCCGGTCCGCCATGTCACCGCTTCGGCAACCCATTATCATCCGGTGGATAATGCCATGGCGGTCGAAGCCAGTGATGGTTCGGTGTTCACCGCCAACATCGTTATTGCCGCAGATGGCCGCTCGTCCCTGGCCCGGGAAGCCGCGGGCATCTCGGCGCGCACCTGGCAATACAATCAGACCGCGGTCGTGCTCAGCTTTAGCCACACGCGCGATCATCATGATATTTCAACGGAATTTCACACCGAGCATGGCCCGTTCACGCAGGTGCCGCTTGCGGGGAAACGCTCGAGCCTCGTCTGGGTGACCACACCCGCTCATGCGGCGGAACTTCTGGACCTGAATGCGCAACAGCTGGCGGTCCGCGTCGAGGAACGCATGCAGTCCATGCTCGGCGCCGTCACCATCGATGTCGAAGCGCAGGCCTGGCCGCTGTCCGGCCTCGTCCCGAACGCCTTTGCCCGCAACCGCGTGTTTCTGGCAGGCGAATCGGCGCATGTGTTTCCGCCCATCGGTGCGCAGGGGCTCAATCTTGGCGTCCGGGATGTGGAAACATTGCTTGATACCCTGCCAGCCGATGGCAGCGATCTTGGCGCCGCGGCGGTTGTTTCGGCCTATAACCGCAAGCGCAGCCCCGATATCATCGCCCGCACCGGCGCGGTCGACGCGCTGAACCGGTCATTGCTGTCGGATTTCCTGCCCGTGCAGATGGTGCGCAGCGGCGGCCTTGAACTGCTCCGTACCTTCTCGCCCCTGCGCAGTTTTCTGATGCGGGAGGGCCTGCGCCCCGGCAGCGGCTTTCGCTGGCCGCGCCGGGACGCAAAGCGCGCCTAGACGAGAACGAAGTCCAGCAGCAGCTTGATGTTCAGCACGGCAATCACCACCGCAATGATCATGGCAAGCACCGTGAGCCATTTCGGCGAGACCAGCACACCCATCTTGGTCTTGCTGGCTGTGAACATGACCAGCGGGAACACGGCAAAGGACAGCTGAAGGCTGAGCACGACCTGCGTCAGGATCAAAAGCTTGGCCGTTCCGCTGTCGCCGTACCAGACGGTCACGGCGGCAGCGGGAACAATGGCAATGGCGCGGGTGATCAACCGGCGCAGCCAGGGCGCCAGCCTGATTTTCAAAAATCCCTCCATCACGATCTGCCCGGCCAAGGTTGCCGTGACCGTCGAATTGACGCCGCAGCACAGCAAGGCGATACCAAACAGGGTCGGGGCGAACCCCCAGCCCAGCAATGGCGCAAGCAGTGAATGCGCCTCGCCGAGTTCCGCCACTTCGGTCCGCCCCGTCTTGTTGAAGGTCGCGGCGGCAAGGATGAGGATCGCCGCATTGATGACCAGGGCAAAGGTCAGCGCTATCGTCGAGTCCCAGGTGGCGTATTTCAGTGCCTGGCGTTTTTCCGGCGTGGTGTGGCCGTAGTCGCGCGTCTGGATGATACCGGAGTGCAGATAGAGATTGTGCGGCATCACGGTCGCACCGAGAATACCGAGCGCGAGATAGAGCATTTCCGGGTTGGTGACGATTTCCGTAGTCGGGGCAAATCCCTTGATCACAGCGGCCCAATCGGGGTCCGCGAGGAAAATCTGGATGCCGAAGCACAGCGCGATCACGCCCAGCAGCGTGATGATCAGCGCTTCCACCCAGCGGAAGCCAAGCTTTTGCAGATAGAGGATCAGGAAGACGTCGAGCGCGGTGATGAGAACGCCAAGTTCAAGCGGAATGCCGAAAATCAGGTTGAGGCCGATCGCGGTGCCGATGACTTCGGCGATGTCCGTGGCAATGATGGCAAGCTCCGCCATGAACCAGAGCGTATAGGCGACCGGCCGTGGAAAGGCATCGCGGCAAGCCTGCGCCAGGTCCCTGCCCGATCCGATTGCCAGACGCGCGCAAAGCGCCTGCAGGACCACGGCCATGATGTTGGATACCAACGCGACGACAAGCAGCGTGTAGCCGAACTTCGACCCGCCGGCGAGTGATGTCGCCCAGTTTCCCGGATCCATATAGCCCACGGCGACCAAATAGCCCGGTCCCACAAAGGCTGCGGCCCTGCGCCAGCCCGGTCCTGCCGTCCTGACAGCGACCGAGCGATGCACATCCGAAAGCGATGCATCCCCCCGTTCGCGCCGCCAGCCTTCGTCCGTATCGGCTGCCTGCCGCAAGGAATCCATGAAATACCTCTAATCGCAATTGCAAATCATTCGCAATAGTACACGGAAAGCGCGCGCTCACAAGAGCGGTCTTCCTGCGGCGAAACAGCCCACATTGGACCTGCAGGCATTGCCTCAGATCAGTGCAAAAACACCGGCATTCACCTTTGCGTCGGTCACTTGTCCGAAATCCGGCACCGCATATTCGGCAATGAGCCGGAGCCGCTCGCGCGGAAGATGTGCCCGGCCGGGATCGCCGATGAGAACCGTGGCGCCCGCCAGAAGGCAGCGATCGAGGAAAAGCAGAACACGCCGCGCGAGATCGGGGGCGTAAAACAGATCGCCTGCGGCAACGAGATCGACATCCAATACCGGATCCAATACCGGGCCAGCTGTCAGATCCGCATGCATCGAGGTCAGGCAGACACCATTGAGACCGGCATTGAGCTGTTGCGCGGCAATGGCATTTCCGTCTGTTTCGGCGGTGGTTACGCGCATCGCACCCGCCTTTGCCGCCGCTATGCCGACTATTCCCGAACCTGCCCCGAGATCCAGCACATGCCGTCCGCGCACAATCTCAGGGTGATCGAGAAAATAACGGGCAAGCACCGCGCCGCCCGCCCAATGATAGGCCCAGTACGGCGGTTCAGGATCAGGATGTGCGCCGGAAGCGATAAGACGGCGCAATCCGCTCGCCGGGGTGGCGGTGTGGAGCACGATTTCCGGAACTGCCGGGACAGCCATCACAGGCATATGCGCCTGAATGAATTTCGCAGGATCGATGGTCAACGGCACTCCGGCAGCACGGCCACACCCGGACGTTCGCCGGGCGGCCCCCAGCTCCTTATCAGGGAATGAGGCCGTGCGTCATCAGGTAAAGCCACAGGGTCAGGGTCACGACCGAAAACAGCGTCGTCGCCAGGATGCTGCTCGAAGCCCGTTCGACCCAGACGCCATATTGCTGGGCAATGACGAACACATTGGTTGCCGTCGGCAGCGCGGCCAGCAGCATGGCGGTGTACACCCAGACCGGCGGAAAGTCGCCGGCAAGATGAAGGATGGCGTAGATGAGCAGCGGCTGGAAAACCAGCTTGACCGGGACAATCAGATACAATTCCTGCGGCACGCGTTTCAAGGGGCGCAAGGCAAGGGTGACGCCCATGGCAAAAAGTGCGCAGGGTGCAGCCGCCTTGGCCAGAAGATCGATGAGCTTGTCGATGGAAACAGGCGGCTCGAACCCGGCGATTGCAGCGGCGACACCGAGAATGGTTGCGATGATGAAGGGATGCAGGAATATCTTCTTGAGAACACTGACCGCCAGATCGCGCGGGCGGCGCTTGTCATTGCCGGAAAGCGCCATCATCAGCGGCGCCATGACAAAGTGCAGCGTGTTGTCAAAACAGAAGATGAGGGCAACCGGCACCGCAGCGGGTGCGCCGAAGGCCATGATGGCCAATCCCGGCCCCATATAGCCGATATTGCCATAGGCGGCGGCAAGCCCCTGAATGGTGCTTTCGTCGATTTTGCGCGTTCTGAAAAATGCAAAGCCGAACATCACCAGAAAAACACAAAGTGTTGATGCGGTGCAGCCGATAATAAAGGCCCACTGAGTCAGCTCAGCGACAGGTGTCTTTGAAAGGATCTGGAAAAACAGTGCCGGCAACGCCACATAGACAATGAAAACGTTCATCCATCCCAAGGCTTCCAGCGGCTGACGACTGATGCGGGCTACCAGAAATCCCAGGAAGATCAGGCCGAAAAATGGAAGAACGAGATTGAAGACGCTGAGCATGACAAGCTTTGACTGTTGGGAACGCGACCGGAAATGGCAGGACGCCATCGATGTCCGCACGATTTGATGGAGACAGGTATGTCTCTGATATCTATAATGAATGATGATGATGAAACAAATACGCCACGCAAAATTTCAGATCGGGCAGGTTGTAAGCCACCGGATATTCGCTTTTCGCGGCGTAATTTTCGATGTCGATCCTGAATTCAACAACACCGAGGAATGGTATCAGTCCATTCCCGAAGATATCCGGCCGAGCCGCGACCAGCCCTTTTACCATCTCTTTGCCGAGAACGCCGACAGCGAATATGTGGCCTATGTTTCGGAGCAGAATCTCGTCGCCGATACATCCGGCGTTCCCCTGCGGCATCCGCAGATCAAGGACATGTTCGACAAGCCGCTAAACGGTGTCTACCGGGTCAAAAGTCCGCACATCAACTGAATCCGCGCAATAAAAAAGGGACGCCAAAGCGTCCCTTTTTCGTACCGGCGGTTCGATCAGTTTCCGGCCTTGGCCTTCGCCTGTTCGGCCTTCATCTTGTCTTCGAATTCCTTCTGGCGCTTCTGGACTTCTTCCTGAAGCGTCTTCTGACGGTCTTCGATTTCCGACTGCTGCAGGCCGGGGCCGTCAAATGCCTGGCTGAAACCGGTCAGCGCAACGGTGATCGGGTTTGGCTTGTTCTGGAAGTTGACCGAGGTCAGCGTGAGCTGGGCGCCCTTCTTGAAGGAAGCGACGAGTTCATCCGACATGGCGACTTCCGAGATGCAGCGATCCGGGAAGCAGATGGCGAAATCGATCTTCTGGGTCTTGCCGCCATTGATCTGCAGTCCAACGCCTGGAGCGATCAGACGGCCGGTCGGCACGGAGACCTGGAAAATCTTGCGATTGACCTTACCCTTGATCTCGATGAGGTTGACGGCTGTCAGAAGCTGGCCGCTATCGGCAGTCACGATGTTCTGCGTGTTGCAGATATCGTTTTCTTCCTGCTTGGAGCAAACCTTGAACCAACCCTGCGGCGTTCTCTGCTGCTGGGCTGATGCTGGTACTGCCGCGGCGGCGAGTAATGCAATTGCACCCGCGATGGATGCGGTTGCAGCGAATGTCTTCGGGTTGGACATGGTCAACTGGTTCCTTTCAGCGCACTTATCCGAAGTGTAACTTGATCACTAAGAATTGCTTTCTCTGGATTGGTTACCAAATGAGGCAACAGAGTGACCCTTCGTCTCGAACGCCGTGTTACACTGCATGTTAATGCAAATCCAGACTACTTTTAGGGTCAAGCCCCATTAACATGATCGAAATGGCGCCCGAAACGGCAAGAAGATGCCGCGCATGTTCCGGTCCGGCCTCCGGCTGGGCCGAAAGACACATGCGCAAGTCGATATTTGGAGCATGGTCTTGCCCGAAAAGTCGAACAACTTTTCGGGACCATGCTCTGAGAGATGCGAAGGGCGGGGTCTTTCCCCCGGCCGAGCGGCTCGACACAGCAGCTTGCAGCCGTTTCGGCGTCCGGAGGATATGGTCCATTTGTCCGGCTTCATCGTCGCAAAGGCTTGACAATGAACCACATTGCCTTCGCCTTTGCTCCTTGTAACCGAACAAATGGCCTCATACCATTTCGACCAGATTAATGGGTCTTGACCCTAGCTCTGTTGTCATTTCAGGAAGATGATTACACCCCTTTGGCCGTAGAATCGTCACGAGATGGTAATCTTGTGGGCGAATCAAAGGAAAATCCCGCCAAAGGGACCACAAGGTTGAGACGATGCTGAAGAAAAGTTTCCAGATTCTGGCCCTGCTGACCATGGCTTGTTCGATGACAAGCGCGGTTCTGGCCGAGCCAAAACATGGAATCGCCATGCGCGGCGAGCCTGCCCTGCCCGCTGATTACCCCTATTTTCCCTATGTGAATCCCGATGCGCCCAAGGGCGGCTCGATAACCTATGGCGTGGTGGGCACATTCGACAGCCTCAACCCCTTTCTGATCAAGAGCATGCGCACCTATGCGCGCGGCGTTTTCGGCGACCCCGAATTTGGCAATCTGGTCTACGAAACGCTGATGCAGCGCAGCGCCGACGAGCCCTTCACCATGTATGGCTTGCTGGCGGAGAAGGTGGAAACCAACGAGGAACGCACATTCGTTGAATTCACGCTGAACCCCAAGGCCAAATGGTCCGATGGCCAGCCTGTCACGCCGGATGACGTGATCTTCACCTTTAATCTCCTGACGGAGAAAGGGCGCCCGCCCTTCAACACGCGGATGAAACTGATCTCGAAGATCGAACAGGTCGGCGAGCACGGTGTCCGCATCACCTTCAATGATCAGGCCAACCGGGAATTTCCCCTCATTCTCGCGCTGATGCCTGTTTTGCCGAAGCACGCCGTCGCCCCCGACACGTTTGACCGGTCGCCGCTTGCCATCCCGGTCGGCAGCGGCCCCTATGTGGTGTCGCAGGTGCAGCCGGGACAGCGCATCGTCTTCAAACGCGATCCGAATTACTGGGCGGCAGATTTGCCGAGCCGGCGCGGCTTCAATAATTATGACGTGATCACTGTCGAATATTTCCGCAATCTGCAGGCGCAGTTCGAGGCGTTCAAGAAGGGCGTTTTTGACGTGTTCATGGAAGGCGACCCCAACAAGTGGGCATCGTCCTACGGCTTTCCGGCCTTCAATGACGGACGCGTGGTCAAAAAGACGTTTGAGACCCATTCACCCGCCAATGTCTATGGTTTCGTCTTCAACACGCGCCGCGACGAGTTCAAGGACCGGTATGTCCGCGAGGCGCTCGCCCTGATGTTCGATTTTGAGTGGACCAACCGCAACCTCTATGCCGGACGCTATCAGCGCCTGGCCAGCTATTGGCAGGGTTCGGAACTATCGGCGCTCGGAAAGCCCGCCGATGCGGCCGAACGCGCGATTCTTGCCCCGTTCCCCGACGCGGTCCTGCCTGAAGTCATGGATGGCACCTACAAACCTGCCATGACGGATGGCTCGGGCCGCGACCGCAAGGAAATGAAGCGCGCCTACGATCTGCTGGTCAGCCGCGGCTACACAATCAAGGACGAGCAGATGCTCGACCCGAACGGCAATGCGCTGAGTTTCGAAATTTTGACGCGCTCCGTGGCCGAAGAGCGGCTGGGTATCGCCTACAAACGCACGCTGGAACGCCTCGGTATCGCGGTCACGATCCGCACGGTCGATGACGCGCAATATCAGAAACGCCTGCAAACCTTTGATTATGATGTCATTCTTGGCGCCTATTCCGGATCGCTCTCACCAGGATATGAACAATATGCCCGCTGGGGCAGCCAATCGAAGGACATCGAGGGCAGCTTCAACTATGCCGGTGTTGCCGACCCGGTTGTCGACGCGCTGATTGACAAGATGCTTGCCGTCCACGGCCAGGCGGAGTTTGTCAGCATCGTGCGTGCCCTCGACAGAGTGCTGATCTCCGGCCATTATATGGTGCCGATTTACTACCAGCCCGAGCAATGGATTGCCTATTGGGCGCATCTGCAACACCCGGACAAGACATCTCTCAACGGCTACCAGCTTCAGACGTGGTGGTCTGACAAACGATAGGTTGAACATCATGACCGAAAAGAAATTTACCATCGACGTTGTGTCGGATGTTGTCTGCCCCTGGTGCTTTGTCGGCCGCAAGCGGCTGGAAAGCGCCCTCGCCCTCAATCCCGATCTGGACGTGACGGTCAACTGGCGCCCGTTTCAGCTCGATCCGACGCTGCCGAAGCAGGGCAAGGACCGCAACCGCTACATGACCGAGAAGTTCGGCAGCTCGGACCGGATTTTTGAAGTGCATCAGCAATTGATCGAACTCGGCAAGGAAGAAGGCATCGAGTTCGACTTCGAGGCAATCGAGATCGCCCCCAATACACTCGACGCGCATCGCCTGATCCGCTGGGCCTCGCAGGCCGGTCCCGATATCCAGGACAGGATCGTCGGCATTCTCTTTTCCTATTATTTTGAACAGGGAAAGAACATCGGCGACCATCAGGTGCTGATCGAAGCGGCTGAAGAAGCCGGCATGGACAGCGCCATCGTCGCGAGCCTGCTGCCGACCGATGCGGACAGCGTTGGCGTGCGCCAGGAAATCGACACCGCCAACCAGATCGGCGTGCGCGGCGTGCCCTGCTTCATCCTGGATCAGAAATACGCTGTTATGGGCGCACAGTCCGCCGACGCGCTGGCCGATGCCATCCGCCAGACGGCCGACGGTTTCGAACCCCGCCCGACCTGATATGAAGCGCCGGCGGAGACTGGCCGCTATGCGGCGGCCAGTTTCGCCAGCTGGGTCATCACGACGGCCGCACCATTCAGGCGCTTTTCCGCCGTTGGCCAATCGCGCACGAACACGATGCTCTGGTCCGGGCGGATTTTTGCCATCGAGCCCTGTTCGCCGATCATCTTCACCAATGCCGCCGGATTGCTGAACGTCTTGTTGCGGAACTGGATGACGATGCCCTTCGGCCCGGCATCGAGCTTGTCGACATTGGCACGGCGGCACAGCGCCTTGATGTAGACGATCTTGAGCAGATGCTGCACTTCATCCGGCAGGGGGCCGAACCGGTCGATCAGCTCGGCGCCAAAGCCATCGATATCCTGCAGTTCCTCCAGATCGGCGAGACGGCGATACAGCCCCAGCCGCAATTGCAGGTCCGGCACATAGGTTTCCGGAATCATCACCGCCGTGCCGACCGCAATCTGCGGTGACCAGTGGCCATCCTCGACCTCGCCCGTCCCCTTGATCTCCGCAACAGCCTCTTCCAGCATCTGCTGGTAGAGTTCGAAGCCGACTTCCTTGATATGGCCGGACTGTTCTTCGCCGAGCAGATTGCCCGCACCGCGAATATCCATGTCGTGGCTCGCCAGCTGGAAACCGGCACCGAGCGTATCGAGCGACTGCAGCACCTTCAGCCGCCGGTCGGCCATCTGCGTCAGCATCTTGTTGGCCGGCAGCGTGAACAGCGCGAAAGCGCGCTGCTTCGACCGGCCGACGCGGCCGCGCAGCTGGTAGAGCTGGGCGAGACCGAACATGTCGGCACGGTGGATGATCAGCGTGTTGGCCGTCGGGATATCAAGACCGGATTCAACGATGGTCGTCGACAGCAATACGTCGTATTGCCCGTCATAGAAGGCATTCATGATGTCGTCGAGTTCGCCCGGCGGCATCTGACCGTGGGCAACGGCGACTTTCAGCTCCGGCACCTGCGAATCCAGAAATTCCTTGATCTCGCTGAGGTCCGAAATCCGCGGGCAGACATAAAAGCTCTGGCCACCGCGATAACGCTCACGCAGCAATGTTTCGCGGATCACAAGCGGATCGAATGGCGAGACGAACGTGCGCACGGCCATGCGGTCGACCGGCGGCGTGGTGATCAGCGACAATTCGCGCACGCCTGTCAGCGCCAGCTGCAATGTGCGCGGGATCGGCGTGGCCGACAGGGTCAGCACGTGGACGTCGGATTTGAGATCCTTCAGCCGTTCCTTGTGCTTGACGCCGAAATGCTGCTCTTCGTCGATGATCAGAAGACCGAGATTCTTGAACTTGATGCCCTGCCCGAGCAAAGCATGGGTGCCGACGACGATATCGACCTGTCCCTCGGCAATGCCCTTCTTGTTCTCGGCCAGTTCCTTGGCGCCCACCAGCCGCGACGCCTGTGCCACATTGACCGGCAATCCCTGAAACCGTGTCGAAAAGGTTTTGTAGTGCTGGCGCGACAACAGCGTGGTTGGCACGACCACGGCCACCTGAACCCCGTTGAGCGCGGCGACGAAGGCGGCGCGCAGCGCCACTTCCGTCTTGCCGAAGCCGACATCGCCGCAGATCAGCCGGTCCATGGGCTTGCCAAGCGAGAGATCGTCGATCACGGCTTCGATGGCGCGGTCCTGGTCTTCCGTTTCGTCATAGGGGAAACGCGCGGCAAACTCGCCATAAAGCCCGTCGGGCGGCGTAAGCACGGGAGCGCCCCGCATCTGCCGCTCGGCCGCAATACGGATGAGGTGACCGGCAATCTCCAGCAGGCGTTTCTTCAGCTTGGCCTTGCGCGCCTGCCACGCCCCGCCGCCCAGCTTGTCAAGGACAGCCGTCGAGCTTTCCGAGCCAAACCGGGAGAGGAGTTCGATGTTTTCAACCGGCAGGAACAGGCGGTCATCGCCCGCATAATGGATTTCCAGGCAATCATGCGGCGCACCGGCGGCCGTGATCGTCCGCAAGCCGACAAACCGCCCGATGCCATGGTCGACGTGCACGACGATATCGCCGGCATTCAGCGCCGCCACCTCGCTGATGAAATCCTGATCACGCTTGCGGCGCTTGGAACGGCGGATAAGCCGGTCACCCAGAATATCCTGTTCGGCGACAACAACGAGATCGCCCGCATCGAAACCGGTTTCCAGCGACAGGATGCCCGCCGTGATCTTGTCGCGCGCCAGCGCCTTGACCGTGCGCAGGTCTTCGACCAGTTCGATCTTTTCCAGCCCATGCTCGTTCAGAACCTGGATGAGCCGGTCACGCGAACCTTCGCTCCATGCGGCCAGAAGCACTTTTTTGCCGGCTGCCCGCTCATCAGCGATGTGCTTGACCACGCTGTCAAACACATTGGCATCCTTGGCCGTGCGTTCCTCGACAAACGTGCGCCCGCGATGGGCACCGGCATGAATGACGGAGCGGCCGGTCGCGAACGGCGCATCGAACGGCGAGAAGTCAACGCGCATGCCCGAGGCCACCGCCGCGGCTTCCACCTCTGCCGGTGTCAGGTAGAGCGAGCCCGGTTCGACGGGCTTGTAGGGCACCGCCTCGCCCGGTTCCGTGCCATCGGACTGCTTCTTGCGCGCCTCATAGTGATCAACCACCATCTTGTGGCGTTCAGCCATGGCTTCATGCGCCAGATGGTCGAAAATGACAGGCATGCGGCCCGCATGGTCGAAGACGGTTTCCATGCGCTCGTAGAACAGCGGCAGCCAATGCTCCATGCCGGCGAAGCGACGCCCCTCCGATATCGCCTGATACAACGCGTCATCGCGCGACGGCGCGCCGAATTTCTGCACATAATGCGAGCGGAACCGGCTGATCGTTTCGGGCGAGAGCGTGATTTCGCTCATCGGCTGCATGGAGAATTCGGTTTTCTGGCTGGATGTGCGCTGCGATGCGGCGTCGAATGTGCGGATGGATTCCAGCGTATCTCCAAAGAAATCAAGCCGCAGCGGCTCTTCAGCGCCGGGCACGAACAGATCGAGAATACCGCCGCGCACGGCATATTCGCCCACATCCCGCACGGTCGAAACGCGCTCAAACCCATTGTTTTCAAGGCGTTGAACAAGCGCATTCATGTCAATTCTGTTGCCGGGTTTGGCGAGAAAAAGTTGTTCCGCCAGGACTTTTCGCGGCGGCAGCTTTTGCAGCACCGCATTGGCGGTCGCGAGAATGACGCCGGGGTGCTTCTGCTCGCGCAGGGCCGCAAGGCCAGCCAGAGCCGCTAGACGCCGCGCCGCCGTGTCCGAGCCCGGCGATACGCGGTCATAGGGCAAGCAGTCCCAGGCGGGCAGTTGCAGCACCGGCAGATCGGGTTGAACGAAGCTGAGCACCTGTTCGATGTCGGCGACGCGCTGGCCATCGCTGGCGATGAACAGCACGGGACCGCCCGCTCCCGCCTCGGCAACCACCTTGGCAAGCGCAAATGCTTCATATCCGTCGACCACACCGTCGATGACGACGTGTCCGTTGATATCCGGTTTCAGTCCGAGTTTGGAAAAGGCATTCATGTCTGATCAGAATTTCATTGCGTTGCGGGAAGCCAGAATCCTGTGAAAGATCGGCGTATCGAATTCTTCGGGAACCTCAGCCTCCCCGGTAACCCATTTCAGAAGGTCGCGGTCGAGCGCTTCCATCAGCGCTTCATACTGGTCGAGTTCCGCCTCTGTCAGGCTTTCGATGTGCGCATCGGCGAACTGTCCGAGAATCAGATCCATCTCGCGCATGCCGCGATGCCAGGAACGGAAGAGGATTTTGCGCTGTCTTGGCGGCAGATCAACTGTTGAACGACTGCTTCCGGTCATGGACAGTCTCCCTTGAAATATCGTGAAAAGGCTTCGGTGGGCGGGAAGCCAAAGGATTGCGGCTGGGTATAGCGCGCCTTGCCGACGATGTCAGCCTTGCAACGCATTATGAACGCGTTAAACCTAGGGAATGCGTCCTTCATTGCTTGATCCCCTTTTTGCTTCTGTCCGCTCGCTGCCCGGCATCGGGCCGAAAGTGACGGGTCTGCTTGCCACGCTGCTGGGAACACAGCCACCCGGAACCGAACCGCGCGTCGGCAATCTGGTCTACCTGCCGCCCAACAGTGTCATTGACCGGCGCAATCGCCCCGGCATCGCCCATGCGCCGGAGGGTGCCATCGTGACGCTGGAAGTGCGTATCGACCGGCACCAGCCGGCACCGAGCGGACGAAGCAACGTACCGCACCGGGTTTTTGCGCATGACGATACCGGCGAAATCGGCCTTGTCTTCTTTCATGCCAAGCGCCCCTGGCTGGAAAATATCATGCCGGTCGGCGAAACCGTTATCGTCTCCGGCCGCATCGAATGGTTCAACGGCCGCCCGAGCATGGTTCACCCCGACCATATCGCCAGCATCGCCGATGCAGCGTCGCTGCCGCTTGTCGAACCGGTTTATCCGCTGACGGCCGGGCTGTCGCCCAAGGTGCTGGCACGCGGCATACATGAAGCGCTGGCACGCACACCGGAAATGCCCGAGTGGATCGAGGCGCCCGTGCTGGCAAAACATGGTTTTCCCGCGCACCGGCAGGCGCTTGAAACGATTCATCGCCCGCAGGATCCCTCCGATATCGCACTGGACCATCCCGCGCGCCAGCGGCTTGCCTATGACGAGTTTCTGGCAGGCCAGCTTGCTCTGGCGCTCGTGCGGCTGAAAACCCGCCGGCTGTCCGGCCGCAAGCTGGAGGGCGACGGCAGCCTGAAAGCCAAAGTCATTGAAGCCTTGCCCTATGACCTGACGGGCAGCCAGCAACAGGCGATCAAGGAGATTATCGCTGACCTGCGCCAGCCGGAACGCATGCTCCGGCTTTTGCAAGGCGACGTTGGTTCGGGCAAAACCATCGTCGGCCTTTTGGCCATGGCGCATGCGGCCGAATCCGGTGGCCAATCCGCCCTGATGGTGCCGACCGAGGTTCTGGCCCGGCAGCACTATGCCACCATTGCGCCGCTCGCGGCCAAGGCGGGTCTGCGGACAGCCCTGCTGACCGGCCGGGAAAAGGGCCGCGAGCGCGAGGATATTCTTGACGGCCTGCGTTCCGGCGCCATCCACATCGTCATCGGGACGCATGCGCTCTTCCAGGAAAAGGTGAACTACCACGATCTTGTCTTTGTAATCATTGATGAACAGCATCGTTTCGGTGTGCATCAACGGCTGTTGCTTCAGTCCAAGGGATCCGCGCCTGATATGCTGGTCATGACAGCAACGCCCATTCCGCGCACGCTGGTTCTGACCGCCTTTGGCGACATGGACGTGTCGAAACTGACGGAAAAGCCCGCCGGGCGTCGGCCGATCACCACCGCCATCCTGCCGATGGAGCGCCTGAGCGAGCTGGTGGACCGCATGCGCCGCGCCATCGCCGACGGCCAGAAAATCTACTGGATCTGCCCGCTGGTCGAAGAATCCGAATTGGTTGACCTGGTTTCAGCCGAAGAGCGCTTCCAGTCGCTGCAGCCCTTGCTGGGTAATCAGATCGGCCTCGTCCACGGCCGCATGACCGGGCAGGAAAAAGACGCCGCCATGCTGGCCTTCAAGAACGGCGAGACGCGTCTGCTGATTGCAACCACAGTCATTGAAGTGGGCGTGGATGTGCCCGATGCCACGATTATCGTCATTGAGCATGCCGAGCGGTTCGGCCTTGCCCAGTTGCACCAGCTGCGCGGCCGCGTCGGGCGCGGCGACAAGCCGTCAACCTGCCTGCTGCTCTATAAGGGCCCGCTCGGCGAGGTGGCGCGGGCGCGGCTGGAAATCATGCGCGAGACGGAAGATGGCTTCCGCATTGCCGAGGAAGATCTGAAACTGCGCGGCGAAGGCGAATTGCTGGGCACCCGCCAATCCGGCACGCCGGGTTTTCGCCTCGCCAGCATCGAGGCGCATCAGGAGCTGCTCGAAATCGCCAGGAAAGATGCGCGCTATATTCTCGGGCGCGACCCGGAACTGCAGAGCGCGCGCGGCGAAGCCCTGCGCGTCCTGCTCTATCTCTTTGAGCGCGATGAAGCCGTCCGGCTGCTTCGCGCCGGGTGAATCATTCAACCGTGACCGATTTTGCCAGATTGCGCGGCTGGTCGACGTCCGTTCCCATGAAGACAGCCGTGTAATAGGCCAGCATCTGGATCGGCAGCGCATAAATGATCGGCGTGATGATTTCGGGCATATCCGGCAGAATGACCGTATGCATGGTTTTCAGCGTGCTTGCCGCCGCGCCGCGCTCATCGGTGATCAGGATGATCTTGCCGCCGCGCGCCGCCACTTCCTGCATGTTCGATACGGTCTTTTCAAACCAGTGATCATAGGGGGCAATGACGATGACCGGCATGGATTCATCGATCAGCGCGATCGGGCCGTGCTTCAACTCGCCCGCCGCATACCCCTCCGCATGAATGTAGGAAATTTCCTTCAGCTTCAGCGCGCCTTCCAGCGCCAGCGGGAAACTCGTGCCGCGGCCGAGATAAAGCGCATGCTTGACCTGCGAGAGATCGCGGCTGATCGCCTCGATCTGCTGCTCAAGCTTCAGGGCCTGCGTGGCATAGCGCGGAATTTCTGACAGTTCATGCACCAGACGCCGCTCGTCGTCTTCCGAAATGGTCCCGCGCATCTTGCCGGCAATAACCGCCAGCGACGCAAGCACCGACAACTGGCAGGTGAACGCCTTGGTGGAAGCAACGCCGACTTCCGGACCGGCCAGGGTCGGGAAGATGGTGTCCGACTCGCGCGCCATGGTCGATTCCCGCACATTGACCACCGAACCGATGGTCAGTCCCTGCTGCTTGCAGTAGCGCAGCGACGCCAGCGTATCGGCGGTTTCGCCGGACTGGGAGACAAACAGCGCCAGGCTGTCCTTGGACAGGGGCATTTCGCGGTAACGGAATTCTGAGGCCACATCGATATCGACGGGAAGCCGCGCAATGTGTTCGAACCAGTATTTGCCGATCAGTCCGGCGTAGTAGGCCGTTCCGCAGGCGGAGGCTGCGATCCGGTCGATCCTGGCAAAATCCACGGGCGCCGCATTGCTGCGGACCGTGCCCTTGGAAAAATCGAGATAATTGGCCAGCGTATGGGAAATCACTTCAGGCTGTTCATGGATTTCCTTTTCCATGAAGTGCCGGTGATTGCCTTTGCTGACGAGGAACGCCGTACCGGCTGATTTTTCGATGCGGCGCTGCACGGCTGCACCGGCCTCGTCATAGATCACCACGCCCTTGCGCGTCAGCACGGCCCAGTCACCGTCCTCCAGATAGGACAGGCGGTCGGTGAAAGGGGCAAGCGCGATGGCGTCCGAGCCCAGATACATCTCGCCGTCGCCGTAACCGACCGCAAGCGGCGGGCCATTGCGGGCCGCGATCAGCAGGTCGTCTTCGCCCTTGAACATGATGGCAATGGCAAAGGCACCGCGCAGCTGCGGCAAGGTCTGGCGAACGGCTTCAACCGGAGCAAGGCCGCGATCCAGCGCACGCGTCACCAGATGGGCGACCGTCTCCGTGTCGGTTTCCGTCTCGAAGACGTAGCCGTCCTTTTCCAGCATGCTGCGCAGCTCGGCAAAATTCTCGATGATGCCGTTGTGAATGACGGCAAGGCGCGGCGTGGTGTGCGGGTGGGCATTGCGCACGGTTGGCGCGCCATGCGTGGCCCAGCGCGTGTGGCCGATGCCGATGGTACCGGAAAGCGGCTGATCCTTCAGCAGCGTATCGAGATTGACCAGTTTGCCTTCGGCGCGCCGCCGGTCGAGAACACCTCCGTCCAGCGTTGCAACCCCGGCGGAATCATAACCGCGATATTCCAAGCGTTTCAGCGCGTCCACCAGCAAAGGCGCAACCTGCTCGCGTCCGATAATTCCTACAATACCGCACATAAAAAGCTCCGATGGCTCAGGGTCTCGATTTCAACCTGCCTCAGGCGAATATGTCCCGGCAGGAAGTCAAATTCCGTTTCAATGTCTGGCAAGAACTGCCAATGCGTTATTCCGCGGCCTTCTTGGCCTTTTTCTGCGCGGCATAGCCTGCGCGCAGCTGAACCGCCCGGCCTTCCTTGTTGACCTGATGCGCCCGGCCAAACGCCAGCGCGTCCGCCGGGACATTCTGCGTAATCACGCTGCCCGATGCGACGTAGGCATTGTCACCAACCGACACCGGCGCAACCAGCGACGTGTTGGAACCGATAAAAGCACCGGCGCCGATCTCCGTCAAAGCCTTGTTATAGCCATCGTAATTGCAGGTGATGGTTCCGGCACCGATATTGGCATCGGCGCCCACGGTGGCATCACCCAGATAGGTCAAATGGCTGACCTTGGCGCCAACACCGATCCTGGTGTTCTTGACCTCGACGAAATTTCCGACCTTGGCATTGGCGGCAAGATCGGCACCCGGACGCAGGCGCGCGAACGGGCCGACATTGGCACCCGGCCCCACCTTTGCCCGTTCCAGATGCGAAAAAGCGTGAATGACGGCGCCTGTTGCAACCGACACGCCCGGGCCGAAAACAATATGCGGTTCGAGCATCGCATCCGCCTCGATCAAGGTGTCATGCGCAAAAAACACGGTTTCCGGTGCCTGCATGCTGACACCGGCGAGCATCATCGCCCGCCGTTTGCGGTTCTGCCAGATGGCTTCGGCTTCCGCCAGTTCGACACGGGTGTTGATGCCGATGACATTGTCGACGGCGATATCGATGGCAATGACGGATTTTCCCAGCGCATTGCCGATTTCAACCACATCCGTCAGATAATATTCGCCCTTGGCATTGGCGTTGGTGACCTTGTCCAGCAGTTGCAGCGCACTGTCGCCGCGCAAGGCCATCAGGCCGCCATTGCAGAAACCGATCTTTTTCTCGTCGTCGCTGGCATCCTTGTCTTCGCGGATGGCGATCAGCTTGCTGTCTTTCTCGATCAGACGCCCGTAACCCGCCGGATTGTCCGGCCGGAAGCCCATGACAACGACATCGGCACCCCGGGCCAATTTGGCGCGTGCCCTATCCAGCGCGGCGGTTTCAATGAGCGGGGTGTCGCCGAAGACGACGAGGATATCGTCATAGCCGCGCGCGATCGCATCGCGGGCAGCCAGCACCGCGTGGGCGGTGCCGAGCCGTTCGGTCTGTTCGTGCACCGTGACATGGGAAACCACCGATTGCACCGCGTCGCGCACCGCATCGGCGCCGCGTCCGACAACCAGGGCGATATCGCTGCCCCCGGCGCTGTGAACGGCCTTCGCCACATGGGCAACGATAGGCAGACCGGCGATCGGATGAAGCACTTTCGGCAGCGCTGATTTCATGCGCGTGCCCTCACCGGCGGCAAGAATGACCGAGAGGCAGGTACGTGATGTCATTGTCAGAATTCCGGATCCGTTTTGGCTCGACACAGTTTTACGCCCGATCGTGGCATAATCCCGGTTGCCAATGCATGAACAAGTTCCGTTTCTTTAGCCGAGTTGGCCAAGGATGGGAAATGTTTCAAGCAGCCAGAAAGAGAATGTCTGCAATCCACCGGTCAGGAACAGCACGCCGGTGATGACCAGAAGGCCGCCCATCACCTTTTCCACCTTGCCGAGATGCATGCGGAAGCGCGTGAGGAACCGCATGAAGTAACCGGAAAACAGTGCGGCGATGATGAAGGGAATGCCAAGGCCAAGCGAATAGATCGCCAGCAGCAGCGCCCCGTCGGAAACCGTATCGCGGCCTCCCGCAAGGGCGAGGATCGGCCCGAGAACCGGCCCGATGCAGGGTGTCCAGCCAAAGGCAAAGGCCAGCCCCATGACATAGGCAGCCAGCGGATTTGCCGGCTTGCCTTTCGTCTGGAACCGCGCTTCACGCGACAAAAAGGCAAGGCGGAACACGCCGAGGAAATTCAGCCCCATCAGGATGATGACGACACCCGCGGCAATGGCGATCTCCTGCTGCCACATGCGCAGGAGTCCGCCGATCGTCGACGCGCCCGCCCCGAGAAGCACGAAAACAGTCGAAAAACCGAGAACGAAGCAGAATGACGACAGCAACAGCGCCTGCCGCACCGGCGACACACGGGCCGCGGGCTGATCGGAACGGAAATCCTCCACCGTCACGCCGGCCATGTAGCAGAGATAAGGCGGCACCAGCGGCAGCACACAGGGGGAGAGAAAGGACAGCGCACCGGCACCGGCAGCGGTCAGATAGGATACATCAAGCGCCATATGCGCTCCTTGTTTGGCATTTCAATTCGGATGGAAGGTGCCATAGGCCGAATCCCCGGCAAATTCCAATCACCTTTTCGACAGCTTGGCACACAGACGCGCCGCGATTGTTGCCAGCGGCAGTGCCAACCCCATGTAAAATGCCTCCGATGCCCGGAAAAACCGTGGACAGGGCAAAAACAGGGCTTAATCTTGCAAAAACAGTGCACAATAGCTGTTGACCAATGCCAATCCCATCCCTATGTTCCGCCGCAATTCCCCAGGGGCAGCGCAACCGCCTTCCCTGCCTGGGAGCGCGTAGCTCAGCCGGTAGAGCAACTGACTTTTAATCAGTAGGTCCGGGGTTCGAACCCCCGCGCGCTCACCACAAGCCCAAGCTTTTCAACTCCGTTGCAGTCGCACACCTCCGCAGCGTCCGATAGGGACAGGCGTGGGCCTATACCCGCCAGCCAGACCGCAGTAGGATTGGCCCGGAACCGTCACTCAGCGGTGCCTCGGGGACCAGAACAGAGAATGAACGGCACCATCAAGGACAAGAACAGAGCCCTGATCAGGCTCGTCTATGAAAAAACGCGCAGCGACGGACCGCAATCAACCGCGCCGCTGCTCGACAATGACTTCGTGGCCCGTATCGGGGACAGCGTGCCGTGGGGTGGCATCTACCAGGGACCGGATCATTATCTGGGCACCTGCGTACGCCAGTATTCGCTTTATCTTGAACCGACATCCGTCATTTATGAAACCCTGAATTGCCAGGATGACGAAGTGCACGCACTCGTACAGTTCAAGATGCATGACGGCGATGCGACGGTGCCGTTTCTCCACACCTGGACGATTCGCGGCGAAAAAGTCATACGCCTCAATTCGGTTTGCCTGCAGCCGGGCCTTCTGTCGGCCACGCCTCCCTCGATCCGCAAGAAGCGGCCAAAACGGCTGAAACTGTATGAGCGCCTGATGGGGATCAAGCGGCGGCAGAATGTATGAGAGCGACCGCTGGCCAGCGCAGCAAAAATATCTGAAATGGCCATTGTCGCCGGGGCATATCGTGTTTTAGCCTCCTTCCGCCTGCCGTACCCGGATTTCCCGCAGATTACAGGATGAACCATGACCAACGACCTTCTCGTTCGCCCCGTCACCCGTCAGGATTATGACCAGTGGCTTCCGCTTTGGGATGGCTACAATGCGTTTTACGGACGGTCCGGTGCGACAGCGCTGCCGGCTGAAATAACCCGTACGACCTGGGAACGGTTTTTCGACGCCTACGAGCCGGTCAATGCCCTCGTTGCCGAGAGCGGTGGAAAACTCCTGGGGCTGACACACTACATCTTCCACCGCAGCACCATTTCGGTTGCACCAAACTGCTATCTGCAGGACCTGTTTACGAACGAGGCGGCCCGGGGAAAGGGTGTCGGCCGGGCCTTGATCAACGGCGTCTACGAACGGGCTCAGCATGCCGGATCTCCGCGTGTTTACTGGCTCACCCACGAGACCAATCACACGGCGATGGAACTCTATAACAAAGTGGCAGACCATTCCGGCTTTGTCGTTTATCGAAAGATGTTCTGAATACGCCCGTCCGCCGCAAGTCGATCGGGCGACATCGGCGCAGCGTTTACCACAAACATAAATAAAAACTTCAAGTCTTGGTCAAAATAGCCAGGAAATGTCATTGCTATTGCGCAAACAAAAGCAATAAATAGCAGATATACTTCTGATACATTCAGAATATACAAAAATGAAAAGAAACACATAGAATTGGGGATGATCCGCAATTCGTGATGCTCGGTGTTGTAATCCAAGGGGAAATCTTATGAAGAAAATTGTGCTGGCGACCATGATCGCACTGGCGCCCGCCGCGGCGCCGGCTGCGACCCTCACCTTTCCAAGCGAGGCTCCGGTTGCGGCGATCACCATTCCGGACAGCTGGGGACCCAAGGAAACCGACAGCGGCATCGACGCCACATCCGATGATTCGGCCATTTATCTCTCCGTCGATGTGGCCGATGCCAAAACATCCGACAAGGTGATCAGTGACGCCATCGATTTCCTGACGGAAAACGGTGTGAAGATCGATGATTCCACCAAGAAGGAATCAACCGACCACGTCAATGGAATGGACATGACCAATATGGACTGGACCGGTACGGACAAGGAAGGTGCTGTGAATATCGGACTGTCCTTTGCCGCTCCGACACCGGACAAGCTTCTTGTCATCACCTATTGGGGTTCCAAGGGAACACAGGAAAAACACGGGCCTGAGCTGCTCGCAATCATCGGCTCGCTCAAGGCGGCCGCCAAATAACACTATTCGAAGATGGGCAGCGCCGGGGTGCTGCCCATCCCCATCTCCACCAGCCGCGCTGCAATGGAAGCCTGCCTGCCGATATGCGATCGCGGGATAGAAAATGCAATTTCGCATTTAATTCCAGATAGAAAAGCAATTATATTAATGCGCTTTCTTACGAGTTCCATTTCATACGAGGTGAACTTTTGTTTCCCAAAATGATTACTTGACTCAAATACTCATGTATCATAGCACCGGTTCCGTCGAATAGAACTCCACGGGACGACCATGAGAATCATACAGAGTTTTGCGGCGGCGCTGCTTGTCAGTGCCGCGATGCCTTCCCTTGTCTTGGCACAGGGCGCCGGGCCGATCATCGAGCTGGGCGGCGATATCGCATCGGGCGAAGGTTCGGGCACTGCCGGACTGTTCCTGCCATTTCTGCTGCAGAACGGCGACGGCCTGTTTGTCGAAGGCCGGGGAACCTTTGCCAGCGGTTCGGTCCGTCAGGGATCACTCGGCGCCGGTTACCGCCATCGCAACAGTGACGGATCGATCATCGGCGCCTACGGCTATTTTGACAGGCTGCACAGCGACCACGGCAACAGCTTCGGTCAGGTCTCCTTCGGCACTGAATTCATCGGTTCGGTGTTTGAAGCCAGAAGCAATGTCTATCTGCCGGTCACCGGGTCCAAAACACTGAGTGAATTCAACCGGGCCTATCTGAGCGGCGATGCGCTGGTGTTTCAGGCCGGCAAGGAACGGGCGCGCAAGGGCGTGGATGCGGAAGCAGGCATTCGCCTTCCGGTGTTTCCGCAGGATGCAACCAGCCAGCTCAAACTTTTTGGCGGCGGCTACTGGTACGAAGGCACCGGTATGGCCGATACTTTCGGCGGCAAAGCCCGTGCCGAACTGACATTTGCCGGTTTGCCCGGCGTGGGTTCCGGCACCACCCTCGCCCTCGGCGCTTCGGCCTCCTACGACAATGAAGACAGGCTTGAATTCGGCGTCAGTGCCCGTCTGCGTGTCGCGCTGGGCGGTACATCGTCCGGCCAAAGCAGCGTCGACCCGATGTATCAGCGCGTCGAGCGGGCGGATTTCATTCGCACCCATGCTGGAACAACCGGTGATAGGGAGGCGGTTGAGTTTGCCTCGTCCGGCGAGGCAATCGGCAAGGTCGTCGGCATTTCATCGGCCAGCGGCACGGCTGCGGCAATCAACAGCGCGCTTGCGGCAGCAGGAAAACACGCCCTCGTCCTGGCCAGCGGCGATATCGCGCTGGACAACACGCTCACCCTCGGCAGCCAGCAGCATCTGTTCGGCGGCGGCAGTGTCATCGGCGTGCGCGGCGTCGATAGCGGCGGCACGGCATTGTTCCGCCACGATGGCGCTGCCGCGACTTTGACCGGCTCCAATCCCGGCCGGGATGTCATCACGATGGCTTCAGGCAGTGAAGTGGCCAACCTGTCGATCCGCGGCGGTTTCGCCGGTATTGCAAGCCATGGGGCGGCAGACCTGTGGATTCACAATGTCGATATCGCCAAGGCGGCCAATGACGGCATCCGGCTGGAAGACGTTGCGGGCGCGACCATCCAGAACGCCAGCATCCACGATCTCTTCATCTGCAACAACAACACGGATTGTGAGTTCTCGGTCTACAGTCCGAACCGCGCGCCTTATGCGGCGATCAGTGCGCTCGGAACCCGCAATCTGACGGTACGCGATACCACGATCAGCGATGTCACCTATGGCGTCTTTGCGGGCAGCCGCATCAACGACAAGACCTGGCCGGCAGAACTGGTGAGTCCGGCCACAAACATTGTCCTCGATAATGTCAGCATCAGCAATTCGCGGCGCGAAGGCGTTCTGCTCGTGGCGGCAAAAGACATTGGGATGAACAAGGTCACCGTCGACAATTCGAAACAAGGTCTGGATATGGATCTGGTGGTGCTGCAAGGCACATCGAACGTGTCCGTTGCCGATATGACGCTCAAGGGCGGGGTCAATGGGCTCATGCTGGTTTCCGCAAGCACGCTGCCAACCAAAACCACCAATGTGAACGTTTCAGGCCTTGTGATCGATGCGCCGCGCAACGCCGGCATCTTCCTCAATCCGGTCTCGGATATTCACTTCAAGGATGTGACAATCAGCAATGCGGGAAGCTACGGCATTTTCAGCTATGGCAGTGATTTCGAGTTTCTCGGAGGATCGGTCAAGGATATCACGCTGAACAATGTGACAATCGACCGGGCGGCGAAAGCCGGTCTCCATTTCATGGGGCCATCGGTCAATCTCGACGGCAATGTCGGCGTCACCAACACACCGCGCAACTGTCTTGTGTCCAGTTTCGGCAGTTACATCAATGGCTCGCTGACCCAGGAAGGGAACTCCGTGCTCCGGTTGAACGGAACGGCTCTGAACGGCGCGAACTTTGTTTCCACGTGCAAGTAGGCTGACAATGCCCTTCGCCAGTCCGGCGTCAGGATCGCCGGACAACGAACGTCAGGACACGAGTTTTTCGCGCAGAAACGTGCCAAGCTCCCGCACAATGTTGGAAGGGTCCCTGGCGACAAACAGACCGAAATCCGCGCTTGGCGCCTGCGGCAGGCTGCGGCCGCCATCAATGGTTTCGCAGTCGGACGGCAGGCTTTCCGGCAGCATCAGGCTGTAGCCGAGCCCGGCACGCAAGGCGCCGATCAGGGCACCGTAACTGGAGACCCGGCAAGCGACGCACCATGCGACCCCGGCGCTGGCAAACGCCAGGGTTGTCTTGTCCTGCCAGGTGCAGGAGCCTTCGAAGACGATGAGCGGGATCGGATCACCCTCGCCCACATCGATCAAACGGCTGCCGCTCCAGACGAGTTGCCGTGACCAGTGAAAGAATGGCGCAAAGGTGAACCGCGATGGGTCGGCAATGACGATATCCAGCGTCCCGGCCTGGAGATCATGGCTGAGTTCGCCGCTGTGTGCCGTGACCAGATCAAGCTCCACCTGCGGAAATCGCTTGCGAAACTCGGCGAGCAGAATAGGCAGCCGCGTCACCACGAGGTCTTCAATCAGCCCGAGCCTCACCCGCCCGACCAGCTTGCGCCCCTCGATCTGCTGGCGCGCATCTTCGCCAAGCGCGATCAGCTTGCGGGCATAGGCCACGAGAATCTCACCTGAATCGGTCAGCGAAACGCCGCGTGATGAACGCTTGAGAAGCTGCGTGCCAAGATCCGCCTCCAGCCGCTTGAGCTGCATGCTGACCGCCGCCTGCGTGCGCGCCAGTTTCTCCGCCGCACCGCTGACAGTGCCCGTTTCGGCAACCACGAGCAGCGCCCGCAACAGGTGCGGATCGAGATTCATATCCATCAAGAATCCTTATATTGATATAAGCAATATCAAGATACATTATCACGAACTTTCGTGGCAAGGAATGCTCCCCAGCAAAAGGAGATTGCCTTGACGAGTTTCCGCGACCGTTTTGAACAGACCGGCCTGACCTGGCCGGATATCGCGCCAGCCAACTTTCCGTTCGCACCGGCCGTCCGCATCGGCAATATCGTCTATATCTCCGGTCAGATACCCGAAGCGGGAGATGACATTGCCTACACGGGCAAAGTCGGCGAAACGATCAGTCTGGACGAGGCAAAGCAGGCGGCCGCCATCTGCGCTGCCAACATTCTGTTCTGGCTGAGCCGGGAATTGGATGGCGATTTGAGCCGGGTTGTCCAGGTGGCTAAGATCACGGTTTACGTGAATGCCATCGCCGGCTTCAGTGACTATTCAACCGTTGGCAACGGTGCATCCGAACTTTTGCTCGAGATACTCGGAGACAAGGGCAGACATGCCCGCGCGGCGGTCGGCATGGCGGGCCTGCCCCTGAATGTACCCGTTGAAGTCGATGCCATCATTCATGTCCGCTAACCCATTGAAAAAGTGAGAACTCTACCATGAACCTTGGACTGGAAGGCAAACGGGCGCTTGTGCTCGGCGGCAATAAGGGGCTTGGCCGCGGCGTTGCCGGCGCTCTCGCTGAAAACGGCGCGGTTGTCGCCATTGCCGGACGGGACGAAGCGGCGTTGAACGCCACGGCAGGCGCGCTGCGCGTGCATTCGCCCCGCTCGTTTGCTCTCAATGCCGACCTTGCCGATCCCGTGGCTTTGGCCGCCATGCTCGATCGCGTTGACGGGGCGATGGGCGGCATCGACATCCTGCTGCTGAATGGCGGCGGGCCGCCGCCATTTCCGGCGGCATCGCTGAACATCGTCCAATGGCGCACCCAGTTCGAGACCATGTTCCTGTCCGGCGTGCGCATCGCCGCGCATTTCCTGCCGGGCATGCGCGAACGGCATTGGGGCCGCATCCTCGTGGTATCGTCCACGAGTGTCCGGGAGCCGATTGCCGGCCTGACCGCATCCAATGCATTGCGCGCCGCCGTTGCGGGTTGGGCGAAGAGCCTTGCCGGCGAAGTGGCTGCCGATGGCGTGACGGTCAATCTGCTGCTCGCCGGACGCCTTGCCACGGCACGCACGGACGCGTTGGATCGCATGGACGCCGAAGCACGGGGTGTTGACGTCGCCGTCATTGCCGCAGAGAGCCAGGCGGACGTGCCTGTCGGCCGCTATGGAACAGCGGATGAATTCGGCGCCGTGGCTGCGTTTCTCGCCAGTGAACGCGCCTCCTATGTCACCGGAGCAGCAATAACGGTGGACGGCGGCTTGTCGCACGCGATCATTTGAACAAGGCGTTCATGCGGCATGGAGGCAATCCGGCCGCGTTGGCCGGATTGCCTGTTTCTGGCGTCAGCGCGGCAGATCAGGCTTTGCCTACCCGTGTCGCCAGCTTGATTGCCATTGCCGTAAGGATCAGCGTGGCGGAAGCCACAAGAATGACCGACGTGAACGCGCTCTCGAAAGCATCCCGGGCAAAACCGGTCAAAGCCGATGCAGCATCCGGTGCAAGCCCCTTGGCATAGATCAACGCCTCATCGAGGCTGTCATAAACCATCACCGGGGCATTCATGCTGTCAGGCAGCGTCAGGCTGATGCTGTAGATCGTCGACATGAGACTGCCGAGCAAGGCGACACCCATGGCGCCGCCAAGTTCGTAGGACACCTCTTCAATCGACGCCACCGTACCGGCGCTTTCTTCCGGCGTGTTGAGCATAATGGCGCTCGATGCGGCTGTCATGGCCGCGCCAAAGCCAAAGCCGAGAACGGCAAGGCTTGCGATCTGCACAAGCGGCCTTGCTTCATGGACATAGAGCAGGCTGGCAACGCCAAGCCCCGCCGCCGTCAGACTGGCCCACATGATGGGTTCCGAGCCAAGGCGCGGCAGCGCCAGTCCCGCCAGCGGACCCGCCGCAAAGGCAGCGAGCGGCACCGGCAGAATCAAAAGCCCCGCTTCCAGTGGCGACAGCCCCATGACCAGCTGAAAACGCTGGCTCAGCACCAGTTCCATGCCCACAAGCGTGAGAGAGGCGATGAAGGCGGTCGCGACACCCGACGAGAATCTCCGGTTTCTGAACAGCCTGAAATCGATCATCGGTTGCGCCGAGCGTCCCTGCCGCCGGACAAACAGCCACAGAAAGACGACGCCGATCATCGCGGTCATGAGTGCCGCCGCATAGGCTGGCGTTTGCTTGCCGAATTCCTTGATCGCGTAGGTCACGCCGACGAGCCCGATCATGATCTGTACGGAGGCAACGAGATCCCAGGGACGCGTCGTGTCACCCGCGCGGTTGGGAATGACCCACAGCGTGAACACCAGCGCCACCACGACGATGGGAACATTGATGAGGAACACCGAGCCCCACCAGAAATATTCGAGCAGAACGCCGCCCAGCACGGGCCCGACGGCTGCGCCGCCCGATGCAATCGCCGCCCAGATGCCAATGGCAAAGGCGCGCTCCCGCTCGTCGGCAAAGGTTTGCCGGACGATGGAAAGCGTGGCCGGCATCATCATGGCCGCACCGACGGCCAGCAAGGCGCGCGAAGCGATGAGCACCCCGCTGGTCGGAGAGAAAGCGGCTGCCAGCGAGGCCAGGCCGAACACGAGGAGACCGCCGGCAAACAATTTCTTGTTTCCGATCCGGTCGCCAAGCGCGCCGGCACCGGGCAGAAGGCCGGCGACAACCAGAGGATAGGCGTTGACGATCCACAGCTTGGCCGAGGCCGAAGCGTAGAGATCATGGGTCAGACGCGGCAAAGCCGTGTAGAGAACTGTCATGTCAATGACGACGAGGAACAGGGCGCTGGAGACGATCGCTAGGACCAGCCAGCGGTTTTGCGGTAGCATTTTTTCACCATTGGAGCATTCATCGCTCCCGTTATATGTGCGGTCATGCATTGATTGAGCATCGCTGCATCGCGCACTATATAAATACGTTCGTATTGAAATGGAAGAGGAAGACTGTTTTGGGCCGGAAACGCACGATTGATCGAGGCAAGGTACTCGATGCGGCAGAAGCCGTAGTGAGCAAGGTGGGCGCTGCGGCGCTCACCATCGACGCGGTTGCGAAAGCGGCGGGCATCACCAAGGGCGGTGTGCAATATTGCTTCGGCACCAAGGGCGCCCTTATCGATGCGATGCTGGAACGCTGGGGTGAAGCCTATGATGCGGAAGTCGTGCAGTTGACCCAGGGAACCCCGGTTTCGCCGATCCGCGCCCATTTGGAGGCGACGCGCAAAGGCGACGAAAGCTCCAACGCCAAGGCGGCAAGCCTGATGTCGTCCCTGATCCAGACGCCGGAGCACCTTGCCAGCACCCGCGCCTGGTACAAGACTAGAATGGCGGATTTCGACCTGTCCACCGAAGCGGGCCGCCGCGCGCGCATCGCCTTCATTGCCACGGAAGGCGTTTTCATGCTGCGCTTCTTCGGCTTCATGGAGATCGGCGAACAGGACTGGAACGCTGTCTTTGACGATATCCAGTCCTTTGTACTGACCGAAGAATAGGCGTCAGGATGCCAGAGGAATTGTCAGCTCCGCCCGCAATCCGCCCTCCGGATCGTTTTCAAGCTTGATATCGCCGCCGCTGCGCCGGGCAATGTTGCGGGCAATGGTCAGGCCAAGACCAAACCCGCCGGTTTGCCGGTTGCGCGACCCCTCCACCCGCCGGAATGGCTGAAACACCTCGTCCAGCTTGGCCTGCGGGATGCCGGGGCCATGATCCTTGATGACAAGGACAATGTCGTTGCCAGCCAGATTCAGACTGACATCGGCCCGTTCGCCATAGGCCACCGCATTGTCGATCAGATTGGTGACACACCGGCGCAAGGCAATCGGCCGGCCGGTGCAGATCAGCTTGCGCGAGCCGATGCCCTTCTTCTCAAACGTCACCTGCGGATAATTATCGACGATCGAGTCGACCAGAGACCAGAAATCGATCTTCTCCTGCTCCTCATCGACCACCTCATAGGTGGCGAAATCAATGACCGAGCGGGAAATTGCTTCGATATCGTTGAGATCCTGCATCAGCGACTGGCGCAATTGGGATTTTCGCAGCAATTCGAGACGCAGGCGGATGCGGGTCAATGGCGTGCGCAGGTCATGGGCGAGCGCCGCCGCCAACTGTTCACGGTCGGCAACGTATTCGCGCAGTTGCGCCTGCATGGCATTGACCGCCCGCGCCGCCGATCTGTACTCGGTGCTGCCGAATTCCGGCAGCGGCGGAATTTTGACATCCTCGCCGATGCGTTTGACCGCGTTTTCCAGCGCGCGGTACGGCGCAGTCAGGCGGCGCATGGCCCAGATCGACAGGATGATGACGATGGCCGCAACAGCGCCGAACAATGGCAGCGTCTGCACGGTGAGGATCGGATCGATGGGCGATACCGGCGTTACGAAATTCAGCCATTGGCCATCGCTGAATTCAATGGAGGCGACCAGGCCGCCGCTCTTGCTGAAATCCTGCGCGAGCGCCGACAGCTGCTTTTCGACAATGCCGACATCCGCACCGGGCGTGCTGGAATCCGTATCGGTTTCGCGTGTGACGTTGGGCGATTCGCGGCGCACCCGCGCATCCGTTACGCCGAAGGCCGAAAACCGTGCGACAAGAACGTCCTCGAGCTCTGCCAGGTTGTCATCGGATGCAATGGCCGATGTCACAGCCGGCTCATCGGCCATATAGAGCGGGCTGGATGCGTTCGTCATCGCACCGGCAAGCCGGGTGCGCTCCGGCGGCGGCGCGGCGTAGAGCAGCTTGACCAGCGTATAGGCACGTTCGCTCAGGCGAAACAGTTCAAGGATGTTGTTGCCTTCATTGCGGTCACGCGAAACGATGGACAGCGTCGCGATCTGCGTGGTGATCAGTCCCGCAATCAGGATCAGCAGGATCCAGCTTGGCAGGGACTGGGGCAGAAACCGCTTCATTCGGCCACGACTTCCGGCACAAACTGATAACCGCCGCCGCGAATGGTCAGGATCAGTTTCGGCGAGCGCGGATCGTCTTCCATCTTGCGCCGCAGACGGCTGATCAGAATATCGATGCTGCGATCATATCCGTAAGCGACATTGCTTCCGGCAAGTTCCAGCAGCTGGTCGCGGCTGAGCATGCGCTGGGCGCTCTTGACCAGCGTTTCCAGCAGGTTGAACTCACCGCTGGTCAGTTCCACCCGCACATTGTCGGGCGACACCAGCCTGCGGCGCGAGCAATCCATCGTCCATCCGGCAAACTTGTAGACCTGCGGCTCGATCCGCCTGTCCGGACCCGGTCCATCCAGGCGGCGCAGAACCGCCCTCACCCGTGCCAGCAGTTCGCGCGGATCAAACGGCTTCGATACATAGTCGTCCGCGCCCATCTCAAGACCGACAACGCGGTCCGTGGTTTCCGTGATCGCCGTCAGCATGATGATCGGCACGCGCGAATGCATGCGGATATCCCTGCAGATCTCCATGCCGCTCTTGCCCGGCAGCATCACGTCGAGAATGAGCAGGTCGACGGGCGTGCGCGAAAAGATGGCCTGCATCTCTTCACTGTCCCTGGCGACGGAAACGCGCATGCCGCGCTTCTTCAGAAACTCATGCAGCAGATCGCGAATGGCATCGTCATCATCGACAATCAGGATATGCGGCTCAGATTTCATGCGACTCTTTCAACGTGACAGGCCCATCTTTGATTATCCGGCAACAAGATAAAGGCCGAAATCCGCATTGACCAGCCGCTCTCCATCACTTCCCGGCGATTTAACGCCGCTTCCCGTTTTCAGAAACAATCCAGAAACAAAACACTACAGAGCGGAAAAACCCGCGCAATAGTCATGCCCGATAACAGGCACACCGGACCTGTTCGCAATCACTGAACAGGACAACACTTGGAACGCCAAAGGGTTTTATGCGCAACGTCCTGACCATATCGACACTCGTTCTGACCGGCGCGCTCTATGCCGCTGCCCCGGTCGACCTGTCGATGGCTGACGAAACGCTGACCCGGTCCGAGCTTTGCAGCAAACTCCAGCAGCAAACTCAACAAGCCATCACCGAACACGCCGAGGCAAAACGGGCAGCCAAGGCGAGAGCACTTCAACGCAAGGCAACAAGGTTCTGTGCAAGCAACAAGCAGGCACAGGGCATCAGAACGTTCGCGCAAGCGTTGAAACTGCTCGGTGTGCAGCCGATTGATGACTGATCGGCTGTGTCCCATGAGCCCCTATCAAAAGGAAACTGACCTATGAAAAAGTCCCTCTACACAGCTCTCGGCCTTGCTATTGCTCTCGCTGTTTCGGCTCCAGTTCTGACAGCTTCCAGCGCCAACGCCGCTACTGCTGCTGCACCGGCAGCCGCAACGGCAACTGCTGCCAAGCACACTGCAAAGAAGCACGTTGTTAAGAAGACCCATAAGCACAAGGCACACAAGAAGGCCGTTGCCAAGAAAGCCGCTGCCAAGAAGTAATCTTCCTGTCGCGCAATTCTTCAATTGCCTGCAACTATGCCGGTCATGGGAAACCATAGCCGGCATAGCTTTTTTGGCGCCTAGCCAGCTTTTTTCCTCCCATTTGGGCAGGCCCTGGAAGATCCAATGATTTCCGCGTGATCGTGCGCTTTTTGCCGGTCAGATGGCATCTATGCACCATATATTGCGGTATCAAACTGCCGTCCCTACAAGTTTAATTATCCAAAACACATTTCCCATCGTAAAATCCTTGTGATGATTCTACGGCCGATCCCGGATCGCCCATGAAGAGCGGCATCCACGGTCTGCAGGACCATCGTAACGCAACCGGCATGTGGAGAGACGACTATGGGTGGAGAATCACTTCTTATTTTCCTGTTGGTGGGACTGATCGCCGGGTGGCTGGCGAGTCAGCTCGTCAGTGGCGGCGGCTTTGGTCTCATCGGCGATCTGATCATCGGCGTCATCGGCGCATTCATAGCGGGATATCTCCTGCCGCGTCTGGGCATATCGCTGGGTGCCGGAATTCTGGGCGCCGTTATTTCGGCGACAATCGGCGCCGTTATCCTCCTCATCATCCTTCGCGCCGTTAAGCGAGCCTGACGAACCAGGGTATTGAAACGGCAAAGCCTCCGAACCGGCAAGGTTCGGAGGCTTTTTGTTGGGCAGCGTTCAACCGGTCAGGTGCGGCCGAACTGGGCATCCCCGTTTGGCACAGGCGCCGCGGCTGGCTCAGCCTTATGATCCTTGTGCGAAATGAAGGTGTAGAACATCGGCACGACGAAGAGCGTGAAGATCGTTCCAACCAGGATGCCGGAGAAAATCACCAGACCGATGGAGTAACGGGCCGCGGCACCCGCACCGGTCGCCGTGATCAGCGGGATAACGCCGAGCGCCATGGCGGCCGTCGTCATCAGGATCGGGCGAAGACGGGTCTTGGCGGCCAGAATGATCGCATCATGCCGCGATATCCCATGCAGTTCCCGCTGCTGGTTGGCAAATTCCACCATGAGAATGCCGTGCTTGGTAATCAGCCCGACCAGCGTGATCAGCCCCACCTGCGTGTAGATGTTCAGCGTTCCCAGCCCCATGTTCAGCGGAACAATCGCACCGAAGATCGACAAGGGCACCGACATCATGATGATGAACGGATCGCGGAAGCTTTCGAACTGCGCCGCAAGCACCAGGTAGATCACGACAACAGCCAGAATGAACGCAATGAGGATCGTGTTGCCCTGGGTGATTTCCAGGCGCGACTGGCCGATGTAATCCAGGAAGAACCCATCCGGCATCAACGGACGCGCCGTATTGATGACCGTCTGCAGGCCTTCACCGGTCGACACACCAGGCATCGGCAAAGCCGAGATCGTCGCCGAGTTCAGCTGGTTGAACTGCTCGATGGCTGCCGGAGCCGCGTTCTGCACGATTTTGACCACGGCCGACAACGGCACCATGTCACCCGAAGCGCTTTTGACAAAATACTGGCCGAGGCTTTCAGGATTGGATCTGAAATCCTGCGGCACCTGCGGAATGATGTCATAACTGTTGGAATCGCGGTCGAACTTGGCAATCTTGCCGCCGCCGACAAGCAGACCAAGCGTCTGGCCGATGTCGCTCACCGGCACGCCCAGCGCTGCCGCGCGGTCGCGGTCAATCGTTACCGTCGTCTGTGGCGCATTGAAGGACAGGGAATTCTGCACGACAATGAACTTGCCCGACGCCTGAGCCTGGCGCTTCACCTCTTCGGAAATTTCAAACACCTTGTCCGCTGGACCGGTTGATTGAAGGACCACGGAGATCGGCAAGCCGCCGCCGCTGCCCGGAAGGGTCGGCAGGGCAAAGATGTAGGCCTGCGCACCCGCCACCGGCGCAATCCTCTTCTGCAGTTCCTGCTGAAGCTGCTTCTGCGACTTGGTGCGCTGTGACCAATCCTTGAACACCCAGATGGCAAAGGCGGAATTCGTCGTGCCAAGGCCGGCAATGTTGAAGCGGGCCTTAAGCTCCGGCAGATCCTTCGTCAGAGCGTCGATCTGGTTGGCATAGAGCAGCGTATAGTCGGTCGTTGCATATTGCGGCGCATTGACCAGCGATACCAGGAAGCCGCCATCTTCTTCCGGTGCCAGTTCGGATGCCGTTTTGGTAAACAGAAATCCTGTCAAAGCCACCAGAATGATAACGATGAGCAATGTCACCGGACGGAAGGCCAGCGACCCGGCAACGCGCCGTTCATAGGCACCTTCCAGCCAGCTGAAGCTTCTGTCCACGATGCGCTGGAAGCGGCTGTGATTGCCGGGTTTCAGCAACAGCGCGCACATCATCGGCGAAACCGTCAAAGCCGCGACACCGGAAATGATAACCGCACCGGCGAGCGTGAACGCGAATTCGCGAAACAGCGCACCGGTAAGACCGGCGGTAAAACCAAGCGGCGCGAACACGGCAGCAAGCGTGATCGTCATCGCGATGATCGGTCCGGTGATTTCCCGCATGCCCTTGAGCGAGGCATCGAGCGGCTTCAGCCCCTCTTCAATGTGGCGATGGATGTTTTCCAGAACAACGATCGCGTCGTCCACGACGAGACCGATGGCCAGAACCATCGCCAGCAGGGAGAGAAGGTTGATCGAATAGCCCAGCAGGAACAGGAAGAAGCACACGCCGACCAGCGAAATCGGAATCGTGACCACCGGAATGATGACCGAGCGGAACGAACCCAGGAACAGAAGGATCACCAGAACAACGATGAGCACGGCTTCACCGATGGTCTTGTACACTTCGTCGACTGACGAACTGATCTGTTCGGTCGAATCGTAAAGCATGATCATGGTCATGCCGTCCGGCAGTGTTGCCTGAATCGACGGCAGTTCCTTGCGCACGGCGGCCGTCATATCCAGCGGGTTCGCCGACGGTGTCGGGAAAATACCGATAAACGTACCGCTCGAACCGTTGAAGGTCACACGCGTATCCGTGCTCACCGCACCAAGCTCGATCCGGGCGATATCACGCAAGCGCACGATGCTCTTGGCATCGGATTTGATCGGCAGGGCACCGAAGGCTTCCGGTGTCTGCAATGTGGTCTTCAACGTAATCGGCGACGCCGTGTAGAGGTTTTGCACCTTGCCCGGCGCCGACAGGAAGTTGGACTGATTGATGGCAGCCAGCACTTCGGACGCCGTCGTCGTATGCGCGGCCATCTTGACCGGATCGATCCAGACGCGCATCGAGAACACCTGACCACCCAGAATCTGCGCGTTGGCAACGCCCTGAATGGTCGACATGCGCGGCTGGATGACGCGCTGCAGATATTCGGTGATCTGTTCGCTTGTCATGTTCGGGTTTTGCACGGCGAGATACATCGTCGCGAAATTCTGGCCCGTACCCTTGGTGATAACGGGATCATCCGCCTCCTTGGGCAGATTGCCGCGCACCTGGTTGACCTTGGAAATGACCTCGGTCAACGCCGCATCAGGATTGGAGCCAAGCTTCATGTGAACGGTCACGGTGCTCGACGACGGTGACGAGGACGACGTCACATAGTCAATGTTTTCCGTCGTGGTCACGGCATTGGCGATGGGCGCAGAGATAAATCCCTGAATAAGATCGGCACTTGCCCCGGCATAGGCCGTCGTGACGGTGATGGCCGTTTCCTCGACCTTGGGGTACTGACGAATAGACAGATTCGTCAGACCCTGCGCGCCAAGCAGAATGATCATCAAAGCGACAACCGTCGATAGAACGGGACGGCGAATGAAAACTTCTGAAAAATTCATTTCTTGGGCAGTCCTGAATCGGTTGTGTTTGCTGGGTTCACGTCATTGACGATTGTGACCACCGAACCGGGATTGAGACGGTTCTGACCGGCTGTCACAACGATGTCGCCTTTGTTCAGACCCTTGGTGATTTCAACCAGGAGGCCGGAACGGCGGCCGGGCTTGACGAAAACCTGTGCAACGACAAGCTTGGGCTCTTTTTTCTCGGCAGCTGCATCAGGCTTGGCGGCGTCAGCAGGCTTCGCTGCATCCGTTGCAGGCTTTGCCGCATCGGCTGGCTTGGCCGCATCTGCCGGCTTGGCTGCGTCGGGTGCCGGACGAACGACATAGATGTAGTCACCATAGAGGCTGGAGACGAGTGCCGTCTGCGGCAGGGTGAAGACGCCTTCTTCCTTGGGAAGTTCGACACGCACCTGCGCAAACTGGCCGGGCCGCAACTTGCCTTCCGGATTATCAACCTTCGCGCGCACCGAAACCAGACGGGTCGATGGATCGATACGCGGTTCGATCGCGGTGATCTGGCCTTCATAGGGCTTGTCGGCGTCCGAAAGGCTGAGTTTGATCAGCTGCCCCATCTTGATCAGATTGAGGTTCTGTTCGTTGACGGTGAAATCCACACGCATGGTGGACAGGTCCTGCAGCGACACCACCACCGTGCCCGGCGACAGATACTGGCCGAGTTCGATGCGCGGAATGCCGACCGTGCCCTTGAACGGTGCCTTGAGCAGCTTCTGCTCCATGACAGCTTCCAGCTTGGCAATCTCAGCCTTCTTGGCCAGTGAAGCGGCCTGCGCCGTATCCACATTGGATTCCGCACCGACACCGCGTGTATTCAGGGTACGGGCACGGGCCAGTGTCTGGTCGTTCAGCACGTCCTGCGCCTTGGCGGCGACGATATCGGCCTTTTCGATGGCGTCATCCAGCTGCAGCAGCGGCGCGCCCTTCTCCACGGTATCATTGGCCGTGAACGGGATGTCCTTGACGATACCAGCGACTTCCACGGCCAGTTCCACGCCCTGAATGGCGCTGACGGTACCGATGGCTTCGATATTCGGCGTCCAGACAACGGGCTCAACCGTGTAGGTTGAGACGGATTGTGCCGGCTGCTGCATGGTTGCGAAGAACTGCTTGATCATTCCGTCGCGGAAATAGTTGAACCAGACCAGCCCTCCGGCAAGCACCACGACCAAAATGAGAATGATCACGGGTAGAATGTAGCGCTTAATCATCAGGAACCGCTCCGCAACAAAACAATGGCCAGCAAAGTATGTTGCTAGCCTGTCAAATGAGAATAACGTGATGTGGACTTGATTGCCACGCGCACTTTACTGTACCGTCCGGACGGTAAAGTCAATAGAAGCGGAATCCCTTATGGACGCAAAGTTGTAGAAAAAGGAACGGAATGCGGGCGGCCACTCTCACCACCAAAGATAAGATTCTGCAGGCTGCTGCGGAAATTGCCATGGAGGTTGGTCCGGTCCATCTCTCCCTTGATGCGGTCGCACGGCGCGCCGGGCTGTCGAAGGGCGGCCTGCTCTACACCTTCCCGACCAAGGCCAAGCTTCTGGAAGCACTGGTCGAACACCATGTTGCTGAATTCGACGAATCCCTGCGCATGCAGGAAGCACGGCGCAACCACAAGGTGAACAGTGTTGTTCAGGCCTGCATCGAGGTCTATCGCGCTGAATTTGTACTCAATGAGCCGGAGCCGTCGGGCATTCTGGCAGCCATTGCCAATGATCCGAGCTTCATCGATCCGATCCGCCGCTACAACAAGCAGTTGCTGGATCGCATGAAGGAGAACTCGGAGGATCCGACCATGGCCCTCATCGCCTTCCTGACCATCGAGGGTTTGCGCAGTTTGAAGCTGCTGGATATGGACACCCTCACCCACGAAGACCAGATCGCCGCCATCGACGGCCTGCGTCAGCTCTTCGCGCCATGCGATCCCGACAAGCCGTCCCAGCCTGCTGGCAGCTGATCACGCATAGGGCTTGATGTCGCCCTCGGCCCACGCGGCCTGGGTTTCCGCGCTGAAAGCATCGAAGCGCTTTGCTTCGATGGCATCGCGGATACCCTGCATGTGCTGCTGGTAATAGGCCAGATTGTTCCATGTCAGCAGCATGCCGCCCAGCGCTTCACCCGACTTGACCAGATGATGCAGATAGGCGCGGCTGTAATCGCGCGCGGCCGGGCATGGGGATTCCTCATCCAGCGGGCGCGGATCATCCGCATGGCGCGCATTGCGCAGATTGACCTTGCCGCGGCGGGTAAAGGCGAGGCCGTGCCGCCCTGCCCGTGTCGGCATGACGCAATCGAACATATCGATGCCGCGCGCCACGGATTTCAGGATGTCGTCGGGCGTACCGACGCCCATGAGATAGCGCGGCTTTTCCTCGGGAAGCTCGGGACAGGTCACATCCAGCATGTCGAGCATGACCTCCTGCGGTTCGCCGACCGCAAGACCGCCGACGGCATATCCCTTCAGGTCCATCGCCTTCAGCGCCTGCGCCGAGCGGATGCGCAGATCCGGCACATCGCCACCCTGCACGATGCCGAACATGGCTTTGCCCGGCTGGGTGCCGAATGCCGTCTTGCAGCGCTCGGCCCAGCGCAGCGACAATTCCATGGCGCGCTGGATATCCTTTGGCGTTGCCGGCAGGGCCACGCATTCATCGAGCTGCATCTGGATATCGGAGTCGAGCAGCCCCTGGATTTCAATCGAGCGCTCCGGGCTCATCTCGTGGGCACGCCCATCGATATGCGAGCGGAAAGTCACGCCCTTTTCATCAAGCTTGCGCAGCTGCGCCAGCGACATAACCTGGAAACCGCCGGAATCCGTCAGGATCGGACCGGGCCAGCGGGCAAAATCATGCAGGCCGCCCAGTTTTGCAATCCGTTCGGCGCTCGGGCGCAGCATCAGATGATAGGTATTGCCGAGAATGATATCGGCGCCAAGCTCGGCAACCTGGTCCATATACATGGCCTTGACCGTCCCGGCCGTGCCAACCGGCATGAAGGCGGGTGTGCGGACAGTGCCGCGCGGCATGGTGATTTCACCGCGCCGGGCCTTGCCATCGGTTGCAATCAGCTTGAATTCGAAATTTTCTGTCATGATGCGGATCGCCATAACAGGCTTGCATCGCCATAGGAATAGAAGCGGTAGTGATTTTTGATCGCATAGGCATAGGCTGCGTGCATGCGCTCAAAGCCGCTGAAGGCCGAAACCAGCATGAACAGGGTGGATTTCGGCAGATGGAAATTGGTCATCAGCAGATCGACAGCCCTAAACCTGTAACCCGGCGTGATGAAAATATCCGTCGGGCCCGACCATGCCCGGATGATGCCGTCGTCACCCGTCGCGCTTTCAAGCAGACGCAGCGACGTCGTGCCGACGCTGACAATGCGCCCGCCCCGCGCCTTCACCGCATTGAGTGCATCCGCCGTCTTCTGGTCCACATGGCCGATTTCCGCATGCATCTTGTGGTCTGCGGTATCGTCCGCTTTGACCGGCAGGAACGTGCCCGCGCCCACATGCAGCGTGACGAAATGCTCTTCGATGCCGCGCTTTTTCAGATCATCCAGCAGACCGGCGGTAAAATGCAGTCCCGCAGTCGGTGCGGCAACGGCACCTTCCTCACGGGCATAGACAGTCTGGTAATCCTCCTTGTCGCGGCCATCCTCGGCCCGTTTGGAGGCGATATAGGGCGGCAACGGAATATGCCCCACCGCCGCGATGGCCTGATCGAGATCCGCGCCGCTAAAATCAAACACCAGCAAGGCTTCACCCGCATCGCCCTTTTCGGCGACGGTCGCCTGCAACGACCCGAGCAGGCAGGCATTGTTGCCGTGGCCGAAATCGATCCGCTCGCCCTGCCTGATGCGTTTTGCCGGACGCAAAAAGGCTTTCCAGCGATCCGGTCCCGCCCGCATGTGCAGCGTCGCGCTGATCTGGGCTGTGACGCCTTCGCGCTCGCGAAACCCTTCAAGTTGTGCGGGTATCACCTTGGTATCATTGAAAACAAGAGCATCGCCGGGACGCAGAAAATCGCCGAGATTGCGAACGCTGCTGTCGTCAAATCCGGAACTGTCCGCCTTCACAAGCAAAAGCCGCGCGGAATCGCGCGGCTCTGCAGGTCTCAATGCGATGTTTTCTTCCGGCAGATCAAAATCGAAAAGATCAACACGCATGGTCTGTCAATGCGATCTTATTCGGCGTCTGCGGCAACGCGCATGGAAATGATCGAATCCGGGTCCTGCACAGGCTCGCCGCGCTTGATCTTGTCGACATTGTCCATGCCTTCGATGACCTGGCCCCAAACCGTGTACTGGCGATTGAGGAAGCCCGCATCGTCAAAGCAGATGAAGAACTGGGAATTGGCGGAATTCGGGTTCTGCGAACGGGCCATCGAGCAAGCACCGCGGCCATGATTGGCATTGGAGAACTCTGCCTTCAGGTCGGGCTTTTCCGAACCACCCATGCCGGCGCGCGATGGATTGAAGGACGAGCCGCCCTTCTTGCCGAACTTCACGTCGCCGGTCTGGGCCATGAACCCGTCGATGACGCGGTGGAAGACGACGCCGTCATAGGCGCCTTCGCGTGCCAGTTCCTTGATGCGCTCGACATGGCCGGGTGCGAGATCGGGATAGAGTTCGATGACGACATTGCCCTTGGTGGTTTCGAGCAGGATCGTGTTTTCTGGATCTTTGTAAGCCATTTCCGGCATCTCCTTTGTTAGACTACTTTGCCGGACCGACAGTGACCTTGATCATCTTGTCCGGATTTTCAACGGCGCCATTCTGCGCTTCATTGCCTTTTTTGATCTTGTCGACGGCTTCCATGCCGCTCGTCACCTTGCCGACGACCGTATACTGGCCATTCAGGAACGCGCCCTTGTCGAACATGATGAAGAACTGGGAATTGGCGGAATTCGGGTTGGAGGAGCGCGCCATGCCGACGGTGCCGCGCACGAATGGTTCCTTCGAGAATTCGGCTGGCAGGTCCGGACGCTTCGAGCCGCCGGTTCCTGCGGCAGCCTGATTGTAGCCCTTTTCGGTGTTGCCATACTGCACGTCACCGGTCTGGGCCATGAAGCCGGGAATGACGCGGTGGAACACGACGCTATTATAAGCGCCTTCCTTAGCCAGCGCCTTGATCTGCTCGACATGCTTGGGGGCAAGGTCAGGGCGCAGCTCGATCTTGACGTCGCCGTCCTTCAGCTTGATCGTCATGGTGTTCTGGTCATCGGCCCAGCTTGGGGTCAAAGCAGCAAAAGACAGGGAAGAAACGGCTGCCACAAGAAGCGCAGTGCGAAATACGGACATGAAGAAAGTCTCCAAAGGATGGGGATGAGAAGAAAGCCCTATTTGAATTTGGCCCTGAGCGCCTCGGCGACAAGAGCGGGAGCAAAATGCCGGACGTCGCCGCCCATGGCCGCAATCTGGCGAACCAATGTGGCAGTAATCGTGCGAACCGAAGGATCAGCCGGCAGGAACACGGTTTGCAGTTCCGGCGCCATCGTGCCGTTCATGCCGGCCATCTGCATTTCATAATCGAGATCCGTGCCGTCCCGCAGGCCGCGCACCATGAGCGAAGCCCCGTGTTTGCGGGCGGCATCGATCAGCAGGCCATCGAAGGAGATGACCTCGAGCCGCTGGCTGTCCTTGCCGAAAACGTCCGCAGCCACCCGTTTGATCAGGTCCACGCGCTCATCGAAGGAAAACAGCGGCGCCTTGCCCGGATGAATGCCAATGGCGACAAATACCTTGTCGGCAAGGCGTAACGAGCCCTGCAGGACATCCATATGTCCATTGGTGATCGGGTCGAAGGATCCGGCATAAATCGCGATTGTCATACCGTCTCCTAACCGTTTTATCGGGCGCTTTCAATGGCCGGAAGCACTGCTCCCTCCATGATAAATGAACGGAAGATGAACGGGGTAATCAGCAAGCATTCAGTTCCCGCCAACTATAAAGAACACAGTAAATGAAACCTTTTGGCCCCTACTGCGTTGTTAACCATAGGAAAGCTGAAGATTGAAGGGATAAATGATGTTTGTACTTCTGAGTGTAGGCATGATGATCGCAATGATGGTTTCCGCCGTCGTCATGATGCTGGAAGAAAACAAAAAGCGGGAAGCCAAAGTTAAGACATCCCGCTTCGGTGTTTATCCCATGAACGGTCAGAACGACCATCCGCGGTTCTAACTTTCGTCAGAACCGCTTTCCCCTGCCGTCTCGGCTCCGCCTTCGGCGGGAATGACTGCTTCGAGCTCTTCGTCATCGCTGTCGGTTTCCGAAATCCGCTCGACCGAAACAACCTTCTCACCATCGGCCGTATTGAAGATCGTCACGCCCTTGGTGGAGCGTCCGGCGACACGAATGCCGTTGACCGGCACGCGGATGAGCTGGCCGCCATCCGAAACCAGCAGGATCTGATCCGAAGCCTCGACCGGGAACAGCGACACAAGCTTGCCGATCTCGTCGGTCTTCGACGTATCGGTGGCGCGAATGCCCTTGCCGCCGCGTCCCGAGACACGGAATTCATAGGATGACGAGCGCTTACCGTAGCCGTATTCGCTGACAGTCAGGACTGTCTGCTCGCGGTCACGCAATTCGGCATAGCGCTCGGCATTGAGATCGGCCACATCGGTGGCTTCTTCGCCAACCAGCGCGATTTCCTCGACATCATCGGCACCCTGTGCACGCCGGTCGGCGGCCGCCTGCTTCAGATAGGCAGAACGTTCGGCTGGTGTTGCATCCACGTGCCCCAGGATAGCCATTGAGATCAGCGTATCGCCCGGGGCCAGCGTAATGCCGCGCACGCCGATCGAATTACGGCCGGCAAACACACGCACGTCCGTAACCGGGAAGCGGATGCACTGGCCGCCGGCAGCGGTCAGAAGCACATCGTCGAACTCATCGCAGGTATCGACGCCGAGGATCTCATCGCCCTCTTCTTCCAGCTTCATCGCAATCTTGCCGTTGCGGTTGACCTGAACGAAGTCGGAGAGCTTGTTGCGGCGCACAGTGCCGCGCGTCGTGGCAAACATGACGTCGAGATTGGTCCAGCTTGCCTCATCTTCGGGCAGCGGCATGATTGTCGTGATACGTTCGCCCTGCTCCAGCGGCAGCATGTTGATCAGTGCCTTGCCGCGTGACTGCGGCGTGCCGATCGGCAGGCGCCAGACCTTTTCCTTATAGACAATGCCGCGCGACGAGAAGAACAGCATGGGCGTGTGGGTGTTGGCCACGAACAGCCGCGTGACGAAATCCTCGTCCTTCATGGTCACGCCGGAGCGGCCCTTGCCGCCGCGGCGCTGTGCGCGATAGGTCGTCAATGGCACGCGCTTGATATAGCCGGCATGGCTGACGGTCACGACCATGTCTTCCCGGGCGATCAGGTCCTCGTCGTCCATATCTGCACCGCCATCGGTCAGTTCCGTGCGGCGGGGTGTGCCGAACTCGTCGCGGATGGCGGCAAGTTCGTCCTTGACGATGGTCATGATGCGCAGGCGCGATGCGAGGATTTCGAGATAATCCTTGATTTCAACGCCGATCCTGTTGAGTTCATCGGCGATTTCATCGCGCCCGAGGGCGGTCAGGCGCTGCAGGCGCAGATCGAGAATGGCGCGTGCCTGCTCTTCCGACAGATTGTAGGTATTGTCGTCATTGAGCGTGTGGCGCGGATCGGCAATCAGCGTGATCAGCGGCGCCACGTCATTGGCAGGCCAGCGGCGCTCCATCAGCTGATCGCGCGCCGTTGCAGGATCGGGCGCCTGGCGGATCAGCGCAATGATCTCGTCGATATTGGCAACGGCAATCGCCAGACCGACCAACACATGCGCGCGGTCGCGCGCCTTGCGCAGCAGGAATTTCGTGCGGCGGCTGACCACTTCCTCGCGGAAGGCAACGAATGCGCGCAGGATATCCATCAGGTTCAACAGGCCCGGCTTGCCGCCATTGAGCGCCACCATATTGGCGCCGAACGAGGATTGCAGCGGGGTGAAACGATAGAGCTGGTTGACGATGACATCGGCGACGGCATCGCGCTTCAGTTCGACGACCACGCGGTAACCGTCGCGGTCTGACTCATCGCGAATGTCCGAAATGCCCTCGATGCGCTTTTCGCGCACGAGATCAGCCATCTTTTCGATCATCGTCGCCTTGTTCACCTGATAAGGCACTTCGGTGATGATGATGGCTTCGCGGTCGCCGCGCATGCTCTCGATGGCGACCTTGCCGCGCATCAGGATCGAGCCGCGGCCGGTGCTGTAGGCGGAATGAATGCCGGAACGGCCGAGAATAATGCCGCCTGTCGGGAAATCCGGACCGGGAATGATTTCCATCAGTTCCGGCAGATCGATGGCGGGATTGTCGATCAGGGCAATGCAGCCATTGATCACTTCAGCCAGATTGTGCGGCGGAACATTGGTGGCCATGCCCACGGCAATACCGCCGGAGCCATTGACCAGAAGGTTGGGGAAACGGGCGGGAAGAACCACCGGCTCCTGTTCGCGGCCGTCATAATTGTCCTGGAAATCGACCGTTTCCTTGTCGATATCCTCAAGCAAGGATTCCGTCACTTTTTCGAGACGGCACTCGGTGTAACGCATCGCCGCCGGGGAATCGCCGTCGATGGAGCCGAAATTGCCCTGCCCGTCGACCAGCGGATCGCGCAGCGACCAGTCCTGGGCCATGCGCACCAGGGCGTCATAGATCGAGGCGTCGCCATGGGGATGGTATTTACCCATGACTTCACCGACCACACCGGCAGATTTACGGTAGGACCTGTTCCAGGACAGGCCCATTTCGTTCATCGCATGCAGAATGCGCCGGTGCACTGGCTTCAGGCCGTCACGCACGTCGGGCAGTGCGCGGCTGACAATCACGCTCATGGCATAGGAGAGATAGGAGCTTTGCATCTCCTCGATAATGGAAATGGGCTCAATGCCGAAATTTCCGCCTGGTTTATCGTCTTCTGGGCCGGATGGTGGGGTTAGTTCAGACACGAGGCACTCATCTTTCGTATAGAATCAATCTTCATCTTATAGCGGCTTTTCAAGGCAAAAGCCAACCGGAGGCACCGCAATACACAGCTGAAAACCCTTTGTTTTCAATAGGATACAACAGTTCATTTCAATCGGTGAAAAACTTGGTTGCAAAATCCCAACTTTATCGACGCTTAACCGCGAATCCGCTACTCTGGCTCAGCTTCAATCAGAGAAGAAAAGCAAAATCGTGGCGCTTTATGACACCCTGCTCAATGCGCTCGTTACCCTCATGGTAACGATCGATCCACCGGGACTGGCGCCGCTGTTTCTGGCGCTGACCAGGGGCATGAATCGCAAGGAGCGCGGTCAGGTCGCCCTGCGTGCCAGCATCACCGCCTTTGTCGTGCTGACGATCTTCGCCATAGCGGGCGCGCAGATTCTGGCGCTGTTCGGCATTACCATCGGCGCCTTCCGTATCGCGGGCGGCCTGCTCCTGTTCTGGATCGCCTTCGAGATGATTTTCGAAAAGCGCCAGGAGCGCCACGAGAAGAGCGCGACGGTCGCCATCACCAAGGACCATATCCGCAACATCGCTGCCTTTCCGCTGGCCATTCCGCTGATTGCCGGGCCCGGCGCCATTTCGGCAACAATCCTGCTTGCCGGCACCTTGTCCGAGCCAACCTCGCGGCTGGCGCTGATCGGCATCATCCTGATCTGCATCGCCGCATCCTATGTCGTATTTTTCCTCGCTGAGCGCGTCGACCGCTTTCTGGGTGAAACAGGCCGTTCGATCCTCACACGCCTTCTGGGCGTCATCCTCGCGGCATTGGCGGTGCAGTTCGTGGCCGACGGCATCAAAACCTTCATCACCACATAGATGGCTATTTCAGGTGATCTTCGTCCGCCGCATCCTTCTGCGTGATCAGGCGGGCGCTGCGCGTGCCGCTCACCGAAATCCATAACCAGCTCATGGCCACGGCAAGACGGTTGCGCACGCCGATAAGAAAATAGATGTGCGCGAGGCCCCACAGCCACCAGGCCACATAGCCTTTGAACTTGATCCAGCCGAAATCCGTCACCGCCGCCCGCTTGCCGATCGTTGCAAGATCACCCGCATGGCGGTAGCGGAAGGGTTTTGGCGTGGCATCCCCGGCCAATCGCGCCCTGATGGCTTTTGCCACATGGATTCCCTGCTGCTTGGCGGCGGGCGCAATGCCGGGAACCGTGCCCTTGTCCCCATTCTTGACCGTTGCCGTATCACCGATGACAAAGATATCCGGATGTCCCGGAGCAGTCAGATCGTCGTTGGCGACAACACGCCCTGCCCGGTCCGCAGGTACGTCAAGCCATTTCGCCGCCGGCGATGCCTGGACACCCGCAGCCCAGATGATCGTGGCCGCGCCGACGAATTTCCCGGCATATTCCACGCCGTCCGCCGTGCATTTCATCACGGGATTGCCCAGATGCACCTGCACGCCGAGCTTTTCGAGCGCGCGCTGTGCATAGGCCGACAGATCGGGCGCAAACGCGCCAAGCACGCGCGCTCCGCCTTCGATCAGGATCACCTGCGCTGTGGCGGGATCAATGACGCGAAACTCGCCTTTCAGCGTATCACGGGCGAGATCGGCAATCGTTCCGGCGATTTCCACACCCGTCGGTCCGGCACCGATGATGACGAAGGTCAGCAATGCCGCCCGGCGCGCCGGATCCGGCTCGCGCTCGGCCTTTTCAAAGGCGGTCAGAATACGCCTGCGGATGGTCGTGGCATCTTCGAGTGTCTTCAGCCCCGGCGCAAAGGGCTCCCAGTCATCATGGCCGAAATAGGCATGGCGCGCGCCCGTCGCCAGCACCAGCGTGTCATAGGCAATGACCTCGCCATCGGCGGTTGAAATGGTGCGCGCAGCCGTATCCACGCTTTCAACAGTTCCAAGCAATGTCTTGATATTTTTGTATTTACGCAGGAGATGCCGGATGGGCCAGGCAATTTCCGAAGTCGCCAGCGTCGATGTCGCGACCTGATAGAGCAGCGGCTGGAACAGATGGTGATTGCGCTGGTCAACAACGGTGACGGCGACATCCGCATTGCGCAGTGAATTGGCGGCTTCCAGGCCGCCGAATCCGGCTCCGACGATGACCACCTGGTGCGGGGCGTTGGGGGGCGTTGCGGTGTCTGTCATGACAGGCTCCTTGTGCACTGCACAACACGTATCAGACCTCGGGTGGAAAGGTCAAACATCGCGGCTTGCGGTGGTCAACGTGGCCCAGCGGCCCGGCGTCATGCCAAAGGCTTTCTTGAACTGCCGGTTGAGATGGCTCTGGTCGGCAAATCCGGTTTCCACCGCGATTTCCGCCAGCGGCACGCCCCGTTTCATCAGCTCTTTGGCGTGCTGCAGGCGGCGCATCAGCAGGAAGCGATGCGGACTGGTGGCATAGAGGCTGCGAAAATGCCGTGACAGCGTGTAACGGTCGAGGCCGCTGACGGCCTCCAGCTCCCGCGAGCGCACCAGCCGCAGGGCATTGTCCGCAAGATAGTCGCGTGCCATTCCCGCTTGCCTCACCGCAGGCCTGCCCATCGGTTTCACCGGCTGCCTGGCATGGCGCGCCAATCCCAGCGTCAGCCGCGATACGATGTCATCGACCAGCAATTCATCCATTTCCGCATCGGGATTGCCAAACGCCGCCGATATGGCCGAGACAAGCGGCGCGTCGGAAAAGACCGGCTCCCGCACGAAAGGCAGCATGGCACGATCGGCACCGAGGGCTTCGATAGCCAGTGCCGGTTCGAGATAAATCATCCGGTAGTGCAGGCCATCATCGGTGCCTGCCCCGCCATCATGCACCTCGTCGGGATGCAGAACCATGATGTTGCCGGGAAGGCTTTGCCGCTTTTCCCCGCGATAGCGGAATGTCTGGATGCCGTGCAGCGTCACGCCGATGGCATAGGTATCGTGCCGGTGCGGTTCGAATGCGTCGCCGGTGAAGCGCGCTTCCATGCGCTCGACACCCGGATTGGACGGCGCCGACAGGATGGCATCGTGCGCCGGACGCTCGCACAAACGTCCAAGACCGCGCAGCACTTCCTCTTTTAGATTTTCACCCGGCATCCGGCAGACTCGATCCATGAATGGAGACCTAGATTTGGTGTTTGATACGAAAATTGCAATTGTCGTGCGTGATGATCTTGCGACCTGGCAGAAACTCAACGTTTCATCGTTCCTGACGAGCGGCCTTGTCGCCCAATTTCCCGGATTGATCGGCGACCCCTATATCGACCGCGCAGGCTACCACTACCATCCCCTGCCCATCCAGCCGCTGATCGTGCTCACGGCGGATCAGGCAACCCTGTCAACCATCCACCGCCGCTCGCTTGAACGCGAGGTCAAATCCTGCCTGTACATTGAGGAGATGTTTTCAACCGGGTATGACCAGGCCAATCGTGCCATGTTTGCCCGGTTTGCGCCGGATGATGCGAGGGTCGTCGGCATTGCGCTGCGCGCGGAAAAGAAGATCATCGACAAGATCACCAAAGGCGCCAGAATGCACCCGTAGCACCGGCGCTACCAGCCGGATACGAGAGCAAATACCACAAGATACCGCGCCGTCTTGGCAATGGACACCAGCAGCACAAAGCGCCACAGCGGCTCACGCAGTACTCCGGCAATCACCGTCAGCGGATCGCCGATCACGGGTGCCCAGCTCAACAGCAGGGTCCACTTGCCATAGCGCTGGTACCAGCCCGTGGCACGGTCGAGCTGTGCTTCGCTCGCGGGAAACCATCGCCTGTGGCGGAACTGGTCGATCCCGCGCCCGAGCAGCCAATTGACCACCGATCCAAGGATATTGCCCACGCTGGCGACAGCGATCAAGGCGGACGCCGGATAGGAATGGGTGAGCAGCAGTCCGCCAAGCAGTGCCTCGGATTGCATCGGCAAAATGGTTGCAGCGACAAACGCCGCCGCGAACAGGCCGGCATAGACGCCCAGATCAACGAGCATGATCTGGCGGCACCTGAAACTGCGGTTGAAAATCCATGGGACCGGGGAAAACAAAATGAGAGACAGGCATGACCGGCAGTCTGATGGTGCCCGCTGTGCTCTGTGTCAAGCTTTTGGCGCGGCGGTGCTGCCGCGCTCAATCAGTTTTACCGCGATGATCTCGCGTTCCTCTGGCATGGCATCATCGAGAATGGCGCGCACGGCGCGCAAAGCCAGCTCCTGGAAAGGCTGTGCCATGGTGGTGAGACCCGGCTTGCAGATGCCGCCTTCCGGTACACCGTCAAAGCCGATGATCGAGATATCATCGGGAACAGTCAGCCCCCGATCGGCAAGCCACGCCATTGCCAGCATGGCGATGTTATCGGACATGGCAAGAATGGCCGTCGGATGCTCGGCAGCCGCGAAAACCTGCTCCAGACAGGCATGGACGCTTTGCCGGTCGTTCTGGGTTTCGAACACCGGAACCGTCTCCCGGGCGATACCGGCCCGCGCCAGGGCACGCCAATATCCGGCTGCCCGGTCGCGTGATGTCGAATAAACGCCGCGCTCGATATCGTGCACATCGATGCGCCCGACATGATCATCCGTGAATTCGGTGGAAAGGATGACAAAACGCCGGTGGCCCAGCGCCGTCAGATGATGCGCGGCCGCTGCCGCCCCGTCGACATTGTTCACACCGATTGCCGGGATGGTCGGATCATCGACACCCAGCGCCAGGCTGACGAAAGGCAGCTGCCGCTCCCGCGTGAGTTCGACAAGCCGCTCCCCGCCCTCGACGCAGAGCAGAACAAATCCGTCGACGAGCGCGCTCTTGATGTTCCAGCTCAATCGTTGCTGGTTTCTGGCCGACACCAGGGTCAGGCCTGTGCCCTTGGCATCGCACACCTCGGCAAGCGCCGCCAAAAACGCCCTTGCCCACGGATCGTCAAAAAAATACGCCAGTGGTTCAATGGCCGCCACGCCGATCGCATTGACCTTTCCGGCTCTCAGAAGCCGGCCTGTCACGCTTGGGCCGGCGTAACCGAGGTTCTTGGCCACCGCCAGGACATGCTCGCGCACTTCGTCCCGGACCACGTCCGGCCGGCTGAAGACATTCGATGCCGTTCCCTGTGATACGCCCGCTGCCCTGGCGATATCCGCCAGCCTGACCTTGCCCTTTACCAATCAAATCCCTCCCATCGACCCCTGTGATACGCCCGCTGCCTTGGCGATATCCGCCAGCCTGACCTTGCCCTTTACCAATCAAATCCCTCCCATCGACAGCAATCAGCTTAGCACAGGGTTGTATCGATTCAATCATGCTTGACATTCAAATGGCAAAGCACAATATTGAACCGATTCAATTCCCATATCCGATTTAATATTGAACCGATCCAAAATGAGAGAGAAAATGATACCGGCAAGTTATCTCTTCAGGGAAATTTATGATCAGCGCTGGGGAAAACCATCCGGTTTGCGGCGGCCGGCGCCACCCCTTCCACGCCATGGGCACTGCAAGGGATATGCCACGCGGATTTACAGCTTTATCACTGCCCTATGCGCGCGCCGTCCATCTTCCCGGCAAACCGAATTTTCGAGAAGTGAAACCGGACGGCTTTCCAAAAAATGTCAACGCCCGCAGACATGCGGGCGCTGACACTGGTTCCTGGGGCTTGACCTAACGGCCTGGCTCAGAACGGAATTTCGTCGTCGAGATCGCGCGAGAAATTGCCGCCTGCATTGCCGCCGCCGCCGCTGCTGGACGACGATGCGTTGGAACGGCCGAAGTCCGAACCATAATCGCCATTGTCAGAGACCTGGCCCCGGCTCGAATTGTCGAACGAGCGGCCGCCGCCGGAACCAGCACCCTCGCCGCGGGAATCGAGCATCTGCAATTCGCCGCGGAATTTCTGCAGGACGATTTCCGTCGAATAGCGGTCATTGCCGGTCTGATCCTGCCACTTGCGGGTCTGCAGCGCGCCTTCCAGATAAACCTTCATGCCCTTCTTCAGGTACTGTTCAGCCACCTTGGCCAAATTGTCGTTGAAAATGACGACACTGTGCCATTCGGTCTTTTCCTTGCGCTCGCCACTGTTCTTGTCGCGCCAGCTTTCCGAGGTGGCAATGCGCAGATTGACGACGGGATCGCCCGAACCAAGACGCCGGACTTCCGGATCAGCGCCAAGATTGCCGACCAAAATTACTTTGTTGACACTGCCAGCCATAAAAATACTCCACAAAATTAGCTTTTCGATTTTGCGCCATCATACAGAAACCGCTCACCCAGCGGCCAACTGTCTGGCTCTATCCACAAAATACTGCTCGATCGCACCTTCGATGCCGCCAGCCTCCTGACAATTGAGTGGCAACTGACACTCTCCTGACAAATCTGTCAGTAGGCTTTGCGCAGGCACCATCCATTCAGTACCCTCATCCCGCACCTGTCTGGCGTGTCAGGCACGGAACCCAAGGATTTTACGCCGCTTTTACCCCGCGCGCAATATTTGTTCTTTTTTTGTTCTATCACTTGCTCTATGGATGTCAACATGGCTATGGTGATTCCAACCCAGGTACGGCCTCGCAATCTGCTGGAAACTTTCTAAATAAGGGAAAGACTCCGGCCAGCGAGCCAGTTCCTCCCCCATAACGGCGTGACAGTCATGAGCGATCAGAAATTTATATCCATTCGTGGTGCCCGCGAACACAATTTGAAGAACATTGATCTCGACCTGCCGCGCGACAAGCTGATTGTCATGACGGGCCTGTCGGGATCGGGCAAATCTTCGCTTGCCTTCGATACCATCTATGCGGAAGGTCAGCGGCGTTATGTCGAGAGCCTATCGGCCTATGCCCGGCAGTTTCTGGAGATGATGCAAAAGCCCGATGTCGACCAGATCGACGGTCTGTCTCCGGCTATCTCCATCGAGCAGAAGACGACGAGCCGCAACCCGCGCTCCACCGTCGGCACCGTCACGGAAATCTACGACTATCTGCGCCTGCTCTATGCCCGCGTCGGCATTCCCTATTCGCCGGCGACCGGCCTGCCGATTGAAAGCCAGACCGTCAGCCAGATGGTGGACCGTGTTCTGGCACAGGATGAAGGCACGCGCCTGTTCATTCTCGCTCCCATCGTGCGCGGCCGCAAAGGCGAATACCGCAAGGAACTGGCCGATCTGCAGAAGCGCGGCTTCCAGCGCGTGAAGGTCGACGGGATATTCTATGAGATCGCGGACGTTCCCGCGCTCGACAAGAAATACAAGCACGACATTGACGTGGTCGTCGACCGCGTCGTCGTCCGCCCCGATATATCAGCGCGTCTGGCCGACAGCCTTGAAACCGCGCTCAAGCTTGCCGATGGTATTGCCCTGGCGGAGTTCGCCGACAAGCCGCTGCCCGCTGACGAGACATCCGGGGAATCGGCCAACAAATCCAAGAACGAGACGCATGAGCGTTTGATGTTCTCGGAAAAGTTCGCCTGCCCGGTCTCCGGTTTCACCATCGCCGAAATCGAACCGCGCCTGTTCTCGTTCAACAATCCGTTCGGTGCCTGCCCGACCTGCGATGGTCTGGGCACCCAGAAGGCCATCGACCCCAACCTGATCGTGCCCGATGAAAGCCTGACGCTGAAGAATGGCGCCATTGCTCCGTGGTCGAAGTCAAGTTCGCCCTATTACAACCAGACATTGGACGCCCTCGGCGGCAGCTACGGCTTCAAGCTGGGCGACCGCTGGCGCGACCTCAATGAGGAAGCGCAGAAGGCCATTCTCTACGGCACCGGCAGCCGCGAGGTGCATTTTTCCTATGATGATGGTCTGCGCTCCTACAAGACGACAAAACCCTTCGAAGGTGTCATTCCCAATCTGGAGCGCCGCTGGAAGGAAACGGATTCGGCCTGGTCGCGCGAGGAAATCGAGCGCTTCATGTCCGGCACGCCCTGCCCGGCCTGCGGCGGCTATCGCCTGAAGCCGGAAGCACTGGCCGTGAAGATTGGCGGCCTGCATATCGGCCAGATCACTGAAAAGTCGATCCGCCATGCGGATGCCTGGTTCAGTGACATCGACAAGAGCTTTAATGACAAGCAGACCGAAATCGCCGCGCGCATCCTCAAGGAGATTCGCGAGCGCCTGCGCTTCCTCAACGATGTCGGGCTGGATTATCTCGCTCTGTCGCGCAATTCCGGCACGCTGTCGGGCGGCGAGAGCCAGCGTATCCGTCTGGCGTCGCAGATCGGCTCCGGCTTGACCGGCGTACTCTATGTTCTGGATGAGCCGTCCATCGGCCTGCATCAGCGTGACAACGAGCAGCTTCTGAAGACGCTGCGGCACCTGCGCGACCTCGGCAACACCGTGATCGTGGTGGAGCATGACGAGGACGCGATCCTCACCGCCGACTATGTCGTCGATATCGGGCCGGCTGCCGGCATCCATGGCGGTGAAATCATCGCTTCCGGGACACCGGCCGATATCATGGCCAGCCCGAAATCGCTGACCGGAAAATATCTGTCCGGCGCCATCGAAGTGGCCGTGCCGTCCGAACGGCGCAAGCTGAACAAAAAGCGCATCAAGATTGTCGGCGCGCGCGGCAACAATCTGAAGAATGTATCGGCGGAAATTCCGCTTGGCACCTTTACGGCCGTGACCGGCGTGTCCGGCGGCGGCAAGTCCACCTTCCTCATCGAAACCCTGTTCAAATCGGCCTCGCGCCGCATCATGGGTTCGCGCGAGCAACCGGCGGACCATGACCGCATCGACGGCCTGGAATTCCTCGACAAGGTCATCGACATCGACCAATCGCCGATCGGCCGCACGCCGCGTTCCAATCCCGCCACCTATACCGGTGCGTTCACCCCGATCCGCGACTGGTTCGCCGGCCTGCCGGAGGCCAAGGCGCGCGGCTACCAGCCGGGGCGGTTCTCGTTCAACGTCAAGGGCGGCCGCTGCGAGGCGTGCCAGGGCGATGGCGTGATCAAGATCGAGATGCACTTCCTGCCCGATGTCTATGTCACCTGTGACGTGTGCCACGGCAAGCGCTACAACCGCGAAACGCTGGAAGTGTTGTTCAAGGGCAAATCCATCGCCGATGTGCTCGACATGACGGTCGAGGAAGGCGCGGAGTTCTTCTCCGCCGTTCCCGCCGTGCGCGACAAGCTGCAGACGCTGGCAAAAGTCGGCCTTGGCTACATCCATGTCGGCCAGCAGGCCAATACGCTGTCCGGCGGCGAAGCCCAGCGCATCAAGCTCGCCAAGGAATTGTCACGCAAGGCAACCGGACGCACGCTCTATATCCTCGACGAACCGACAACAGGCTTGCATTTCCATGATGTGGCCAAGCTTCTTGAAGTTCTGCATGAGCTTGTTGACCAGGGCAATACGGTTGTTGTCATCGAGCACAATCTCGAAGTCATCAAGACGGCGGACTGGGTCATCGATCTTGGCCCCGAAGGCGGCGATGGCGGCGGTGAAATCGTTGCCGTCGGACGCCCCGAGGATATCGTGGCCGAACCACGCTCCTATACCGGCAGGTTCCTGAAGGAACTGCTGCAACGGCGACCGGGCAATCGCGCCCAGGCGGCGGCGGAATAACAGACAAACCCGCCGGAAACGGCGGGTTTTGTTTATGGCCGGTTTGAATGAATACGGATTGACGGGAGGATATCATCATGACCGCAAGCGGAACGATCAGAACAGGCATTGGCGGCTGGATTTTCGAACCCTGGCGCGGCACTTTCTACCCCAAGGGCCTGTCGAAAGCCAAAGAGCTTGAATATGCCGGGCAGCATCTAAGCACCATCGAGATCAACAGCACCTATTACGGCACGCAAAAGCCGGAAACCTTCGCCAAATGGGCAAGTTCGGTGCCGAACGGTTTCATTTTTTCGGTCAAGGGCAACCGGTTCGTCACCAATCGCCGCGTTCTGGCGGAGGCTGGCGAGTCGATGGAACGTTTCATCAAGTCCGGCATCGCCGAACTTGCTGACCGGCTGGGGCCGCTGCTCTGGCAGTTTGCTCCCACCAAGAAGTTCGATGCCGAGGATTTTGGCGCCTTCCTTGATCTGCTGCCCGGGAAGGAAGGCGGCATTGCCCTGCGTCACGCGGTCGAGGTGCGCCACCCCTCCTTCATCGATCCCGATTTCATCGCGCTTCTGCGCAAGAAGAACGTCGCTCTGGTCTATGCCCATCATTTCGACTATCCGGAGTTCGCCGACGTGACCGCCGATTTCGTCTATGCCCGCCTGCAGAAGGGTGATGACGCCATCGAGACTGCTTACCCGGCCAAGGAGCTCGACCAGTGGGCCGAGCGGGTCAAGCTATGGGCAAAGGGCGATGCGCCGGATGACCTGCCGCTGGCCGCTCCCCTGGCCAAACCGGACAAGCAGCCGCGCGATGTTTTTGCCTATTTCATCCATGAGGGCAAAGTGCGCGCGCCGCAGGCAGCCCAGGCGCTTAGAGAACTGGTATCCTGCGAAACTATTGCAACTTCGCAAGCGGTAAACGACGCGAACAAAATACGAATCAAAAGCGAAACCGCCGGTGAATTTACACGTAAAATGAGGGACGAAGATCGATATTGATGATGTACCTAGATACGTCCGTACTCGTAGCTGCTCTAATTAAAGAAGAGGATACAGATAGGATACAAAAATGGCTTGCCCAACAAATCGAAGGTAAAATTATCATAAGTAATTGGACGATTACTGAATTCTATTCCGCACTTTCGATAAAGTTGCGGACCAAACAAATTCAAATAAAACATCGAGATGTTGCTGTGGTAGCATTTAAGGAGATGATAAGTAAATCTTTTAAAGTCTTTTCTATATCCAATACGCATTTCTCTGAGGCTGCGAAACTCGTTGAACAGCACGATTTAGGTCTGCGAGCTGGAGATGCATTACATCTTGCCGTGGTTTTGGATCTAGACGCCACAATATGCACCTTGGATCGACGCCTTGCGTATGCAGCGGACGCTTTAGGAGCAAAGGTTGAATCATTATAGATTTTGTTGATTAAAAAATGCGCAATAAGCCTATTTTTTAATCAAACCCAAATAGCACAGTGTACATTCTAAGTGAATAAGTTGAATGTCTACCTGCAAAACTTCCGGTCCTGTCATCGGTAAAATCCCATTCCTCGAATAAATTCGCTTTAGGGGTCGACTTGGCATGCTTCCTGCTTTTTGTTGTGCAAGCGGGCAAGAGGTCCGCTCGCCATACATAGGGAGTTTATTCTCTGATGAAGAAAATTGAAGCCATCATCAAACCATTCAAGCTGGATGAGGTGAAAGAGGCACTGCAGGAAGTGGGGCTTCAGGGCATTACCGTGACGGAGGCCAAGGGTTTTGGCCGCCAGAAAGGCCATACGGAACTGTATCGCGGCGCTGAATATGTCGTCGACTTCCTGCCAAAGGTGAAAGTCGAGATCGTTCTGGGCGACGAGTCCGTCGAGGCAGCCATTGAAGCGATCCGCAAGGCCGCACAGACCGGCCGTATCGGCGATGGAAAGATATTTGTTTCCAACATCGAGGAAGTCGTGCGTATCCGTACCGGCGAATCCGGTATCGACGCCATCTGACCCTGCTATCCCATTGCCGGTGCCCGCGTACCGGCCCATCCGCTATCATCGTCGCTGAACAAGGAAAATTGACATGACGACCGCAAAAGACATTCTCAAACAGATCAAGGACAATGATGTAAAATTCCTTGACCTTCGCTTCACCGACCCGAAGGGCAAGCTGCAGCATGTGACGATGGACGTTGCCGAAGTGGACGAAGACATGTTTGCCGACGGCGTCATGTTCGACGGTTCCTCCATTGCCGGCTGGAAGGCCATCAATGAATCCGACATGGTTCTCATGCCTGACACCGACACGGTGCACATGGACCCGTTCTTTGCGCAGTCGACAATGGTTATCCTCTGCGACATTCTCGACCCGGTCTCCGGCGAAGCCTACAACCGCGATCCGCGCGGCACCGCCAAGAAAGCCGAAGCCTACATGAAGGCGGAAGGCGTCGGCGACACCATCTTCGTCGGCCCGGAAGCAGAATTCTTCGTCTTCGACGACGTGAAGTACAAGGCCGATCCGTACAATACAGGCTTCAAGCTCGACTCCACCGAACTGCCATCCAACGACGACACCGACTATGAAACCGGCAACCTTGGCCACCGCCCGCGCGTCAAGGGCGGTTATTTCCCGGTTCCTCCGATCGATTCCTGCCAGGACATGCGTTCGGAAATGCTCACGGTTCTCACCGAAATGGGCGTTCGCGTTGAAAAGCACCACCACGAAGTGGCCGCAGCACAGCACGAGCTGGGCATCAAGTTCGACGCCCTCACCCGCAACGCCGACAAGATGCTGATCTACAAGTACGTCGTGCATCAGGTTGCCAATGCCTATGGCAAGACCGCCACTTTCATGCCGAAGCCGATTTTCGGCGACAATGGCTCGGGCATGCACGTGCATATGTCGATCTGGAAAGATGGCAAGCCGACCTTCGCTGGCAATGAATATGCCGGCCTGTCGGAAAACTGCCTGTTCTTCATCGGCGGCATCATCAAGCATGCCAAGGCCATCAACGCCTTCACAAACCCGTCGACCAACTCCTACAAGCGTCTGGTCCCGGGCTACGAAGCACCGGTTCTGCTGGCTTACTCCGCCCGCAACCGTTCGGCTTCCTGCCGTATTCCGTTCGGCTCCTCGCCGAAGTCGAAGCGCGTTGAAATCCGCTTCCCGGATCCGACAGCCAACCCCTATCTCGGCTTTGCTGCGATGCTGATGGCCGGTCTCGACGGTATCAAGAACAAGATCCATCCCGGCCAGCCCATGGACAAGGATCTCTATGATCTTCCGGCCAAGGAACTCAAGAAGATCCCGACCGTCTGCGGTTCGCTGCGTGAAGCGCTCCAGAGCCTCGACAAGGATCGCGGCTTCCTCAAGGCTGGCGGCGTGTTCGATGACGATCAGATCGACAGCTTCATCGAACTGAAGATGGCCGAAGTGATGCGCTACGAAATGACCCCGCATCCCGTTGAATACGACATGTACTACTCGGTCTGACCGGACCGGTCTGTCGACAAGGAAAACCCCGGGCATGTCCCGGGGTTTTTTCTAGGAGATATTTGCAAAGCGCTCGATCTTTGGCTGCTCTCGATGTTCTGCCTGCCAAAGATCATAGTCGGCCTGAATACCAAGCCATGTCCGTGCCTTGCCAATACCGGCGCGTTCAAGACGAACCGCAAGATCCGGGCTGATAGGCGCCTTTCCATGCATTATGCGCGACAGTGTTTCGCGTGCGAACCCGAGACGATGTGCAAGCTCGCTTCGGGTGATTTGAAGCGCTGGCAATATATCTTCCAATAACGTTTCGCCCGGATGAGGAGGGTTGAATATCGGCATTTTCGATCCTTAGTGATAGTCCAGATAATCAACAAGCTCGACGTCATCGTCGATGAACTGAAATATGATCCGCCAATTTCCATTGACCGTCACTGACCAGAAACCTTCCAGCTCACCGTGCAATGCATGGAGCCGCCAACCAGGGATATTCACGTCGTCCGGTCCCGTAGCACGATCTAAAAAAGCCAATATACGAGACAGCCGCTTGGAATGGGCAGCGTTGATACCTCTAGTCGAACCGCTCTCGTAAAAGAGCTTCAGTCCCTTATGACGAAAACTTCGGATCATAGGTAAATGTGATGTATCACATCACGAAAGACAAGTACAACTCTTGTCTTAGATCGACACCGCCTGAAGCACCTTCACCGCAGCGACCATCTCGCGCTCACGCAAAGCTCGCCGGGCTGATGCTTCCGCATCTTCGCCCCACTGCTCGATGGTCCAGTCTTCATCGACATGCGCCAATATCCAGGCTTCATCGCCGGTAATACGGCCCTTTGCCACGGCAAGCGCCAGGATGGCCGATCCGGTCAGCGTCGTGATCGTGTGCAGGGCAGCAACGGTGAAAGCATCCCTGAATTGCCCGAGATGCACGCCGAGCACGGCAAGCGTCTCGCGCGGCTGTTCCACATGCATGACGCCCTCGGCAAGGACGAAACGTGCGCCAAGATCCGAGGCAGCCCAATCGATAATGGGGTCCCAGAGTTCCGTCTGGCGATTGACCAGCCGTTCGGGCGAACCCGCGCGGTAGCACAGCATGTCCGAGGAGGCGAAACGCAGCACGTCCTCGAGCACAACCTGGGGGTCGCTGACGATCCCATCGATCGCCGTATTGGCGAGACGGGTGACAGGCATGCGTGCCGGGACGATATCCTTGTCCTGCGCGGAAAATTCATCGGCAACCATCTGCGCCAGGGCGCGGCTTGGCAGCAGAAGGTCCTGCCGTGCCGGTGTCTTGACACGCTTGCCGTCGAGTTCAACGGCAAACTGACCATCCCGCTCAACAACCGCCACAGCCTTGTAGAACCGCTTGGGAAACGGCAGCTTCGACTGGATCTGCGCCCGGCGCACCGGATCCGTATCCGACGGACCTTGCGGCATGTCCATATTGAAAAGGTCATTGTTCATCGTCATCGTCCGTATGCCTTGCCGGTCAGCCTGTTCTAATTCTCTTCGTCGCCATCACTTTCATCGAGGCCCAGAAGGTTCCACGTCTGCACCATATGCGGCGGCAGCGGTGCCGTGACATCGATGATCCCGCCCGACGGATTGGGAACGCGGATGCGGCGCGCGTGCAGGTGCAGGCGGTTCTGAATGCCGCCGGGGAACGACCAGTTGGTGTCCGCCTCGAAATATTTGGGATCGCCGATGATCGGGCAGCCGATATGGGCGGCATGGACGCGCAACTGATGCGTACGGCCCGTATAGGGCTCCATTTCCAGCCACGTCAGCACCTGCCCGGCGGATTCGATCACCCGGTAGTAGGAAACCGCATGATCGGAATCCGGCTCGCCGTGCTGCGCAACGCGCATCCGGTCGCCATCGGGCGTTGTTTCCTTGACCAGCCAGGTGGTGATCTTGTCCTCGCGCTTGCGCGGAATGCCCTTGACCAGTGCCCAATAGGTTTTCTTGGTCTCGCGTTCGCGGAACGCCGCGGTCAGGGCCTGCGCGGCACCGCGCGTGCGGGCCACCACGAGAACGCCCGACGTATCGCGGTCGAGCCGGTGCACAAGCCGGGGTTTTTCACCCTTCTTGTTGCGCCAGGCTTCCAGCATGTCATCCACATGGCGATTGACGCCGGAGCCGCCCTGCACTGCCAGGCCAGCCGGCTTGTTGAACACGAAAACCTTGGGGTCTTCATACAGCAGCATCTGGGAGAGGACGTCGCCATCTTCCCGTCCGCGAATGCTCTTGCCGGTCAGATGCTGGCCTTCGGCCTTGGCGTCCACCTGCAAGGGCGGAATGCGTACGGTCTGGCCGGCCTGCAGGCGCGTATCGGATTTGGCGCGCGAGCCATCCACCCGGATCTGCCCGGACCGCAGCAATTTCTGCAGGTGCCCGAAACCCAATCCCGGATAATGTACCTTGAACCATCGGTCGAGGCGCATTTCCGCTTCGCCGGTGTCAACTGTCTTCTGCTCTACCACTGCCATAAGTCATACCTTGTCTAATCAGGCATGCGCTTAGCACTAAGCGACCGCTCTTGCGAGCCATAATCCGAAAAACAACGCCCCAATGCTCAAGATGACGCTCGCAAGCACATAAATGAGCGTGAAAAAGGCCTCGCCGCGGTTCCACAGCAGCGCAACATCGAGCGAGAACGAGGAAAAGGTGGTGAAGCCTCCCATAATGCCCACCGCAACAAACAGGCGCAGCTCCGTGGAACCATTGAAACGCCGGGCCAAAAGCTCAATGAACAGCCCCATCAGCAGGCCGCCAGCCACGTTCACGGTCAGCGTTCCCCAGGGAAAAGCCACGCCAAAAATCCGGGTCATCAGCACGCCCACGAGATAACGGGCAACCGAACCGATAGCGCCGCCTGATGCAACCAGTAATATTGCGTTCACTTTGCCTTGCCTCCGGCGGTTTATTCTATGAAGTCAAATATTTGACTCATCACGGGACGTTAACAAACGTAGAAAAATGTTCCTTGAACAGACGCGGAACTGACACAACTTTAGAGCATTGAATATTGCAGCGCACAAGCACCTCATGCAGAGTCAAAAATTGAGGAATGTGCGCAGAAGCGGGCATAACGAGCGGAGTGGCAAAGTGTCATTGATACAGATCTATTGGAAATCTCTCCAATATCTCGGGGCGGAAAAGCGTGCGACCACGTTTATCTGCCTGGTCAACATTGCCTTGGCCCTGACAATGCTGTTCGAGCCCGTGCTTGTGGGCCGCGTCATTCAGGCTATTTCAACCAAGACGGCCATCTGGCCTCCCCTGAGCCAGCTGGCCGGTGTTGGTTTGTTCCATATCGTCGCCAACGTTCTGGTTTCGCGCGAAGCGGACCGGCTTGCGCATCGCCGCAAGCTGTCGGTGCTGACGGAATCCTATAACCGCGTGATCAGCATGCCGCTGGCATGGCATCATCAGCGCGGCACATCCAACGCCATGCACACGCTTCTGCGCGCGATTGAAACCCTGTTCAGCCTCTGGCTTGAATTCATGCGCACGCACCTTGCCACGACCGTTGCTCTGCTCGGGCTTGTTCCGCTGGCTTTGGCCCAGGATTGGCGCCTGGCATCGGTTCTGGCCGTCCTTGGCGTCATCTACGTGATCGTCAGCCGTGTTGTCACAGCCAAGACCAAGGATGGTCAGGCACAGGTTGAACGTCACCACATCAAGGCATTCAGCCACGTCACCGACTCCATGGGCAATATCTCTGTCCTGCAGAGCTACAACCGCATCGACGAAGAAACCCGTGCCTTGCAGTCCTACACCAAGCAGTTGCTGGACTCGCAGTACCCAGTCCTGAACTGGTGGGCGCTTGCAGCCGGTATCAACCGCATGGCCTCCATCATTTCGATGGTTGTCATCCTGTTCCTCGGTTCGTATTTCGTCGTGCACAACGAGATGAATGTCGGCCAGGTTGTTGCCTTCACCGGCTTTGCCGCCCTGCTCATCGGCCGTCTTGACCAGCTCAGCGCCTTTGTGAACCAGATCTTTGCCGCCCGTGCCAAGCTGGAAGACTTCTATGAAATGGAAGATTCCGCTGCCTATCAGGCCGAACCGAAGGCTGTGCATGACCTCGACAACATCAGCGGTGAAGTCGAGTTCCAGAACGTCTCGTTCGAATTTGCCAAGTCCACCCAGGGCCTGAAGAATGTGTCGTTCAAGGCGAAGGCTGGTCAGACCGTTGCCATTGTCGGCCCGACAGGTGCGGGCAAGACGACGCTGATCAACGTGCTGCAGCGCGTTTACGACCCCAAGGAAGGCCGTGTGCTTGTCGATGGCATCGATACCCGCACGATCAGCCGCCGCTCGCTGCGCAACGCAATCGCCACGGTGTTCCAGGATGCCGGCATGTTCAACCGCAGCATCGAGGAGAACATCCGCGTCGGCCGTCCGAAGGCAACAGACGAGGACGTTGCCGCAGCGGCAGCCGCCGCCGATGCCAGCGACTTCATCCTGTCGAAATCAGCCGGTTTTGACACCATTGTCGGTGAGCGCGGCTCGCAGCTTTCCGGCGGCGAACGCCAGCGCGTTGCCATTGCCCGCGCCATCCTGAAGGATGCGCCGATCCTCGTCCTCGACGAAGCGACCAGTGCGCTCGACGTCGAAACCGAGGCACGCGTCAAGGCCGCGGTCGACAAGCTGTGCCAGAACCGCACGACCTTCATCATCGCCCACCGCCTGTCGACGGTTCGCGACGCTGACATCGTTCTCTTCATGGATCATGGCGAGATCGTCGAGTCCGGCAGCTTCGATGAGCTGGCACACCAGAACGGGCGCTTCACCGCGCTGCTCAAGGCTGGCGGCCTGAAGCTGGATGATGACACTGCAAACGTCACGCCCTTCCCGCGCAAGCCGCCGGAAGCCGCGTAAGCCAGGCATATTCAACCTGATAAAAAGGCCGCTTCGAAAGAGGCGGCCTTTTTCTTGATCCCAATTGGAAGTGAAAGCGCTTGGCGCGCCCTATTCGCCGCGTTCGACCCGCAACCGGTTCCAGTATTCGATGCGCTTGCGGATTTCGCGTTCGAAGCCGCGCTCGGGCGGATTGTAAAAGGTCTGGCGGCCGAGCGCGTCGGGAAAATAGTTCTGCCCGGAAAATGCGTCCGGCTGATCATGATCGTAGGCATAGCCCTTGCCATAGCCTTCGCCCTTCATCAGCTTGGTCGGTGCATTCAGGATATGTTTGGGCGGCACGAGCGAGCCGTTCTCCTTGGCCGTGCGCATTGCCGCGGCAAAAGCCGTATAGACCGCGTTCGATTTGGGTGCCGTCGCCAGATAGACGCAGGCCTGTGCCAGCGCCAGTTCACCCTCCGGCGAGCCGAGATAATCATAGGCATCCTTGGCGGCATTGCAGATGACCAGAGCCTGCGGATCGGCGAGCCCGATATCCTCGCTTGCCATGCGCACCAGACGCCTGCCGATAAACAGCGGGTCTTCCCCCGCATCGAACATGCGGCAGAGGTAGTACAGCGCCGCGTCGGGATCGGATCCGCGCACGGATTTGTGCAGGGCCGAGATCAGGTTGTAGTGCCCGTCCTGCCCCTTGTCGTAGACAGGGGCACGCCGTTGCACGATCTGCTGAACCCGCTCGACATTAAAAACTTCGCCTTCACGCGCCGCGCGCCAGACTTCCTCGGCCAGCGTCAGGATTGCCCGGCCATCGCCGTCTGCCATGCGCACCAGGCTCGCCCGCGCCTCCTCGTCGAGCGGCAGCGGCTTGCCTTCATGGTCCTCGGCGCGCTGCATCAGGGCCATCAGGCTGGCTTCGTCGTGCGGATGGAACACAAGAACGCGCGCACGGGACAAGAGAGCGGCATTGAGTTCAAAGGACGGGTTTTCCGTGGTCGCACCCACGAGCACAATCGTCCCGTCTTCCATGACAGGCAGAAACGAATCCTGCTGGGCACGGTTGAACCGATGAATCTCGTCAACGAACAACAGGGTCTGGCCGCCCGACATTTTGCGGGCACGCGCCATGTCAAAAACCTTCTTCAGGTCGGCAACACCGGAAAAAATGGCCGATATCTGTTCGAAAGCAAGATTGGTCTCGCCTGCCAGCAGACGTGCCACGGTGGTTTTACCCGTTCCTGGCGGTCCCCAGAAAATCATCGAACCGAGCGAACCGGATTCGATCATGCGCGTCAACGCGCCTTCCGACCCGGTCAGGTGCTCCTGGCCGGTGACTTCGCCCAGAGAACGCGGACGCAAACGGTCAGCAAGCGGCCTGCTCCGGTCCGAAGCCGGATCCTCCTTTGCTGCAAACAGATCCGTCATTGTCCTATGCGCCTCATCTATCGAATGATCTGCCGGATGATTGCACCATCCCGTTCGAATTCAAAACGCCACAGGACCGGCTTGGTGGCCATCACAGCAGCCAGATCGGCGGCGGTTGCAATATCACGCCCATTGACCCTGCGCACGATGTCGCCGGGCTGCAGGCCGATGCGCGCGGCCGGTGTATTGGCGAAAATCTTGTCCACTGCGACGCCGGCCGTTTGCGGCGGCAGATGCAATCGTTCTGCGCTGCTCGGCGTGAGCGTGATCACCTGCGCGCCGGAAAGCGGATTGTTGCCCTGGATCACCGACTTGTTGGCGGGATCATCCGGCCTCGGCTTTTCCAGAACAAGGGAAATCACCTTCTCCTGCGACCGGCTCAAAACATTGAGTTTGACGGTTTTGCCGATCCCGGCTGTCGACAGGCGGTAGCCAAGGCCATCGAAATTCTCGATGCGGAAATCATCCACCGCCAGAATGACGTCGCCAACCTGCAGCCCGCCTTTCTCCGCCGGTCCATCCTTGGCAATATTGGTGACAAGCGCACCATAGGGCTGTTTCATCCCCAGCCCTTCCGCCACATCGGATGTCACGTTCTGGAAGGTTGCGCCGATATAGGGGCGCTCGAACTTGTCGCTGCCCTGCTTTGCGGCTTCAACCACGGCCCGCACCATGTTCGAGGGGATGGCGAAACCGATGCCCACCGAACCGCCGGACTTGGAAAAGATTGCCGTGTTGATGCCGACAAGCTTGCCGTCCATGCCGATCAGTGCGCCGCCAGAATTGCCGGGATTGATCGCCGCATCGGTCTGGATGAAGAAATCGAAATCGGAAATCCCCACCCGGGTACGCGCCTGCGCCGAGACGATGCCGCTGGTGACGGTCTGGCCCACGCCGAAGGGATTGCCGATGGCCAGCACCAGATCCCCCACTTCAACCTTATCGGAATCCGCCAGCGGCAGGATCGGCAACTTTTCTCCAGCTTCGATCTTGAGGATGGCAAGATCCGTCGATTCATCCTTCAGGAGAATGCGCGATTCAAACTCGCGGCCATCCGAGAGGGCAATCTTGACCGTTTCCGCATCGCGGATAACGTGGTTGTTGGTGACCACGATGCCCGAAGCATCTACAATAACGCCGGAACCGAGCGACGACTGGATGCGCGGCGGGCCATTGAACTGGCCGCCAAAGAACTGCTCGAAAAACGGGTCACCGGCAAAGGGCGAACGCTGCTGCACTTCCCGCGCCGCATAGACGTTCACAACTGCTCCGGCCGTCTGTTTGACGAGCGGTGCAAACGACAATTGCGCCTCCACCCGCGATGCCGGAGCCTGCTTTGCCGTATCGGCGGCCGTTTGCGCATGGACCGGTACGATCATCGCGGAAACGAGGGCCGAGGTGACGAGCAGCGCCCGGGCGGATTGCGCGATTTTGGAACAACTCATGTCGATCTCCCGAACTGATGAATCAGTAAAACCTGTTAACCCAATGTGCTGAATTTCAACGCGGATACCAGCCACGAAACAAAGCAAATTTGAGACATTCAAAGCAGCCTTGTCATTGCACCCATAGTCTCGCCCGCTTCGGCAAATTTGCGGTCCAGAGTATAGATGGTGGCGCCGTAATGAATAGCAACCGCCAGATGGAGTGCATCGCCAGCTCTGATCCCCGACACGTGCCGATCTGCCATCTGCGCGGCGGATCGAAACATCAATCCGGTGACCGGCAGCGTTTCAAGGGATTCGCTGACAAGGCGATGAAAGGCAGCAAGGGACCTGTTGCGATGCGGCGACTGCAGTTGCCCTGTACGCACCTTGAGTGACAAGGCTGATGAGAACTCGGTGATGGTCCAATCACTGACAGCCAGTTTCTCCGCTTGCTGACTTGCAAGCCAGTCGAGCACGCGCGCCGTCTGGCTTTCCAGCGTCAGCGCGGCGACGAGAACGGATGTGTCGAGGTAAAGCATCAATAGCGGTCTTGATCACGCATCTCGCGGACAAAGTCGCCGCTGGAGACCGGCTGTTCCGGCATATCTTCCGTGAGCAGCCGCAATGCCGCCATATCGATCGGCTTGCGCGGCACGCCAGCTGGCACCAGTTGGGCCACCAGTTTACCCCGGCGCAAAATCTGCACCGTCTCTCCCGCTTCGACCTGATCAATCAACTCGCTCAGATGCGCCTTTGCTTCAACAAGGTTGACTGTGCTCATTTGACTCTCCTGACCATTTAACTAGTCATATATAGTCAATACAGCGCAATTTCAACGATGCGAAAGTCGAGCAAAACAGAAAAGGGGCCCGCAAAGGCCCCTGTCCCAAAATCATCGATGCAAAAGCGCTGGATTATGCGGCTTCGGCTTCGCTTGCCTGTTCGGCAGCAACGCGGGCCAGATCCTTGGAACCCTTGGCGCTGACATCACGATCAACGAATTCGACAACGGCCAGCGGTGCATTGTCACCGGTGCGGAAGCCGGCCTTCATGATGCGGATGTAACCGCCATTGCGCTGACCATAGCGCGGAGCAAGCGTGTCAAACAGCTTTGCTACGAGCTTGGCATCGCGGATCGCCGAAATGGCCTGACGACGGGCGTGCAGGTCACCGCGCTTGCCGAGTGTGACAAGCTTTTCAACGATGGGACGAATTTCCTTGGCCTTGGGCAGCGTTGTAACGATCTGCTCATGCTCAATCAATGATGCAGCCATATTGGCAAACATCGCCTTACGATGGCTGGCAGTCCGGTTAAGCTTGCGGCCTGAATTACCGTGGCGCATGAGCCTTCTCCTTCAATTTCTCAGTTCGGGCTCATTGCCCGGGCTTGGTTGTCGGGCAAAGCCCGGATTAATATTGATCTTCGTAACGCTTCGCGAGATCTTCAATGTTTTCTGGCGGCCAGGACGGGACTTCCATACCGAGATGGAGACCCATGGAAGCCAGAACTTCCTTGATTTCGTTCAGCGACTTGCGACCAAAGTTCGGTGTGCGCAGCATTTCTGCTTCTGTCTTCTGAATAAGATCGCCGATATAGACGATATTATCATTCTTCAGGCAGTTTGCCGAGCGTACGGAAAGTTCGAGTTCGTCGACCTTCTTGAGCAGAGCCGGATTGAACGCAAGTTCAGTGACCTGTTCCTGCTGTACTTCCTTCTGCGGCTCGTCAAAGTTGACGAAAATCGCCAGCTGGTCCTGCAGGATGCGTGCTGCATAGGCAACGGCATCTTCACCCGAGATCGAACCATCGGTCTCGATCTGCAAAATCAGCTTGTCATAATCGAGAACTTGTCCCTCGCGGGTGTTTTCGATCTTGTACGATACCTTGCGGACCGGCGAATAGAGGCTGTCAACCGGGATCAGGCCGATCGGTGCATCTTCCGCACGGTTGCGGTCAGCCGGGACGTAGCCCTTGCCGGTGTTGACGGTGAATTCCATGCGGATTTCAGCGCCTTCGTCCAGCGTGCAGATAACGTGATCCGGATTGAGGATTTCGATATCGCCAACCGTCTGAATGTCGCCAGCCGTTACAACGCCTGGGCCTTCCTTGCGCACGACCATGCGCTTGGGACCGTCGCTTTCCATGTGGATCGCGATTTCCTTGATGTTCAGGACGATATCCGTCACATCTTCGCGAACGCCGGGGATCGACGAGAATTCATGCAGAACGCCATCGATCTGTACGGCAGTCACGGCAGCGCCGCGCAGCGAAGACAGGAGCACACGGCGCAGAGCATTGCCGAGCGTCAAGCCGAAACCGCGTTCAAGCGGCTCGGCGACGACCGTTGCCTTTGTCTTCGAGCCGGAGGTCTGGAACTCGACCTTGTTCGGCTTGATCAGTTCTTGCCAGTTTTTCTGGATCATCTAGTTTTTCCCTATCCTTGCCTTGCCACCATCCAATCGTGGCAATGAAGCGTGGAAACCGCAGAGGAGCTGAAAATCAGCTCATGCGGCCAAATCTTGTCGAAACAGATTAGACGCGGCGACGCTTGCGCGGGCGGCAGCCATTGTGCGGGATCGGGGTCACATCGCGGATCGACGTGATCGTGAAACCAGCAGCCTGGAGCGCGCGCAGAGCCGATTCACGGCCGGAGCCCGGTCCGCAAACTTCAACTTCGAGCGAACGCATGCCATGTTCCTGTGCCTTCTTGGCACAATCTTCAGCAGCCATCTGTGCAGCGAAAGGCGTGGATTTACGCGAACCCTTGAAGCCCTGCGCACCGGCGGAGGACCAGGCAATCGCATTGCCCTGCGCATCCGTGATGGTGATCATCGTGTTGTTGAATGTCGAATTAACGTGGGCAACGCCCGACGAAATATTTTTACGCTCGCGACGGCGAACGCGTGTGGCTTCCTTGGCCATAGTAGTCCTTTCAGTTGATCTCGACGCCTCCGTATTTCCAGAGGCTCCACCAGTAGCGAGTGGTGAGTAGTAAGCAGTGAATGATTAACTGGCTGCTGCCATCACTCACTGCTTACTACTCACCACCCACCAATTCTTACTTCTTCTTGCCGGCGATTGCCTTGGCAGGACCCTTGCGGGTACGCGCATTGGTATGCGTACGCTGGCCGCGAACCGGCAGGGAGCGGCGATGACGCAGACCGCGGTAGCAGCCCAGATCCATCAGACGCTTGATGTTCATCGAAACTTCACGACGCAGATCACCCTCAACGTGGTAATCGCGGTCGATCGTTTCACGAATCTGCAAGACTTCGGCATCGGTCAACTGATTGACACGACGCTCCGCAGGAATGCCGACTTTCTCGACGATTTCCTGTGCAAACTTTTGACCAATCCCGTGAATGTACTGAAGCGCGATAACAACGCGCTTGTTCGTCGGGATGTTGACGCCAGCAATACGAGCCACGTCTGTTCTCCTTGTTAACCGGCAGAGCTGGGCAGTCAACGCGACCGGCCAGATGACGGGATGAAAATGATATCCGGGACAAACACAAACGATCAGCCCCGAACCTGCTTTACCGGATCGGCGCCGATCGCTTCATATCCAAGCGAATTTCCGCCGTCTTTGAAGGAATCGCTCCGAAAAGTCAACTCCTCCCGTACATTTTTGTCGGAAACTAAAGTTCCGCCAAAATCTTTTCGATCGATTTGGTGACTTCTTCGAAGTCTGCCATGCCATCGACCTTCTTCAGCTTGCCCTTGGCGTAGTAATAGCCGATCAGGGGCGATGTCTGCTTGTAGTAGGCCTCAAGCCGCGTGCGGACCGTTTCAGCATTGTCATCAGGACGCCGCTTGAATTCCGTCGATCCGCATTTGTCGCACACACCCGGTACTTTGGGCTGCTTGTTGGTGTCATGATAACCCGTGCCGCATTTGGCGCAGGTATACCGTCCGGATATCCGCTCGACGAGCACATTGTCGTCGACCTCAAGCTCAATGACACAATCCAGCTCAAAGCCCTTGTCCGACAGCATCTGTTCAACGGCATCCGCCTGGACAAGCGTCCGCGGGTAACCGTCGAGAATGAAGCCATTGGCCGCATCGGGCTGGTCAATGCGCTCGGAAACGATCGCATTGACAATTTCATCGGATACCAGCTTGCCGGCATCCATCACAGCCTTGGCGCGCAAACCGACATCGGTTCCGGCTTTGACTGCGTCCCGCAACATGTCCCCGGTGGAGAGCTGCGGTATCCCTAGTTTTTCTACCAAGCGCTGAGACTGAGTTCCCTTACCTGCCCCCGGTGGTCCGAGAAGTATTAATCTCATCTGTTCCGCTTCCCTCCACGGAGCTTAGACTTCTTGATAAGCCCCTCATATTGATGCGCGATCAGGTGACCCTGGATCTGTGCAACCGTATCGAGCGTGACGCTCACGACAATCAGCAGCGACGTACCGCCGAGATAGAAAGGAACGCCAGCCCAGGAAATCAGGAACTCCGGCAGCATGCAGATCAACACGAGATAGGCTGCGCCAAGAACCGTAATGCGGGTCAGAACGTAGTCGATATATTCCGCCGTGCGCTCGCCGGGGCGAATGCCGGGAATAAAGCCGGAGTGCTTCTTCAATTGGTCGGCCGTGTCCTTCGGATTGAAGACGAGTGCCGTATAGAAGAAGGCAAAGAACACGATCATCGCCGCATAGGATGCCATGTACAGCGGCTGGCCGTGACCAAGCGAAGACAGGATCGTCGTTGCCCAGCCCGGAAGGTTCTCGTTCCGTGCGAAACCGGCAATAGTTGCAGGCAGCAGCAGCAGCGAGGATGCGAAGATCGGCGGAATAACGCCTGCGGTGTTGAGCTTCAGCGGCAGGTGCGATGTATCGCCCTGGAACATGCGGTTGCCGACCTGGCGCTTCGGATACTGGATCAGAAGGCGGCGCTGCGCACGTTCCACGAACACGATGATACCGATGACGGCGATGGTCAGGATGATGATCGCCAGAATAACGGGCGTCGACAGAGCGCCGGTACGGCCGAGTTCCAGCGTGCCGGAAATCGCCTGCGGCAGGTTGGCGACAATGCCGGAGAAGATGATCAGCGAAATACCGTTGCCGATACCGCGTGCCGTAATCTGCTCGCCCAGCCACATCAGGAACATGGTTCCGCCGACAAGCGTGATGACGGTGGAAAACAGGAAGAATGGTCCGGGATTGGTTACGATACCCTGGCTTCCCTGCAGGCCAACGGCAATCGCATAGGCCTGCACCGTTGCCAGAAGCACCGTGCCGTAGCGCGTATACTGATTGATGACCTTGCGGCCCTGCTCTCCGTCCTTCTTCAGCTGCTCCAGAGCCGGGATGACCGACGTCATCAGCTGAACGATGATCGATGCGGAGATGTAGGGCATGATGCCCAGGGCGAAAATCGCCATACGGGCCACGGCGCCGCCGGCGAACATGTTGAACATGCCGAGGATGCCCTGCGCCTGGTGGTTGAAGGCCTGGGCATAGGCGGCAAGATTGATACCCGGAAGCGGGATGTAGGTGCCGAGCCGGTAAACCAGCAATGCGCCAAGTGTAAACCAGATGCGCTTTTTAAGCTCTTCGGCTTTGGAAAAAGCAGAGAAATTAAGATTGGAGGCGAGCTGTTCAGCGGCTGATGCCATAAGTAGTCTCCGGTCTGCGCCCGTCAGGCACTGACGGTCCTACCCAGATATGTGCCGTTACTGCGCCGTGCTTTCCCAAAACGTCAAGGAATGCATCAACACTAAGATTTACCCATCATATTTACCAAAAGAATGATGCGGGATTGTTTTGGTAAATATGATCGGGGAAGACAAGATACAAGCGGCGACCCGGAGGGCCGCCGCTCATTCAATAGAATTATTCTGCAGCCGCTGCAACAGCAGGAAGCTTGACCGAACCGCCAGCCTTTTCGATCTTTTCGATCGCGGCCTTGGAGGCACCGGCAACTTCAATCGTTACCGCGGTTGTGATATCACCACCGGACAGCAGACGAACGCCGTCCTTGGCGCGGCGGATAACACCGGCAGCCTTCAGGGTTTCAATCGTAATCGCAACCTTGGCATCGAGCTTCTTGGCGTCGATGGCAGTCTGGATACGGCCAACCGATACTTCATTGAAGTTCTTCATGAAGATGTTGGTAAAGCCGCGCTTTGGCAAGCGACGGTAAACCGGCATCTGGCCGCCTTCGAAGCCGTTGATGGCAACGCCGGAACGCGACTTCTGGCCCTTCACACCGCGGCCAGCGGTCTTGCCGGAGCCGGAGCCGATACCGCGGCCAACGCGCTTGCGGGCTTTGGTGGCGCCTGGGTTTTCACTCAGATCATTGAGTTTCATTTGATCAATCTCCGGAGTTCTTAAGCCTCGTCCACAACGCGGACGAGATGCTGAACCTTTGCAATCATGCCACGGACGGAAGGTGTATCTTCCAGAACCCGGCGACGATGCATCTTATTGAGGCCCAGGCCGATCAGCGTTGCGCGCTGTTCTGCCGGACGGCGGATAGGGCTGCCGATCTGTTCGACCGTAACCGTCTTACCCTTCTTCTTCTCAACCATGACTTATATCCTTTAGTCTACAGCTAGCGGGATCGAGATCCCTGCCCTGCTGCGCCAGCTTCTGGCCTATTCTTCCGAACCGACCACGTCGCGGCGACGAGCCTGCAGTGTGGAGTACTTGATACCGCGCTGGGCAGCGATGTCCTTGGGGTGCATCTGGTGCTTCAAGGCATCGAATGTCGCACGAACCATGTTGTACGGGTTCGACGAGCCAAGCGACTTGGCAACAACGTCCTGTACGCCCAGTGTCTCGAAGACAGCGCGCATTGGACCGCCGGCGATGATACCTGTACCAGCTGTGGCTGCACGAAGCAGAACCTTGCCGGCGCCATGACGGCCTTCAACATCGTGATGAAGGGTACGGCCCGAACGCAGCGGTACGAAAATCATTTCGCGCTTGGCGGATTCGGTTGCCTTGCGGATGGCTTCCGGCACTTCGCGCGCCTTGCCATGACCGAAGCCAACGCGGCCCTTCTGGTCGCCAACGACGACGAGAGCTGCGAAACCAAAACGCCGGCCGCCCTTGACGACCTTGGCGACGCGGTTGATGTGAACAAGCTTGTCAACGAATTCGCTATCGCGCTCTTCGTTGCGACCGCGATCCTCGCGGTTCCGTTTTTCCTGTGCCATGCTCCTAATTCCTTTTTCTTTTCCGGTAGCACGAATGATAGTGACGAAATCCGGCTTGCAGGAGACAAGCTCCTGCAGTTCCGGATTTCGGATGTCTTGCCTTAGAAGCTGAGACCAGCTTCGCGAGCAGCTTCAGCAAGTGCCTTTACACGGCCGTGGTAAATATAGGCGCCACGATCGAAGACAACTTCCTTGATGCCAGCCTTGACAGCGCGCTCTGCAACGAGCTTGCCGACGAGTGCTGCTGCACCCTGGTCTGCACCGGTCTTGAGCTGACCCTTCAGGTCAAGGTCAAGTGTCGATGCGGATGCAATTGTATGTCCACGCGCATCGTCGATGATCTGCGCATAGATATTCTTTGAAGAACGGTGGACGCTGAGCCGCGGACGGTCACCGGCAACCGCCTTGAGCTGGCGGCGAACACGCGCAGCGCGACGCTGAATAATTTCTTTCGGCGATGCCATGACACGAATTCCTTACTTCTTCTTACCTTCTTTGCGAACGATCTTCTCGCCCGCATATTTAACGCCCTTGCCCTTGTAGGGTTCTGGACCACGATATTCGCGGATCTCAGCGGCGACCTGGCCGACCTGCTGCTTGTCGATGCCCGTGACGACGATTTCCGTCGGCTTCGGTACAGCAACTGTGATGCCAGCTGGTACGTCATAGATCACTTCGTGGCTGAAACCGAGCGACAGCTGCAGGTTCTTGCCCTGCATGGCCGCACGATAACCAACCCCGTTGATCTCAAGGCGCTTTTCAAAACCGTCCTTAACACCCGTGAAGATGTTGACGATCATCGTGCGGCTCATGCCCCACTTCGACCGGGCGGTCTTGCTGCTGTCACGCGGATCAACGCGAACGGCATTATCTTCGAACTTGACCAGAACTTCGTCGTTGGCGACAAAGCTCAGTTCACCCTTGGGGCCCTTGGCCTTGATGGTCTGGCCGTCAACGCTGGCTGTTACGCCTGGCGGGACTGCCACTGGTTTTTTACCGATACGAGACATTTTTCAAACCTTTTCCAGCCAGCGATTAGAATATACGGCAGAGCAATTCGCCGCCGACATTCTGTTCACGTGCCTCGTGGTCTGCCATCACGCCCTTCGGCGTCGACAGGATTGAAATACCAAGACCGTTAGCAACCTGCGGGATCGACTTGACCGAAACGTAAACGCGACGGCCTGGCTTCGAAATACGGGTGATCTCACGGATCACCGGTACGTTTTCAAAGTACTTCAGCTCGATTTCGATCTCGGACTTGCCGTTCTCGAAATCAACCTGGCTGTACCCGCGGATATAACCTTCAGACTGCAGAACATCCAGAACGCGGGCGCGCAGCTTGGAAGCAGGTGTAGAAACCTTGCCCTTCTTGCGCATGATGGCGTTGCGGATACGTGTCAGCATATCGCCGAGAGGATCTGTCATAGACATCCGTCTTCTCCCTTACCAGCTCGACTTCACGACGCCGGGCACCTGGCCGAGCGAACCCAGCTGGCGCAATGCGATACGCGACATTTTCAGTTTGCGGTAATAACCGCGTGGACGACCGGATACTTCGCAACGATTGCGAATGCGAACCTTGGTCGAATTCCGTGGCAGTTCTGCCAGCTGGATCGTCGCGCGGAAGCGCTCGTCCAGCGGAAGCGACTGGTCCATCACGATTGCCTTCAAACGTGCACGCTTTGCAGCATACTGCTTGACGAGCAAACCACGGCGCTTGTTCTTTTCGACTGCGCTAGTCTTTGCCATTTCAAATACCTCGCTACGCTTGCCGTTACTGGCGGAAGGGGAAGTTGAAGGCGCGCAGGAGAGCGCGGGCTTCATCATCCGTCTTTGCAGTCGTGCAAACGATGATGTCCATGCCCCAGATCTGATCAACCTTATCGTAGTTGATCTCCGGGAACACGATGTGTTCCTTGATGCCCATGGCGAAATTGCCACGACCGTCAAAGCTCTTCGGGTTCAGACCACGGAAATCTCGAACGCGCGGCAGCGCGATCGTGATCAGGCGATCCAGGAATTCATACATGCGCTCTTTACGAAGGGTGACCTTCGTGCCGATCGGCATATTCTCACGCACCTTGAAGGTAGCGATCGAATTACGCGCCCGGGTAATAACCGGCTTCTGACCAGCAATCAATGCCAGATCTTCAGCTGCGACACTCGGCTTCTTGGAATCAGCTGTCGCTTCACCAACGCCCATGTTGATGACAATCTTGGTGATGCGCGGGATCTGCATCTCATTGTCATATTTGAACTGCTCGAGAAGGTCCTTGCGTACCACTTCCAGGTACTGCTTCTTCAAGCGTGGTTCGATCTTTGCACTGGTATTAGCCATCGATCAGGTCTCCTGAGCGCTTTGCTACACGTACCTTCTTGCCGTCTTCAAGAACCTTGAAGCCAACGCGGGTCGGCTTGCCATCCTTGGGGTCGGCGATCGCGAGGTTCGACAGATGGAGCGGCGCTTCTTTCGAAATGATGCCGGCTTCCTGGGTCTGTGTCTGCTTCTGGTGACGCTTGACAACATTAACGCCGCGAACGAGCGCCTGCTCGTCCTTCGGCAAAACTTTGATTACTTCGCCGGTACGGCCCTTGTCCTTACCAGCAAGAACGACAACGCGGTCGCCTTTACGGATCTTCTGCATCGTCTGCTCCTTTAGAGTACTTCTGGAGCCAGCGAGATGATCTTCATGTGGCTCTTTGCGCGGAGTTCGCGCGGAACCGGTCCGAAGATACGCGTGCCGATAGGCTCTTTCTTGTTGTCGATCAGGACGGCGGCGTTCTTGTCGAAACGAATCACGCTCCCATCCGCGCGACGGATATCCTTGGCGGTACGAACAACCACCGCCTTCATCACGTCACCTTTTTTAACACGGCCGCGCGGAATTGCTTCCTTGATCGAAACGACAATAATGTCGCCGACCGAAGCATATTTCCGCTTCGAGCCGCCCAGCACCTTGATGCACATGACACGACGTGCGCCGGAATTATCCGCGACGTCGAGGTTTGTTTGCATCTGAATCATGACTAGCCGCCTTCTTCTTGTTCAACCGGACTGGGCTTTCCTTGCCCCTCGCGATTGTTGCGTACTTACATACAGATATTAATATTAACTTGCTGGGGCGTCTGTAACGACAACCCAACGCTTGTCTTTCGAAATCGGCTTCGATTCCTGGATGGAAACGGCATCGCCGACCTTGAACTGGTTATTCTCGTCGTGCGCCTTGTACTTCTTGGACTGGCGCACAGTCTTCTGGAGGAGCGGGTGCGAATAGCGCCGCTCGACCTTGACCACGACGGTCTTGTCGTTTTTGTCGCTGACGACAACGCCCTGCAGAATGCGTTTAGGCATGGTTTTCTTCCTTAAGCCTTGCTCTCGACCGCTTTCTGGCGGGCGACTGTCTTGATGCGCGCGATATCACGGCGGATCTGCCGGACACGTGCGGTTTTTTCCAACTGGCCAGTCGCCTTCTGGAAGCGCAGGTTGAACTGCTCTTTCTTCAGCGTAGCCAACTCTTCATTCAACTGATCGAGGCTCAAGGCCCGGACTTCTGCGGATTTCATAGCATCCACCCCTTATTCTGCGATGCGCTGAATAAAGCGCGTCTTGACCGAAAGCTTGGCAGCACCAAGGCGAAGAGCCTCACGAGCCACGTCTTCCGGAACGCCGTCGAGTTCAAACATGACGCGGCCTGGTGCTACACGAGATGCCCAGTAGTCCACGGAACCCTTACCTTTACCCATGCGGACTTCGGTAGGCTTCGATGTTACGGGCACATCCGGGAAAATCCGGATCCACACACGGCCGGCACGTTTCATGTGACGGGTAATTGCACGGCGAGCGGCTTCGATCTCACGCGCGGTAACGCGGTTCGGCTCGAGGGCCTTCAGGCCGAAAGCACCAAAATTAAGATCCGTGCCGCCTTTCGACGCGCCGTGGATACGGCCCTTGAACTGCTTGCGGAACTTTGTGCGCTTAGGCTGCAGCATTGTTCTCTACTCCAAAATTCTCTTTCCGGAAAGACGCTATTTTAAGCGTTTTCGCGGCGACGGTTCTGACCCTGATGACCATCACCTTCAACAGCGCGGCGTTCGGAGGCCATTGGGTCATGCTCAAGGATCTCGCCCTTGAATACCCAGACCTTGACGCCGCAGATGCCGTAGGCGGTGTGTGCTTCAGCAGTTCCGTAGTCGATGTCGGCACGAAGTGTATGCAAAGGCACGCGACCTTCACGGTACCATTCCATACGCGCAATTTCCGCGCCGCCGAGACGACCCGAGCAATTGATACGAATGCCTTCTGCACCAAGACGCATGGCCGACTGAACGGCACGCTTCATGGCACGGCGGAATGCAACGCGGCGTTCCAGCTGCTGAGCGATGGACTGCGCAACCAGGACTGCGTCTGTTTCCGGCTTGCGGACTTCAACGATATTGAGCGCTGTTTCCGCATTTGTCATTTCTGACAGCTTGCGGCGCAGCTTCTCGATATCGGCGCCCTTCTTGCCGATGATCAGACCTGGACGTGCAGCATGGATCGTCACCCGGCACTTCTTGTGCGGACGCTCGATCACCACCTTGGAAATGGCAGCCTGCTTCAGCTCATCCATCAGATACTTGCGGATCTTCAGGTCTTCATGCAGCAGCTTGCCGTATTCACCTGTGTTCGCGTACCAACGCGAGTCCCAGGTCCGGTTGATGCCAAGGCGGAAGCCAACCGGATTAATCTTCTGGCCCATTATGCGGCCTCCCCTTTTTCCTCAGCTTCGCGGACAACGATCGTCAGATGCGAGAATGGCTTCTCGATCCGGCTTGCACGACCGCGGCCACGAACATGGAAACGCTTCATCACGATTGACTTGCCAACGTAGGCTTCAGCAACAACCAGAGCATCAACATCCAGGTCATGGTTGTTCTCTGCGTTGGCGATAGCTGATTCGAGAGTCTTTTTCACCGTCCCTGCAATCCGCTTGCGCGAAAATTCCAGATCGGCAAGAGCGGCGTTAACCTTCTTGCCACGGATCAGAGCAGCCACCAGATTTAGCTTCTGAGGGCTGATACGGAGCGTACGGGCAACGGCTTTCGCCTCGTTGTCCTTAAGCTGGCGCGGAGCCTTAGCCTTGCCCATCTTTATTTCCTCTTCGCTTTCTTGTCCGCGCCGTGACCGTAATAGGTACGCGTCGGAGCGAATTCACCAAACTTGTGTCCGATCATCTCTTCGTTGACCGAAACCGGCACATGCTTGTTACCATTGTACACGCCGAAGGTCAGACCGACGAACTGTGGCAGGATCGTGGAGCGACGGCTCCAGATCTTGATAACTTCACTGCGACCGCCCTCACGTACCTTCTCAGCCTTCTTGAGAAGATAGCCATCGATGAACGGGCCTTTCCAAACTGAACGAGCCATTTCAGACTACCTCTCTTACTTCTTGCGCTGATGACGCGAACGAGCGATGAACTTGTCCGTCGACTTGTTGGAGCGCGTCTTCTTGCCCTTCGTGGGCTTGCCCCACGGAGAAACAGGATGACGACCACCTGACGTACGACCTTCACCACCACCGTGCGGGTGATCAACCGGGTTCATGGCAACACCGCGAACGTGCGGACGCTTGCCAAGCCAACGACTGCGGCCTGCCTTACCAAGGCTGATATTGCCATGGTCGGGATTGGATACTGCACCGACCGTAGCGAAGCACGAACCGTGGACGAGGCGCTGTTCACCTGAATTCAGGCGAAGGATGGCCATGCCCTGGTCGCGGCCGACGAGCTGCGCATAGGTACCGGCGGAACGGGCGATCTGACCGCCCTTGCCTGGCTTCATCTCCACATTGTGGATGATGGTGCCGACCGGGATCGACGACAATGGCATCGCATTGCCTGGCTTCACGTCGGTCTGTGCGCCAGCGATAACGCTGTCGCCAACAGCCAGACGCTGCGGAGCCAGGATGTAGCTCAGCTCGCCGTCTTCGTAGCGGATGAGAGCAATGAATGCGGTCCGGTTCGGATCGTATTCAAGGCGTTCAACCTTGGCAGCCACGTCATGCTTGCGGCGCTTGAAATCAACGAAGCGGTATGTGCGCTTGTGACCACCACCCTGGTAGCGTGCAGTGACGCGACCGGAGTTGTTACGACCACCCTTTGACGACAGACCCTCGGTCAGAGCCTTCACAGGCTTGCCCTTGTAGAGCTCCGAACGGTCCACGATGACCAGCTGACGCTGGCTTGGTGTGGTTGGATTATAATGTTTGAGTGCCATTGTCTTTACTCCACGGCCCCTCAGAGACCAGTCGAAACATCGATCGACTGCCCTTCGGCAAGCGTCACGATTGCTTTCTTGACATCACTCTGGCGCCCGACGATGCCGCGGAACCGCTTCACCTTGCCCTTGCGCACAGTTGTGTTGACTGCAGTTACCTTCACGCGAAACAGCGCTTCGACTGCAGCCTTGATTTCCGGCTTCGTTGCCTTGCGGGCCACGTTGAAGACGACCTGGTTATGTTCGGAAACCAGGGTCGACTTTTCGGTGATGACCGGGCTGACGATCACGTCGTAATGGCGAAGATCGGTCATTTGAAACGCTCCTCGAGAGCTTCAACTGCAGCCTTGGAAAGCACGAGCTTGCCGCGACGCAGAATGTCATAAACATTGATGCCCTGGATCGGCAGAACATCGATGTTCGGGATGTTCGAAGCAGCGCGGCGGAAATTCGCATCAATCTCGGCACCGCCGATGAGAAGCGCATTTTCGAAGCCCAGCTTGGCGAACTGCGAAACAAGTACCTTTGTCTTGGCTTCGGTAGCGGCCAGCTCATCGATGATGATGAGTTCGGAAGCCTTTACCTTGGCCGACAGGGCGTGACGGAGCGCAAGAGCGCGAACCTTCTTCGGCAGGTCATGATCATGGCTGTGAACAACCGGACCATGCGCCTTACCACCGCCGCGGAACTGCGGAGCACGTGCCGAATGGTGACGGGCGCGGCCCGTACCCTTCTGCTTGTACATCTTGGCGCCGGTGCGTGCGATTTCCGAACGGCCCTTTGCCTTGTGCGTTCCCTGCTGCTTGCGGGCGAGCTGGTAACGGACCATGCGCTGAAGGATGTCGTCGCGTGGCTCAAGACCGAAGATCTCTTCCGAGAGCTTCACCTTGCCGGCGTCCTTGCCTTCAAGTGTTGTAATCGTGAGATCCATTATACGGCTCCCTCAGTCGTCTGAGCTACTTCTGCATCAGACACAGCTGCTGCGGCGTTTGCGGCCTGGCGAACACCAGCTGGCTTGGGGGCAGTTGCCGGCAGCGCTACCTTGACGGCATCGCGTACCAGGATCCATGCACCCTTGGAGCCAGGAACAGCACCACGAACGAGAATGAGACCACGATCCAGATCCGTCGAAACAACTTCGATGTTCTGGGTCGTCACGCGGGTCTGACCCATGTGACCGGCCATCTTCTTGCCCTTGAACACTTTACCCGGATCCTGGCGCTGACCGGTCGAACCGTGAGCGCGGTGTGTTACCGAGTTACCGTGTGTGGCGCGGTGACCACCGAAGTTGTGGCGCTTCATCGAACCGGCAAAACCTTTACCGATCGACGTACCCGTCACATCAACCTTCTGACCAGCAACGAAATGCTCGGCCGTGATCTCAACACCGACATCCAGAAGGTTGTCGGCAGAAACGCGGAACTCAGCCACTTTCGCCTTTGGCTCAACGGAGGCCTTCGCGAAATGACCGCGCAATGCCTGCGTTGTATTCTTTACTTTGGCCAGTCCAACACCGAGCTGAACAGCTGTGTAGCCATTCTTCTCGACTGTACGCTGAGCCACGACATGGCAATTCTCCATACGAAGAACTGTCACAGGTACATGCTCGCCTGCGTCATTGTAGACGCGAGTCATGCCCAGCTTCTGTGCAATTACACCTGAACGCATCGGTTCGTCCTTCCGTCCTCAAGCCTTACAGCTTGATCTCGACATCAACACCAGCGGAAAGATCGAGCTTCATCAGCGCGTCTACTGTCTGCGGGGTTGGGTCTACGATATCGAGAAGACGCTTATGAGTGCGCATCTCGAACTGTTCGCGGCTCTTCTTGTCGATGTGCGGCGAGCGGTTTACTGTGAACTTCTCGATCCGTGTAGGAAGCGGGATCGGTCCGCGCACATTGGCACCGGTACGCTTGGCAGTCGACACGATTTCCCGCGTCGAATCGTCAAGGATCCGATGATCAAACGCCTTGAGGCGAATGCGGATGTTTTGACCGTTCATTTCATCTTTTCCTTGTTTAGCGGAGACGCCTATAGCAGGCGCCTCTGCATAAAACCTTAATATTATTCAATGATCGAAGCGACGATGCCTGCACCGACGGTGCGGCCACCTTCACGGATAGCGAAGCGCAGCTTCTCTTCCATTGCGATCGGCACGATCAGCGTCACATCAACCGAGATGTTGTCGCCGGGCATGACCATTTCCGTGCCTTCCGGCAGCGTCACCACGCCCGTCACGTCGGTCGTGCGGAAGTAGAACTGCGGACGGTAGTTGGAGAAGAATGGCGTATGACGGCCACCTTCGTCCTTCGTCAGGATATAGGCTTCTGCCTTGAACTTCGTGTGCGGCTTGACCGAACCCGGCTTGGCCAGGATCTGGCCGCGCTCGACGTCTTCACGGCCAACGCCGCGGATCAGCGCGCCGATGTTGTCGCCTGCCTGGCCCTGGTCGAGCAGCTTGCGGAACATTTCAACGCCGGTCACCGTCGTCTTCGTCGTCGGCTTGATGCCGATGATTTCAACTTCTTCGCCGACCTTGACGATTCCGCGTTCAACGCGGCCCGTCACAACCGTACCACGGCCAGAGATCGAGAACACGTCTTCGATCGGCATCAGGAACGGCTGGTCAACCGGACGTTCCGGCGTCGGAATGTACTTGTCGACTTCCGCCATCAGCGCGCGCACCGCGTCTTCGCCGATTTCCTTGTTGCTGTCTTCAAGCGCAGCCAGAGCCGAACCCTTGACGATCGGCACATCGTCGCCCGGGAAGTCGTACTTCGACAGAAGTTCGCGCACTTCCAGTTCAACCAGTTCCAGAAGCTCGGCATCGTCAACCTGGTCGACCTTGTTCAGGAAAACCACGATGGCCGGAACGCCAACCTGGCGGGCAAGCAGGATGTGCTCGCGCGTCTGCGGCATCGGGCCGTCGGCAGCCGATACAACCAGGATCGCGCCGTCCATCTGCGCCGCACCGGTGATCATGTTCTTCACATAGTCGGCGTGGCCGGGGCAATCGACGTGCGCGTAGTGGCGCGCTGCCGTCTCATACTCAACGTGCGCCGTCGAAATGGTGATGCCGCGCGCCTTTTCTTCCGGCGCAGCGTCGATCTGGTCGTACGCCTTGAACTCACCAAAATACTTCGTAATCGCTGCCGTCAACGACGTCTTGCCATGGTCAACGTGACCAATCGTGCCGATGTTGACGTGCGGCTTGTTACGTTCAAACTTGCTCTTAGCCATCTGAGCTCTCCGTTATATGTTCGCCTGCTCAGGCTTAACTCAACTGTCACGCGCAACCGTTAGCGGTTACGCAAACTTCTTCTGAATTTCCTGCGCGACTGCTGTCGGAACAGGTTCGTAGTGATCAAACTGCATCGTGTACTGTGCACGACCCTGGCTCATCGAACGCAGCGTGTTCACATAACCAAACATGTTGGCCAGCGGCACGTTTGCATTGACGACCGTAGCAATGCCACGGGCTTCGGTGCCCGAAATCTGACCACGACGTGAATTCAGATCGCCGATTACGTCACCGACATAATCTTCAGGCGTTACAACTTCGACCTTCATGATCGGCTCGAGCAGCTGGGCACCGGCTTCGCGGGCAGCTTCGCGGAATGCCGCACGGCCTGCGATTTCGAATGCCAGAACCGACGAGTCGACATCATGGTAGGCACCGTCGATCAGCGTGGCTTTCACGCCGAGCATCGGGAAGCCTGCGAGCGGACCCGCACCCATGACGCTTTCAATACCCTTCTGAACGCCCGGAATGTATTCCTTCGGTACAGAGCCGCCGACGATCTTCGATTCGAAGATGAAATCGTCGCCATCGTGGGGTTCGAAGATGATCTTGACACGAGCGAACTGACCCGAACCACCCGACTGCTTCTTGTGGGTGTAGTCCTGTTCCTTCTTGCGTGTGATCGATTCACGGTAGGCAACCTGCGGCTGACCGACATTCGCCTCGACCTTGAACTCGCGACGCATACGGTCAACGAGAATGTCGAGATGAAGTTCGCCCATGCCGGCGATGATTGTCTGACCCGACTCTTCATCCGACTTGACGCGGAATGAAGGATCTTCAGCAGCAAGACGGTTCAGCGCAATGCCCATCTTTTCCTGGTCGGCCTTGGTCTTCGGCTCGATCGCGATTTCAATAACCGGATCTGGGAATTCCATGCGTTCCAGGATAACCGGCTTCAGCGGATCGCAGAGCGTGTCACCTGTCGTTGTTTCTTTCAGGCCTGCCAGAGCAACGATGTCGCCGGCAAACGCTTCTTCAATGTCTTCACGCGAGTTGGAATGCATCTGCAGCATACGGCCGATACGTTCGCGCTTGTTCTTGACTGTGTTGTCGAGCGAAACGCCCTTGGTCAGCTTGCCGGAATAGATGCGGCAGAAAGTCAGCGAACCAACGAACGGATCGTTCATGATCTTGAATGCGAGCATCGACAGAGGCTCTTCATCCGAGGACTTGCGGGTTGTTTCACCATCGGTCTTCGGGTCGATACCCTTGATCGCGGGAACATCAACCGGCGAAGGCAGGAATTCGACAACACCGTCGAGCAGAGGCTGTACGCCCTTGTTCTTGAAGGCCGAACCGCAGAATACCGGGTGGAATTCAACGCGGCAGGTGCCGGTGCGGATCAGAGCGCGCAGAGCGTCGTTGTCAGGCATGTTGCCTTCCAGATACGCTTCCATCGCAGCTTCATCGACTTCAACGGCAGCTTCGATCAGCTTTTCGCGGTATTCTTCAGCCTTGGCTTGCAGATCAGCAGGGATCTCAACGACATCCCACTGCGCACCCAGCTGCTCATCACGCCAGACCAAAGCCTTCATTTCGATCAGATCGACGACGCCCTTGAATTCTGTCTCTGCACCGATCGGCAGCTGCATGACAACAGCCTTGGCACCAAGACGGGTCTTGACCATTTCAACGCAGCGATCGAAATCGGCGCCGGTCTTGTCCATCTTGTTGACGAAGATCATGCGCGGGACATGATACTTCTCGGCCTGGCGCCAAACGGTTTCCGTCTGCGGCTCTACGCCGGCATTGGCATCGAGCAGTGCAATCGCACCGTCGAGAACGCGCAGCGAACGCTCGACTTCAATCGTGAAGTCGACGTGACCTGGTGTGTCGATGATGTTGAAGCGACGCTTCTTGCCATCGCGGCCGGTCCAATAGGTGGTGGTTGCAGCGGACGTGATCGTGATGCCACGTTCCTGTTCCTGCTCCATCCAATCCATGGTTGCAGCGCCATCATGGACTTCACCGATTTTGTGCGACTTGCCGGTGTAATAGAGAATACGCTCAGTCGTCGTCGTCTTGCCGGCGTCGATGTGCGCCATAATACCGAAATTACGGTAGTCTTCGATTTTATATTCGCGGGCCATGATATGGTGCCTTCAAGAATAGGGTTTCGACGATTACCAGCGGTAATGCGAGAATGCGCGGTTGGCTTCTGCCATGCGATGCGTGTCTTCACGCTTCTTCACAGCCGAGCCACGGTTGTTTGCCGCATCCAGGAGTTCGCCGGACAGGCGATCAATCATCGTGGTCTCGTTGCGGCCACGGGCAGCATTGATCAGCCAACGGATGGCAAGAGCCTGGCGACGCTCTGGACGAACATCGACCGGAACCTGGTATGTTGCACCACCAACACGGCGCGAGCGCACTTCGACGTGCGGCGCAACATTGTCGAGGGCCTGATGGAACAGGGCAACCGGCTCCTGCTTGCTCTTGGCTTCAACCGACTCAAGCGCACCGTAAACGATACGCTCAGCGATCGACTTCTTGCCATGATGCATGACTGCATTCATGAACTTGGTCAGAACGAGATCGCCGAACTTAGGATCGGGATTGATCTCACGCTTTTCTGCACTATGGCGTCTGGACATACTTTTTGTCTCTTATCTGCATCGGGTTGACCTACCTGGTGGCCAAAGTCCCGGAAAATCTTACTTCGGACGCTTTGCACCGTACTTGGAACGGCGCTGCTTACGGTTCTTGACGCCCTGCGTATCGAGAACACCACGGATGATGTGATAACGAACGCCCGGCAAATCCTTGACACGGCCGCCGCGGATCATCACGACAGAGTGTTCCTGAAGGTTGTGGCCCTCACCTGGAATGTATCCGATCACTTCGAAGCCATTCGTCAGACGCACCTTGGCAACCTTACGCAGAGCCGAGTTCGGCTTCTTCGGGGTCGTCGTATAGACGCGGGTGCAAACGCCGCGCTTCTGCGGGTTTTCCTGCAGGGCAGGAACTTTATTGCGCTTTACCGGCGCAGTGCGCGGCTTGCGGATCAACTGGTTTACGGTAGGCATTCAACCTTCCCTCTTTGGTAATGCGTATCAAAGCGCACGCGCTTCGGCACAAATCTCGTATCTTCGCCCGTCAGGGCCGTTTCAGCGCCATGCTCATGCACGAATTCGGGCAACTAAACCACCGCGAGGGTGGTTGCCCGAATAAAAGCAGAGGAAGCCTTGTAAGCTTCATGCGAGCGGCAAATTGCATTTCGATCGTAAAACGAACCCTGTTTGAGATGAACTCCAGAACGTGTCGCTCCGAAACAGCCAATCTCACATCGGCTCAGATGTGCTGCTGATACTTTGTCCCCTGCTCCACGTCAAGCCTGAACTCCAAATTTTATTAAGGATTGGAGCGTTTCGGGGCACTTTGCGGCCTGATGGTAAGATTGTTTCGCCGGACTGCGGTTAATTCAAGTTAAATTTCTCTTTCTGCACAGCGATTTTGACCATCGCGGCAACAGGCAGCGCCGGCGAGTCGCAGGACAGCCAGAATCATGACCTTCCACGCATTCTTGCACTAGCTAAACGGCATAGACGTCAGCCGCAGGGGCCGATCCTTGGCAATCGTCTGAAGCCAGCGGTTCCGGTTGTTGTTTCCCGCCCCCGGATTCATGTGAATGAAGAAGTCTGGAGAAAACAATTTGCAGAATGTGAGCTTGTTAAGGCCCATGTAATGGCTCTGTAAAAAGGCAAATATGCTGCTGCTTACGCTAAACAGGGACTCTCTCAATTCGACCAAAGACCCATCTTTGACGTTCACGCCAAACAAAGGAGCTAACTCCAGATCAAGGTCATAGTCACTGCGGTTGGCTTTCTGAAAACCTTCCTTGAGTTCGCTCCCGCCATATTCGGTGAAATCGAAGAAGTTCATCTGCTGAAGGAGGACGCTCGTCTGCCAAACCTCGGTGAGCGCCTTTGCAAGCGCGGCTTGCCAGGAAAAGGCCGCTGAAGCGCCGCATGCAAACTGCACGAAGTCGTATTCGGACCGCGCCTTGTAGACCACAAATAAGACATGTGCGCCCTTAAGAAATGAAATGTTGTAGCAGCGCAGTATTCCCCGCACATTCAACCGCTGGAGCAATATTTTGATCCTCGGCTCTGCAATGTCATCGGGTTCCAGCACCGACAGCGCCTGACAGCGCCTCGAAGCCCACATCGCGGCTAGACTTTGCCGTTCGACAAATTCAAGTACGGCGTTTTGGAAAGCTGTCTCTTTGCTAGCGTGAAGCGCCGATCCGGATGTGTCGCGGGTTGGAACGAATTGCTGATCCTCTGCGGTGTGAAGGGAAAACAGTATCCGTGGTAGCCGAACTGTCTCGCCCGAACTCAGATCAAGAACCTCAACAGTATCAAACCTATGCCTGGAAACTAGTTTGCCGATATGCTCATCGCCGCACGCCTCGGTTATCGCGGCGTTCAACGCATTCTTGGTGTCAAGTGAAACGTTCAGTTCATTGATAGTCGCACAACCGCTTGAACCGATACTTCGGTAGGCAATAAAGCGCTCCATATACTCTCCGAAAGCCTTGAGATGTATATCTGGTCCGTAGCCAAAACCGTGTCCTTGTATACGGCTACTATCGTGTGCTCCAAAAACACAAGGTTCCGATATGAGTGGCGGGCTCGATGCCTCAACGGCAAAGTTTGGCACAGTTGCGATGACGGGCCGAAATCTATGCTGGATTGCCATCTTGTTTCTTTTCGAACCCAAATGCCTGAACAATAGTCGGCAGCAGCAACCGGCCGTCCAGATGACACATATGTGCAACCTGGCGCTCGGGGAAGCCTGACAGGACACGCGATGAAACGCCAACTGATTGGGCGCACAGCAGCATATTCTGGTACATCGACCCTACCTCCAAAAGTGAAAGCCTGTAGCCACGCGTACGATATTTGAAGATCGATTTTTTCAGATTGACGCAGTAAAGAACGTAGAAAGATGGATTTGGTACGTCGCTCAGGCTAGAAAACTCAGATTCTGAAATGTGCGCGGTCAGTTGTTCGAATGCTCTTGACACGGGAAGAAAGTGGAAGGCTGACAACCTCTGCATCCCCTGAACTCGGGGCCCGGTAATCAAAATTGCTTCTACTGCATAAAGCGCTCCGCCGGAGGGATAGGGTCGCCGCTTCTGTTGATCGGCTGCCAGTGCATGACTGAATATGCGGCCGATCAATGAAAACGCAATCTCGATGCCTTCATCACCATGGTGCAACGACTCGAAACGCGTGACATTGCAAATGGGCTTTTCCTGCGGGATGTCGATGGTCTGCGTAAGGTGCGAAAATCTAGCTTCGACAAATTCGGTGCGCTTCAAATGGTGGGTTGTCACCGCGGAAGATGCAAACAAATTCTCAAATCCAGACCCGACCGGAGTCATACAAGCCTGATGGAATTCCCTTACATGGTATTCCACATCGGCATCAACGAATTGACTGGCGAAGCCGATTTGATTGAACGATGCGATCTCGTCAGTTTTCATGATTGACCCTCCCCATTTAGGCTAGGTGGACGAAACGGCCCAATCACGCATGGACGAACTGAAATTTGAGTGACTGGCGCGATGGCGTTGAATATGTCCGCTATCCAGGTTCATCTCCGTGACCGTACCCAGATCGTCGGAGAAGACGGGAACCATTTCGGACGCGATCAATTGTCGGAAGCGGGTATAAAGCAAATGTAGAGCAGCACTCTCCTCAAGTAAGGACCTTGGTAAGGTTGGGATAGCAGTGGTGCTGACTGCGCTGGCATGAGCGAAAAAAACATCCGCCCAACTGGAAGGTTTGAATTTGGATGATCGATCGAGACCCGCAAGATTGTAGAGCGAACTAAAGTGGTCGGGCAGCGCCATACGCACGGAATAGAAACCATCAATTACAAAGTGCCTCAATACAAAGTAGGCATGTAATAGGAACAGATCAGGTTTTTGATGACAAAGATCGACAATAACGCGTGCTAACCCATAATCATACTGCGCCTGAATACAAATGAGTATTGTTGATCCTGAAATGTCACCAAGCTCATCAATGACGATGACATCGATCGCATCATTCCGCTCGATTTGCGCAGCAACCATTGCTGCAATGGCCCCGTCTGTTGAGTGGACCGCAACCCGTACATCATCGCGATATCGCTTTAATACGTTGATTTTTTCAAGAAAACTCCGGCCAGCCCCAGGATCAATATTTTGGTCTGCAAAGAGTTGATCAACGGCTGGTTGATTGGTCGAGACGCCCAACGCCTTCAGATGTGTCAGCACATTGATCATCGAGTGGTCATGCAGGCGCGTGATACCGGATGGCGTGCATATAAAAGGTATGCCGTCATCATCACCGACGATTTTGGCATAGGGCTGAATATTAAATCGCATCCTCAACCTCCAAATTTGGAGTGATCTGTGGTGCCTTGGATCAATGCAACGAAGTGTCAGGTAAAAAGGGGCGGTACGCGCAGCTTGCGTACCGCCATTTGGTTTAGGTGTTCCACCCCTTGCTAGAGGCCGAAGAACTGTTGCTTTTGCCGGATGAGCCACATTTACTGCTACTATCACACTTTGAGCTGCTATTCGATTTCGAGCTACTGGGGCTTACTCCACTCAGTCCGCCGCTCGCCATGGTCGTATTGTCATCATCATCGAACTCAACTTGATCACCGAATTGTCCTGGGCTCAGAAAATGGATCAGCATCCCATACCTCCTTGGAAAATTTGTAACAAACACACCATAGCGAACTGCACCACAATGTATATTATACATTAGTCTCATAGAGAAACGGCTGAAGATGAGGCATTATGGCCCGAATAATTTTGGTTTTGATAATATATTACTTAAACAATAGGAAAATTCCGTGAATGAATCCACCGTATTCAAGTATGCATTTTTACTAGTATTTAAAAATAAGAGGCAGTTTGTATTATTACCTGTTTTGATCGGCACAATTACCATAGTCAGCGCGGCAATGTCTGCCATTCCGATACTGTTCGCCAAGGGCATTGATCGCCTATCGGAGGGAAGTGACATAGAATCGGGCATATCTCTCATTCTTGCATTTTCCGTCAGTCTGCTGATCGCCTCCATCATTTCTCAATTCGAATGGCTGACATTCGGACCATTCAATCTCCGTTTGCAGCGGCACCTCACATTGCACGTCTTCAGCCACGCACTGTCTCTTCCCTATCAAGTCATGCGGCAGCATAGTTCGCACGAGATTGGCCGGATCGTTGAGAAAGGTCTCGACGCTGTACGGGATATTACATCCAGCCTTGCCTTTTCCGTTGCACCGACGATCGTTGAGCTCATCATCGCAGCCTTCGTGATTGCGTTCATGGTGGATCCATGGATTGCAGCGGTGCTGATCGCCGCTCTTTGCCTGTATGGCTATTTGGCGAATCTGTCGGCGGAACGCATTCGGGTAGCAACGGAAAACGCCATGGAAAGCGGCACCGAGGCATGGACCTATGGCCTCGATGCCATTGTCAATGTTGATCAGGTCCAGCAAGCAAATTTGCGTTCGGTAATCATGGAACAGCTCAACAAGCGGCTGAAGCTGAACGACGCGCACTGGAAAGTGACGTTCACCCAGCGGGTCTATTATGGCGTGCTGCAAACGATCATATTCGGCGGCGTCGTGATCTGGGTTCTATGGCGCGGCGCATTAGATGTTTCGACGGGCTCGCTCACGGTTGGCGAACTTGTGTTGATCAACACATATATTATCCGCCTGCTGCAACCAGTGGAAACCTTGGCTCGCGTCTATCGCGAAATGCATGCGGCAGCCGGAGAAGCTACTCTCCTGATGCGGCTTCTAGCCGAAAACCCTGTTCCGGCTTCTCTGTGTGTCGACCTGCCGGTCTCGAGCGGTCCCTGGTCGCTGGATTTACGCGATCTGGGCGTTACAATCGATGCGACACCCGTCATTTCGGGGTTGAACCTCTCCGTTCCTGCGGCCAGCCGTCTGTATATCGTCGGCCCATCGGGAGCTGGCAAGAGCAGCCTTTTGCGTGTTCTTGCATGCCTGGTTCCAGCATCGAGCGGGCATTTCAATATAGAAAACGTCGAGGTGACCGAAACCAACGCAGAAGCATTCAGAAATGGTATCGCCGTGGCGTATCAGGATTGTCTGCTGTTCGATCTGACCATCACAGAAAATATTGCGCTCGGCTCTGACGCCCCTCATGCCGCTATTGAAGCCGTGATGGCCGAACTGGGATTGAGCGAGGTTGTAAAGCGGCACCGGGATGAAAACGAGCCGACCGTGGGGGAGCGCGGCAGCAGATTGTCCGGTGGCGAGAAGCAACGCATCTCCCTTGCTCGCGCGCTCTTGAAGCCGTCCCATCTCTTGCTGTTGGATGAGCCGACAGCCGCACTTGATGAAGTAAACAGATCACGCGTGATCAAGGCTTTAAGCAATCGGAAAAACAAACAGACCGCAATCATCGTCACCCACGATATGGAGCTTATCGCGCCGAATGATGCTGTTCTCTATATGATTGGCCCCGGCAAAATACGTTGCGGAACACACGGCGACCTGCTCAACTCGAAAGAATATTCTGATTTCATAAATGGTACGATTTCATTACAGACAGAATGACGATCAAACTCTGGAATCAATTCTATGCCAACAGATAATCCCGAACCGAAAACAGTCCACCTCATCGTTGCCGACGTCTGGAAGAAGGGCGAGGAAGAGCCGCTGCAGGTGCATGTTCTGCTGATGAATGACGATGCCGACGGGCTGGTTGAAACGGCCCTGCAGATTCTGGCCAATGAAGGCTATGAAGAGGCAGAACTCCTGGAGATCGGCACGCTGACAAGCGAGCCGGAGGAAGAACCCCACCTGTCCGCCTGGAAGACCGCCCTCACCGGCCAGGCCGCGCTGATCGAGTTTGATCAATAGCGCCTTGCACGGTCTGTTCCCGTATATTGCTGGCGAGCTATAGGAATAAAGGAGTATAGCCCCGGGCGTGCCGTTGGCGTAATTGTGCACCTGTTTAAGGGGCCCGGCGGATCGGATCGATAAGTCCCCGGATCACGAGGTCGTGCGGGGCATCAAGGTGGAACAATCCGGTTCAGGCAATGCATCCCGCAGAACCGCATGGCTTCTCACGCTCTTCATGATCGTCGGCATCGTTCCCCTGGCAAAGTCGGTTGCCTATGTGACTGCGGATCTGTTCCTCATCATGATCAGGCTTATCGATTATGACGCCTGGATTTACACGCTTCATGGGGAAAGCCCGCAATACATAACGCTGTTTGCCTTTCTCAACGCGGTGCTGGAAGCGGTGATGACGGCAGGTGTTTTATCGCACCTGTTTCCCTTTTTCAGCTTGCGCGTGCGGAGCCTTCTCAGGTTCGGACAGTTTCACTGGTCGTTTCTGCCCATCATCCTGATCGTCCCCTTGATGCCATGCGCCATCTACGTTGCGCTCGACGCTGTGTTTCATCTCGGTTTCCATATGGGATCCGTTCCGCCGTGGAATGCCCTGTGGATGCTGCTGATTGTCAAAAGTCTCGCCGTACCCATAACCGAAGAACTCGGCTTTCGCGGGCTGCTCTTCTCACGCGGCCAGGCATTGGGGTTTTCCAATACCGCCGTCGTGATCGCGACGGGTCTGGCCTTTTCGTTCATGCACATATCAGCCGAGACGGGTGTTTTCAGCTTCATTGTCACCCTTCCCGCTGCCTTTTACACGGGATGGCTGAGATTGAAAAGCGGAGCAATTTTCTGGCCCATTCTGCTGCACGCCATCATCAATTGCATTCCGCTGCAGACGCTGCTGTTTCTCTGGTATGCGGGCAATCAGAGGGGCATCGAGCTCAGCCTGCAGGCGCTCGGTTTCAGCCTGCCCTGACATACAAAAAGGCCGCCCCGAAAGGCGGCCTTTTCAATGTCGTCATGGGCACCCGGCTTATTCGGCCGGGGTGCCTGTCATGTCGGTCAGCATGGCGTCGGCCTTGGCAGCACCGGCACCGCTTTCCTTGCGGCGCTCGTCAATGATCAGCTCGTCGCGGGCACCGGCAATGCGGCGGATCTGCTTGACCGTGCCGCCCGTACCGGCCGGGCTGCACTGATCGAGTTTAACGAATAGTTGAGCTTATTCTTCAATTGATGGAGCGGGGGGCACCAGATTCAGCTGGGATGCAATCATGGCCAGGAAGATGAGACCACAACCGATTGCGCGCAGGCACGACAACTGTTCGCCCAAAATTACACGGCCAAAGAATGCGGCGAACAGGGCTTCCGACGAGAGCGAAATTGCAGCTTGAGACGCCGATGTAAAACGCTGGCTGATCGTCTGCAATGTGAAAGCGACGCCTGTTGAAACGACACCAACAAACAACAATGCTGGCGCTGCCATCATCAGTTTGCCTGCATTGAATTCTTCGGTAAAAAGAGCAACAACGAGTCCGAGAATTCCGCAAACAATGAACTGAAAGAGCGAAAGTGTGATTGGCCTGTTGACCGCTGACGCTGCACGGCCGACAAAAACCACCTGCAGCGCCCAGAAAAACGCGCACGCGACGATCAGCCAATCCCCGCCGTTCAAGTTTTCTAGATTTGCATCGGACAACAAATAGATACCGGTAAATGCCGTTAGCGCAGCAAGCCAAACGGTAACAGGTTGGTATTGACCGAACAGCACTATGGCGAGAATCGGAACGAATACGACATTCAATCCGGTTAAAAACCCAGTGTTCGTAACCGTTGCGGTCACAAGCCCGGATTGCTGAAACGCCACAGCTGCAAACAACGCCATTCCGGTAAAAAGGAACAGGCGGCATTCGTTTGATGTGAGCGATGTTCGAGACATTTTAACTTCTCGTACCATCAGCGGCGAGATTGTAAGAGACGCAAACAAGAAGCGAAAGAAAATGAATGTGAAGGGGCCTATATGCGTCATTGCGCTTGACTGGCCGATGAAGCCGATCCCCCAAATTGCCGCCGTCACCAACAGGAGAGTATTGGCAGATCGTGCTCTCATAGTGGTAGCGCGCGCGCGATAATTCCTATGGCCTGCCGATCAAATCCCGACAATTTAAGAAGCTCAAAGTGGTTTTCTGAATAACCGTCACCGGTTACAAAAATCTTGGGGCGCACAAACATCTTTGCCACCACTATTTTGAATAATATATAAAAACATAAATCAATATTATGTAGATAACAGTGTCTCACATGCGTCGAAGTCAATCAATAATACCTTAGCATCACAGCCCAAACAAAAAGGCCGCCCCGAAAGGCGGCCTTTTCAATGTCGTCATGGGCAACCGGCTTATTCGGCCGGGGTGCCTGTCATGTCGGTGAGCATGGCGTCGGCCTTGGCAGCACCGGCACCGCTTTCCTTGCGGCGTTCGTCGATGATCAGTTCGTCGCGGGCACCGGCAATGCGGCGGATCTGCTTGACCGTGCCGCCCGTACCGGCCGGGATCAGACGGCCAACGATGACGTTTTCCTTCAGGCCCTGCAGCGCATCCATCTTGCCGGCAACAGCCGCTTCCGTGAGGACGCGTGTTGTTTCCTGGAAGGAGGCAGCCGAAATGAAGGACGGCGTCTGCAGCGAAGCCTTGGTGATACCCAGGAGAACCGGCGTACCATAGCCCGGCTTCTTGCCATCTTCCTCAAGACGTTCGTTGATCTCGTCCAGCTCGATCCGGTCGACATGGTCACCGGCGATGAAGCCCGTGTCACCGGATTCGGTGATTTCGACCTTCTGCAGCATCTGGCGGACAATCACTTCAATGTGCTTGTCGTTGATCAGAACGCCCTGCAGACGATAGACTTCCTGGATTTCATTGACGAGATACGAAGCGAGTGCTTCCACGCCCTTGATGGCCAGAATGTCATGCGGCGCCGGGTTGCCGTCGAGGATGTAATCGCCCTTTTCGATCGCATCGCCATCCTGAAGATGGAAAGGCTTGCCCTTGGGGATCAGATATTCGACAGGCTCGAGCGTCTCGTCGTTCGGTTCGATGACGATGCGGCGCTTGTTCTTGTAGTCGCGGCCGAAGCGAACCGTACCATCGATTTCGGCGATGATTGCATGGTCCTTCGGACGGCGGGCTTCGAACAGTTCCGCAACGCGCGGCAGACCACCGGTGATGTCCTTGGTCTTGGCGCTTTCCATCGGAATACGGGCAAGAACGTCACCCGCCTTCACATGCGAACCGGGTTCAACCGACAGGATCGATTCAACCGACAGCTGGAAGCGTGCATCGCCGCCCTTTGCCAGTTTGAGAACCTTGCCGGCCTTGTCCTTGACGACGATGGCAGGCTTGAGATCCGAACCGCGCGGGGTCGAACGCCAGTCGATGACCACGCGCTTGGTGATGCCGGTGGATTCGTCCGTCGTTTCCGAAACGGAAAGACCGTCGACCATGTCTTCGAATTCGACATGACCTTCGACTTCCGTCATGACCGGACGGGTGTACGGATCCCACTCGGCCACACGCTGGCCGCGCTTTACCGTATCGCCATCATCGACATAGATGCGCGAACCGTAGGTGACGCGGTGTGTCGCCCGTTCCTTGCCTGTCGCATCGAGGATGATGACAGCCATGTTGCGGCCCATGACGACCAGATGGCCGTCGGAGTTGCGCACCACGTTGCGGTTACGGATCTGCACCGTGCCTTCATAGCTGGCTTCGAGGAACGACTGATCCACAACCTGCGCCGTACCACCAAGGTGGAACGTACGCATGGTCAGCTGCGTGCCCGGCTCACCAATCGACTGCGCGGCGATAACGCCGACAGCTTCACCCTGGTTGACCGGCGTACCACGGGCCAGATCGCGGCCGTAGCACTTGGCGCAGATGCCGCCGCGGGTCTCACAGGTGAGAGCCGAACGGATGCGGATGGACTGGACGCCGGCCTTCTCGATGGCATCCACATCGAACTCGTCGATGATGTTGCCGCCGGTGACCAGAACGTCGCCGGAAACCGGATGCAGGATGTCTTCGAGTGCCGTGCGGCCGAGGACGCGCTGGCCGAGGGTCGCAACGACCTGGCCGGCATCGACGATCGGCTGCATGGTGAGGCCCGTTGTCGTGCCGCAATCCACCGAGATGACAATGCAATCCTGCGCGACGTCAACCAGACGGCGTGTCAGGTAACCGGAGTTGGCCGTCTTCAAGGCGGTATCGGCAAGACCCTTACGGGCACCGTGGGTCGAGTTGAAGTACTCGTTCACGGTCAGGCCTTCCTTGAAGTTCGAAATGATCGGCGTTTCGATGATTTCGCCCGAAGGCTTGGCCATCAGTCCGCGCATGCCGCCCAGCTGGCGCATCTGGTTCGGCGAACCGCGGGCACCCGAGTGCGACATCATGTAGATCGAGTTCATCTGCTTCTGGCGGCCAGTGACAGGATCGAACTCGACAGCCTTAATGCGGGCCATCATTTCGTCGGCGACCTTCTCGGTGCACTTGCCCCAAGCGTCAACGACCTTGTTGTACTTCTCGCCCTGGGTGATCAGGCCGTCATTGTACTGCTGCTCATATTCGGTCGCCAAAGCTTCGGTCTCGGCAACGAGCTTCGCCTTGGTTTCCGGAATGACCATGTCGTCCTTGCCGAAGGAAATACCGGCGCGGCAGGCATGGGAGAAACCGAGCTGCATGATGCGGTCGCAGAAAATGACCGTCTCTTTCTGTCCGCAGTGACGATAGACCGTGTCGATCATCTTGGAGATGTTCTTCTTGGTCATTTCCTGGTTGCAGATGTCGAAAGGCACGTTGTGGTGCTTCGGCAGCAGTTCGCCGATGATCATACGGCCAGGCGTGGTCTCGTAGATCTTCGATGTCGGCTTGCCGTCCGCATCAATGCTCTTGAAGCGGCCCTTGATCTTGGTGTGCAGGGTCACCGCACCGCTGCCGATGGCATGGTGAAGCTCGCCCATATCGGCAAAGGCCATGCCTTCGCCCGGCTCTTTGGCCGCAACGATCGACAGATAGTACAGGCCCAGAACCATGTCCTGTGACGGAACGATAACCGGCAGACCGTTGGCGGGATGCAGGATGTTGTTCGTCGACATCATCAGAACGCGGGCTTCAAGCTGCGCTTCCAGGGAAAGCGGAACGTGAACAGCCATCTGGTCGCCGTCGAAGTCCGCGTTGAAAGCGGTACAGACGAGCGGATGCAGCTGGATTGCCTTGCCTTCGATCAGGGTGGGTTCGAATGCCTGGATACCAAGACGGTGCAGCGTCGGCGCGCGGTTCAAAAGAACCGGATGCTCGCGGATGACCTCGTCGAGAATATCCCAGACTTCTGGCTTTTCCTTTTCAACCAGCTTCTTCGCCTGCTTGACGGTCGAGGAGTAACCCTTGGCGTCGAGACGGGCGTAGATGAACGGCTTGAACAGTTCGAGCGCCATCTTCTTCGGCAGACCGCACTGGTGCAGCTTCAGCTCCGGACCGGTCACGATGACCGAACGGCCGGAATAGTCGACGCGCTTGCCGAGCAGGTTCTGGCGGAAGCGGCCTTGCTTGCCCTTGAGCATGTCGGACAGCGACTTCAGCGGACGCTTGTTGGCGCCGGTGATGACGCGGCCGCGGCGGCCGTTGTCGAACAGTGCATCAACCGATTCCTGAAGCATGCGCTTCTCGTTGCGGATGATGATGCCAGGCGCGCGCAGTTCGATCAGGCGCTTCAGACGGTTGTTGCGGTTGATCACGCGACGATAGAGGTCGTTGAGATCGGATGTCGCAAAGCGGCCGCCATCCAGCGGAACGAGCGGGCGCAGGTCCGGCGGAATGACCGGAACGATCTTCATGATCATCCATTCCGGACGGTTGCCCGATTCCAGGAAGTTTTCGACGATCTTCAGACGCTTCATCAGCTTCTTCTGCTTCAGGTCCGATGTTGTCGTTGCCAGCTCTTCCCGCAGGTCGCCGGCAATCTTCTCCAGATCCATGGAAGCCAGAAGCTCATGAATAGCTTCCGCGCCGATCAGTGCCGTGAAGGAATCTTCACCGAACTCATCGACAGCGATCATGTATTCTTCTTCTGAAAGCAGCTGATGCTCTTTCAGGGATGTCAGGCCGGGTTCGGTCACGATGTAGTTCTCGAAATAGAGAACGCGCTCGATACCCTTGAGGGTCATGTCGAGCAATGTGCCGATACGGCTTGGCAGAGACTTCAGGAACCAGATATGCGCAACCGGAGCTGCGAGTTCGATATGGCCCATGCGCTCACGGCGAACGCGCGACAGCGTTACTTCCACGCCGCACTTTTCGCAGATGATGCCCTTGTATTTCATGCGCTTGTACTTGCCGCACAAGCATTCATAGTCCTTGATCGGCCCGAAGATCCGAGCGCAGAAGAGACCATCCCGCTCCGGCTTAAACGTGCGGTAGTTGATCGTCTCCGGCTTCTTGATCTCACCGTATGACCAGGACAGAATCTTCTCAGGGCTGGCGATCGAAATCCGGATGGAATCGAATGCCTGTACAGGCACCTGAGGATTGAAAAGATTCATGACCTCTTGGTTCATGCCGTTTCTCCATGGGGCAAAAATTGCCCTCTGCTTGCGATGGAATGATCCGCCGTCGCGGGTCCATCTAGATCAAATGCCGCTTCTGCAGCGGCTCGAAACAAAATGGTCGGGTGCGCGGCAAGCCGCGCACCCCAACTTTTCTACTCTGCCGCGTCAGGCAAGGCCTGCTGCTGGTCCTGCTGGCGTGTATCGTCCAGCTCGACATTGAGGCCGAGCGAACGCATTTCCTTGACGAGAACGTTGAAGCTCTCGGGAATACCGGCCTCGAACGTATCGTCACCGCGGACGATCGCTTCATAGACCTTGGTACGGCCGGCGACGTCATCGGACTTGACCGTGAGCATTTCCTGCAGCGTGTAAGCCGCACCGTATGCTTCCAGGGCCCAGACCTCCATTTCACCGAAGCGCTGGCCGCCGAACTGGGCTTTACCACCCAGAGGCTGCTGCGTGACGAGCGAGTAAGGTCCGATCGAACGGGCGTGGATCTTGTCGTCGACCAGGTGGTGCAGCTTCAGCATATAGATGTAGCCGACAGTCACCTGACGATCGAAAGTTTCACCCGTACGTCCGTCATAGAGCGTCGACTGACCGGAAGCCTTCAGACCCGCCTGTTCCAGCATCACATTGATGTCCGGCTCATGCGCACCGTCAAACACCGGCGTTGCAATCGACACGCCGCGCTTCATCTGCTCACCAAGACGCACGATGCTCTCGTCGTCATAGTTGCGCACTGGCTCGTTCCGGTCGTTGTCGGGGATGATCGACTCGATCGTCGCCCGCAGCGGCTGGATGTCGCCCTGTCCGCTTGCAGCATGCTGCGCCTTGTAGGCTTCGATCAGATCGCCGATCTTCTTGCCCATTCCGGCACAGGCCCAGCCCAGATGCGTTTCCAGAATCTGGCCAACGTTCATGCGGCTTGGCACGCCAAGCGGATTGAGCACGATGTCCACATGCGTTCCGTCTTCGAGGAACGGCATGTCTTCAACGGCGGCAATACGCGAGACAACACCCTTGTTGCCGTGACGGCCGGCCATCTTGTCGCCTGGCTGGATCTTGCGCTTCACAGCAACGAAGACCTTGACCATCTTCATGACGCCCGGAGGCATCTCGTCGCCGCGCTGTACCTTTTCGACCTTGTCCATGAAACGCTGTTCGAGCAGCTTCTTGGAGTCGTCGTACTGGTTGCGCAGAGCTTCGATCTCGCCCTGAAGCTTTTCGTCCTCCACGGCAAACTGCCACCACTGGGAGCGCGGGTGTTCACCCATGACTTCCGTCGTGACAACGGTGCCCTTCTTGAACGACTTCGGTCCGGCAACGGCAGGCTTGCCATTGAGAACGTCAGCCAGACGGCCATAGACGTTGCGGTCAAGAATAGCCTGTTCGTCGTCGCGGTCCTTGGCCAGACGCTCGATTTCCTCGCGCTCGATCGCCATGGCGCGTTCGTCCTTTTCAACGCCGTGGCGGTTGAAAACGCGAACTTCCACAACTGTACCGTAAGTCCCGGGCGGCATGCGCATCGAGGTGTCACGGACATCGGAAGCCTTTTCACCGAAGATGGCGCGCAGAAGCTTTTCTTCCGGCGTCATCGGGCTTTCGCCCTTCGGCGTGATCTTGCCGACGAGAATGTCACCCGGCTGAACTTCCGCACCGATGTAGACAATACCGGCTTCGTCCAGATTCTTCAGGGCTTCTTCCGAAACGTTCGGAATGTCGCGCGTGATTTCTTCCGGTCCAAGCTTCGTATCGCGGGCCATGACTTCGAACTCCTCGATGTGGATCGAGGTGAAGACGTCATCCGAAACGATCTTTTCAGACAGAAGGATGGAGTCTTCGTAGTTGTAGCCATTCCACGGCATGAACGCGACGAGCACGTTGCGGCCAAGCGCCAGATCGCCCAGATCCGTCGAAGGACCGTCGGCAATGATGTCGCCCTTTTCGATCCGGTCGCCAACACGCACCAGCGGACGCTGGTTGATGCAGGTGTTCTGGTTCGAACGCTGGAACTTCATCAGGCGGTAGATATCGACGCCTGATTTACCCGGTACGAGATCTTCCGTCGCACGGATAACGATACGCGTTGCATCGACCTGATCGACGATACCTGTGCGGCGTGCGCCGATGGCGGCGCCGGAGTCACGGGCAACGATCGGCTCCATGCCGGTACCGACGAACGGCGCTTCCGCACGAACCAGAGGAACGGCCTGACGCTGCATGTTCGAACCCATCAGAGCGCGGTTGGCGTCGTCGTTTTCCAGGAACGGAATGAGCGCTGCGGCAACCGATACGAGCTGCTTCGGCGACACGTCCATCAGATCCACGTTTTCACGCGGAGCCATCAGAACTTCACCCGCATGGCGGCAGACAACGAATTCGTCCGTGAAGGCGCCGGAAGCGTCGAGTTCCACATTGGCCTGTGCCACGTGATACTTGGCTTCTTCCATGGCCGAGAGATAGACGACGTCGTCCGTGACCTTGCCGTCAACGATCCGGCGGTACGGGCTTTCGATGAAGCCGTACTTGTTGACCCGGGCAAAGGTTGCGAGCGAGTTGATCAGACCGATATTCGGTCCCTCAGGCGTTTCAATCGGGCAGATACGGCCGTAATGCGTCGGATGCACGTCGCGGACTTCGAAGCCGGCGCGCTCACGGGTCAGACCACCAGGTCCAAGTGCCGAAAGACGGCGCTTGTGGGTGATTTCCGAAAGCGGGTTGGTCTGATCCATGAACTGCGACAGCTGCGAGGAGCCGAAGAATTCGCGAACGGCAGCAGCTGCCGGCTTCGCATTGATCAGGTCCTGCGGCATCACGGTGTCGATTTCGATGGACGACATGCGTTCCTTGATGGCGCGCTCCATGCGGAGCAGGCCAACGCGGTACTGGTTTTCCATCAATTCGCCGACCGAGCGCACACGGCGGTTGCCGAGATTGTCGATGTCGTCGATTTCACCGCGGCCATCGCGCAGATCGACCAGCATCTTGACCACGGCAAGGATGTCTTCCTTGCGCAGGATGCGGACGGTATCTTCCGCGTTCAGGTCGAGACGCATGTTCATCTTCACGCGGCCAACAGCCGAGAGATCATAGCGCTCGCTGTCGAAGAACAGCGACTTGAACATGGCTTCGGCCGAGTCGATTGTCGGCGGCTCACCGGGACGCATGACGCGGTAGATATCGAACAGCGCGTCCTGACGGCTCTCGTTCTTGTCGACGGCCAGCGTGTTGCGGATATACGGTCCGATATTGACATGGTCGATATCGAGAACGTTGATCTCGGCTACACCGGTATCGAGCAGAACCTTGAGGGTCTTCTCGTCCAGCTCGTCACCGGCTTCGAGATAGACTTCACCGGTTTCCATGTTGACGATGTCTTCGGCCAGATACATGCCGAACAGGTCGTCTTCCGTTGCCTTGATGAACTTCAGGCCCTTTTCAGCAAGCTGCTTGGCCGCACGGGCGGTCAGCTTCTTGCCGGACTCGAGAATGACTTCACCGGTATCGGCATCGATAACGTCTGTTGTCGCCTTGAACCCGCGGAAACGGTCGACGGAGAACGGAATGCGCCAGGTGTCGCCGTCACGGCTGAACATCAGCGAATTGTAGAACGTCGACAGGATTTCTTCGCTGTCCATGCCCAGCGCCATCAAAAGCGATGTCGCAGGAATCTTGCGGCGGCGGTCGATACGCGCATAGACCACGTCCTTGGCATCGAACTCGATGTCAAGCCAGGAACCGCGGTAAGGAATGACGCGCGCGGCAAACAGCAGCTTGCCCGACGAATGGGTCTTGCCCTTGTCGTGATCGAAGAAAACGCCCGGCGACCGGTGCATCTGCGAAACGATGACGCGCTCGGTACCATTGACGATGAACGTGCCGTTATCGGTCATGAGCGGCATGTCGCCCATGTAAACGTCCTGTTCCTTGATGTCCTTGATCGACTTGGCGCCCGTATCCTCGTCAATATCGAACACGATCAGACGCAGCGTGACTTTCAGCGGTGCAGCATAGGTCAGATCGCGCTGACGGCATTCGTCAACGTCGAATTTTGGAGCTTCAAATTCATACTTGACGAATTCAAGCATGGAAGCGCCGGAGAAATCCTGGATCGGGAACACAGACTTGAACACAGCCTGCAGACCTTCATCAAGACGCCCGCCTTTCGGTTCCTCAACCATGAGGAACTGATCGTAGGAAGCCTTCTGAACCTCGATGAGGTTCGGCATCTCTGCGACTTCAGGGATCTTACCGAAAAACTTGCGTACGCGCCTACGACCGTTAAAAGTATGGGTCTGAGCCATCGTCGCTCCTCGTCTTTGCGCCAGCGGAAACTGGCATGTTTCTTAAAACCGCTTTTGCGGCCCCGTGAACGGGACAAAACCCGTTTCCTGAAAGCATCGGAATTGCCGTCAGGAAAAGGGTTCAGTACCGGGTTGCCCAAAAAGGGCAGATCAGCGGACAGGGCTTGTCGCCCTGCCCGCCAAAAATGCTAGACTTACTTCAGTTCAACCTTGGCGCCAGCTGCTTCGAGCTGTGCCTTGATCTTGTCAGCTTCGTCCTTCGTAGCAGCTTCCTTGACTGGCTTGGGAGCAGCTTCAACGAGGTCCTTGGCTTCCTTGAGGCCGAGACCGGTGATTGCGCGGACTTCCTTGATCACGTTGATCTTGTTAGCGCCGGCATCGGTCAGAACGACGTCGAATTCAGTCTTTTCTTCAACGGCTGCAGCAGCTGCACCGCCGCCAGCGGCAGCAGCAACAGCAACAGGAGCAGCAGCAGAAACGCCCCACTTCTCTTCCAGAAGCTTCGAAAGTTCAGCAGCTTCCAGAACGGTCAGGTTGGACAGGTCGTCTACGATCTTTGCGAGATCAGTCATTTTGGTTTTCCTTTACAAGGTTCGATATATTGACAGCGAGAACGGCCTTATGCCGCTTCGTCCTTCCGGGCATAGGCGCCGAAAACGCGGGCAAGCTGGCCTGCCGGTGCGTTGACGATCTGAGCGATGCGCGTTGCTGGTGTCTGGATCATACCAACCAGCTTTGCACGCAACTCGTCGAGTGACGGCAGTGCGGCAAGAGCCTTCACGCCATCAGCGTCGAGAGTTGTTGCTCCCATCGAGCCACCGAGGATGACGAGCTTTTCGTTACCCTTGGCAAATTCGATGGCGATCTTTGGTGCCGTAATCGGATCATTCGAATAGGCAACAAGTGTCTGGCCTGTGAACAGGTCAGAAATGCCTTCCGATTCCGTGCCCTGAAGAGCGATCTTGGCAAGGCGGTTCTTCGCGACTTTAACGGTGCCACCAGCATCACGCATCTTGGAGCGAAGATCGCTCAGCTGCGCAACGGTGAGACCGGTATAGTGGGCCACGACAACTGAACCGGAGTCCTTGAAGACGCCGTTCAGCCACGTGACAAATTCGCGCTTTTCCGCTTTTTCCACTGTCTCTCTCCATTTGGCAGAAACGCACGGTGCGTCCCTGCCGGGTTGCCTTTTGTTGCAAGGCTTCAATCCAGAAACGGAAGCCAAACAACACTTGAGGATCCTGTCCCCCCTGCTTCGCCGGAAACCCGGCTGCAAGCGAAAGGCAACTACGGTTCGAACCTTGTCTCGGTGGATTTTTCCACCCTAACAAAGCTGTTCCACGTCTCATGCAGGCTCATGACAATTAAGGCGAGCCACCTGCAATCTCGGACAGGATAACCGGACTTTCATCCGGTTATCCAGGCCCCGAAAGGCCTGGAATTCTTTAAAACTCAGACCGTTAGGTCCAAGACTTCACATCGATTGTTACGCAGGGCGCACAGTCGACGGATCAACCTTGACGCCAACGCCCATCGTCGACGAAATCGCGACGCGCTTGACATATTCACCCTTGGCGCCTGCTGGCTTTGCCTTGGTGACGGCATCGGTGAATGCCTTGATGTTTTCTTCCAGCGCCTTGACATCGAACGATGCCTTGCCGACGCCTGCGTGAACGATACCGGCCTTCTCGACGCGGAACTCGACAGCACCGCCCTTGGAAGCCTTGACCGCTGCCGCAACATCCGTCGTTACGGTGCCGACCTTCGGGTTCGGCATCATGCCGCGCGGTCCGAGAACCTTGCCGAGACGGCCGACGAGCGGCATCATGTCCGGCGTGGCGATGCAGCGATCGAAATCGATCTTGCCGCCATTGACGATCTCGAACAGGTCTTCCGCGCCAACGATGTCAGCACCGGCCTTCTTGGCTTCTTCAGCCTTGTCGCCGCGAGCGAAAACAGCAACGCGAACCGTACGGCCCGTGCCGTTTGGCAGGTTGACAACGCCGCGAACCATCTGGTCCGCATGGCGGGGATCAACGCCGAGGTTCATCGATACTTCGATCGTCTCGTCGAACTTGGCAACGGCACGTTCCTTGACCATGGCAACAGCCGCAGTCAGATCATAGAGCTTGTTGCGGTCAACGCCTTCACGAACCTTGGCTACACGCTTTGATACTTTTGCCATCGTCTCAGCCCACCACTTCCAGGCCCATCGAACGGGCAGAACCTTCGACCATGCGCATGGCGGATTCAACATCCGCTGCGTTCAGGTCCTTCATCTTCGCCTGCGCGATTTCACGGACCTTGTCGCGCGAGATCTTGCCAGCAACCACCTTGCCTGGCTCTTTCGAACCGGACTTCAGGTTTGCGGCCTTCTTGAGGAAGTAAGACACCGGCGGCGTCTTCATCACAAAAGTGAAGGACTTGTCCTGATAGTATGTGATCACGACCGGAATGGGCGAACCCTTTTCCAGTTCCTGCGTGGCCGCATTGAAGGCCTTGCAGAATTCCATGATGTTGATGCCGCGCTGACCAAGTGCCGGTCCGATCGGCGGGGACGGCGTTGCCGATCCTGCCGAGACCTGCAGCTTGAGCTGGCCTGCAATTTTCTTAGCCATAACTTCTCTGCCTTATCATTATGCCGGAAAACCGGCGGTTGCAGTTTGGTGGTGCGGATTGAAGACCCGGCTAAAGGCCGCCTCACCTCCCACCATTCGCCACTGACGTGGCTGGCCGCCCGTCAGGCGGCCGGTTGATCAGATCTTTTCGACCTGACCAAATTCCAGATCGACCGGCGTAGCGCGGCCGAAAATCGAAACTTCCACCTTGAGGCGCGAACGCTCTTCGTCGACTTCCTGAACGATGCCGTTGAACGAGGCGAACGGACCATCGGCAACGCGAACGCTTTCGCCGATCTCGAACGAGATCGAAGCCTTCGGACGCTCGACACCTTCCTGAACCTGCGTCAGGATCCGCTCGGCTTCCTTGTCGGAAATCGCGACCGGCTTGTTGTCGGAACCGAGGAAACCCGTCACCTTCGGCGTATTCTTGATCAGATGATAGGCATCATCCGTCAGGTCGGCGCGAACAAGGACATAACCCGGGAAGAACTTGCGCTCAGCATCAACCTTGCGGCCGCGGCGCACTTCAACCACCTTTTCGGTTGGCACGAGGATCCGCTCGAAAAGATGCGACAGACCCTTCTGCCTCGCCTTTTCTTCGATCGACTCGGCGACCTTCTTTTCAAAGTTCGAATAGGCGTGAACGATATACCAGCGCGCGGTCATTCAAATTTCCTTGTCAGCCTGCGTTAACGACCAAGACCGAGAACGAGATCAATCCCGAAGGCCATCAACTGATCAGCTGCGAAGAAGAAAATCGCAGCAAAAAACGCCATCACCATCACCATAGCGGTGGAAATGAGCGTCTCACGGCGTGAAGGCCAGGTGACCTTTGCCGTTTCCGCGCGCACTTGCTGAAAAAAACTTATCGGGTTCGTCTTGGATGCCATTTACCGCTCGTGCGTGTCATGTTGTTGTAAACTCAATATGTTGTCATGGTAACAACACGCTTTGTTCACACCATTACGGCCCGTAAAGCTGATCGTTCAGCTCCACGCACCGCGTGTCTGTTGATGTTACATAGAACCGATTCCGGTAAAACACAAGTCCCCGGTTTCGTTTCTTTCCAAACATCTGTCAGCACACCATCCAATCGTGTGCGGGCAGACTATGAGTGGCAGGGGAGACAGGATTCGAACCTGCGACCTACGGTTTTGGAGACCGCCGCTCTACCAACTGAGCTACTCCCCTACAGTCCGGGGCGTACATTCCATAAAGCGCTGCGCTTTTCAAGCCCCTATTCCGGCTGCACGGTACTTTATGAGGAATTCAACCGGCAGCCATGGCATTTGGCAGAGCCCTGTCGCTCCCTGGCAATGAAATGGTGATTGTTCACCGGGATTTAAACCGGACCGGAGCGCGAAATCCCACTTTCTGGCCGCGCTGATCGCAGAATTGCGAGAATCAGCCCGGCCGCAACCCGTCAATTCATCCTCGAAACTACCTTGGAACTGGCAGATTTGATTCCGACGCAGTTGACGGCCTTCGGCTCCTGCTCGCAGATGCGCGTCGCCGCCAGGTCGCTGACATCCCCCGCCCCGGTCACGAGCCTGTACTGAACCAGCTCGTCCTGAGTCAGAACCGAGATATCCTTGGCCGGAATCGACAGCATCCGGTCGACAATGGCCGGATCGATACCCATACCGGTGAAATAGACGAGCAGTTTCTTGCGGTAGCCCTTGCTCAGATCGGTACGCTCGTAGGAACCGGCGGGTTTGCGCCCGATGATCTTGGTATCCAGTATCTTCTTCTTGCCGTTCACCATGCGGTAGCGCGTCTCGTAGGTGATGCGCGTCTGGGTGTAGACCTGCGTGATCTGGTGTACGCCCATCAGCGCCCAGGGACCGACAAGGCGCCTTTCGCCCGCGGCAAAGATATAGGGACAGGCGGAGAGGCAGTAGGCACCCGCCGGATAGGGGTATCCCGCATAGGCCCCATCGACATAACGGCCGGGCTTGCATTTCTGATCGGGGCTGCATCCCTCAAAGCGGGTCCTGCCAATGGCGATGTCCAGACCGCGCTTGCGGATCATGCGGCCGACCTGCATGGCCGCATCCACATTGCCGCCATTCGATTCCATGATGATCGGCAGGCGCCTGTTGCCCATCGCCTTCAGAATTTTCCGCAGCTTGGCCGGCGTGTCGTCCAATATGGTGCCGGAAGCCCATATCCATTCCGGACAGGCGGGCTCACAACTCGACACCGCGCTGCGGACAATGGCAAAGCGCATGGATTGCAGCGCAGGCTCCCTCGCCTGCTTCTTGCCCGCCAGAACAGGCGCGACAAGCACCAGCTGCACCAGCAATGCCAGGAGAACACCGGCAACCATACCTGAGAGAACGCTGCATCCGGCCAAACGAAAACCAAACATGTCAATCCCGATAACTACCAATTGCCCGCTGCCGGATCGCGGCGGTATCCTTGAAGCCGAATATGCTCTAGTGCCGCAAGGATAAACCAAGGGTCCGGAAGGGTAAACAGAAAGCAGTTGCCCTTTCGCCGCAGGGGCGCGTTGCCTGTTAGGGCAGTGTGTGAAAACGCCGCGCTCTCGATAAGTGTACAATTGAAACAAAGTATGAATTGACGCGTCATAGGAATGTCATGCTCACGTCATCGATTTAAGCCATCACATTTTCGTGAATTCAACCTGCCCCTTCCCTCGACCCGTCCCGGCCTCGACCGGCGGTCGCGGCGAATGGTGAAAGAGATCAAAATGGACGCGCGCCAAACGATCAAAATCAAATCCTCGTTTTCGAGGCCATTGCAGCATATTGCCATGACAAGCATGCTGTCCTTCTATTCAATCGGGGTCGTCATCTACGAATTGCTCGGCAGTGAACCCGAAAACCTGATCGAGTACATCGCCTGTGCCGGTTCCGTTGTGTTCCCGCTTCTCACGGCCCGCCTGGTCTGGCGGCTGCTGAAGACCCGCGATGCCATCACCATCTCGCCGGAAGGCCTGTGTGACAGGCGCCTGGCCGACGAGACCATTCCCTGGAAGAACATCAACGAAGTGGCGTCGTGGAATGACAACCGCGAACAGACAATCGTGCTGGGTATCGATCCCCATCAGGTGGATCAGCTCGGCCGGGGCATCAAGTCGAGGATCGTCCGGGCATCGCTGTTCCGGATGCCGAAGGGCATCTACATCGACGGCCGGGTCCTGTCGATCGACTTCGAACGCCTGTTCGAACTCGTTGCTGCCTACCATCGCACCTACGGCAAACCGAAATCCGTCTGAGTCAATCGGATAGACAACAAGCGGGCAGCCAGACAACAGCAGCATGCAAATAAAAAAGGCGGCCACTGGCCGCCTTTTCCGTATTCACATTGTCTTGCGACAATTACTCGATGATCGAAGCAACAATCCCGGCGCCAACCGTGCGGCCACCTTCACGGATAGCGAAGCGCAGCTTCTCTTCCATTGCGATCGGCACGATCAGCGTTACATCAACCGAGATGTTGTCGCCGGGCATGACCATTTCCGTGCCTTCCGGCAGCGTCACCACGCCCGTCACGTCGGTCGTGCGGAAGTAGAACTGCGGACGGTAGTTGGAGAAGAATGGCGTATGACGGCCACCTTCGTCCTTCGTCAGGATATAGGCTTCTGCCTTGAACTTCGTGTGCGGCTTGACCGAACCCGGCTTGGCCAGGATCTGGCCGCGCTCGACGTCTTCACGGCCAACGCCGCGGATCAGCGCGCCGATGTTGTCGCCTGCCTGGCCCTGGTCGAGCAGCTTGCGGAACATTTCAACGCCGGTCACCGTCGTCTTCGTCGTCGGCTTGATGCCGATGATTTCAACTTCTTCGCCGACCTTGACGATTCCGCGTTCAACGCGGCCCGTCACAACCGTACCACGGCCAGAGATCGAGAACACGTCTTCGATCGGCATCAGGAACGGCTGGTCAACCGGACGTTCCGGCGTCGGAATGTACTTGTCGACTTCCGCCATCAGCGCGCGCACCGCGTCTTCGCCGATTTCCTTGTTGCTGTCTTCAAGCGCAGCCAGAGCCGAACCCTTGACGATCGGCACATCGTCGCCCGGGAAGTCGTACTTCGACAGAAGTTCGCGCACTTCCAGTTCAACCAGTTCCAGAAGCTCGGCATCGTCAACCTGGTCGACCTTGTTCAGGAAAACCACGATGGCCGGAACGCCAACCTGGCGGGCAAGCAGGATGTGCTCGCGCGTCTGCGGCATCGGGCCGTCGGCAGCCGATACAACCAGGATCGCGCCGTCCATCTGCGCCGCACCGGTGATCATGTTCTTCACATAGTCGGCGTGGCCGGGGCAATCGACGTGCGCGTAGTGGCGCGCTGCCGTCTCATACTCAACGTGCGCCGTCGAAATGGTGATGCCGCGCGCCTTTTCTTCCGGCGCAGCGTCGATCTGGTCGTACGCCTTGAACTCACCAAAATACTTCGTAATCGCTGCCGTCAACGACGTCTTGCCATGGTCAACGTGACCAATCGTGCCGATGTTGACGTGCGGCTTGTTACGTTCAAACTTGCTCTTAGCCATAGCTGTCGTTCTCTCGTCATCACAACCGGTCTAGGGCCGGTACCATGTTTGTAGCTCAGACGAGACAGCAAGCCGTCCGTCAGCTCAGTCTCCCGCCCGGCCAAATCAACCGGATCAGGTTGGTTTCGTCTTGTTCATGCTCGTTCATATGGGGACACATGAGCGGCGTGCAATGCTCAAGACAAAAATCGAAGAGCACCTCTGCGCGCTCACGCGTGCACGCGGTGCTCTTGCAAATCTGGAGCGGGTAGCGGGAATCGAACCCGCATATTCAGCTTGGAAGGCTGCTGCTCTACCACTGAGCTATACCCGCACATATTACAGTGCCGTGCATGCGAAACGCACTGGAACCACCGTAACATTTTAAACGGTGCACAAGCCATACCAAAACCAGTTCCGGTTTTGGCTTGTGCATCAGGCGCTCGGTTCCGGCAGTGGTGGAGGAGGTTGGATTCGAACCAACGTAAGCCAAGCTAACGGATTTACAGTCCGTCCCCTTTAACCACTCGGGCACTCCTCCGGTCACTACCGATAGAACCGCGCCATCAGGCACTCTGCAAAACCAGCTGCCGGATTTGTTTTCCAGCGGCGGCTTGCGGGTGGCCTTATGCCGACTAGCTTTCGTGGTGTCAACAGTCTGCGGAAGAAAATGACGGGTCCTGTGAAAATCATTGTCCCGGGCCGCTCCCCGGTGCGGCCGCAGCAGGAAAGCGGGAGCATCTGCATTTTCGCCAAGAAGCATATATCGCCGGGCGGCATGAAGGGTTATAGGTTGCGGCATGAGCGAAGAAAAACCATCCCGTACACCCAAAGATTCCCACTATGCCACGCTGCGCCGCCAGTTCCGCGACAAGAAGGCCGGAGGGCCGCCGCAGGCCCAGCGCGCGACTCGGCCCGCTGTCGAAGGCACGCAGGCGCCCGATGGGCTGGTGCGCCTCTATGGCCTGCACACGGTGCGCGCGGCCCTGGACAACCCCCAGCGCCAGATCAAACGCATGCTGGTGACCAAGAATGCCCTCGACCGGCTGGAGATCGCTGATTCGTCCGCCCTGCCCTTCGATGTCGATATTGTCGATCCCCGCGCCATTGATCGCGAAACCGGTTCCGAGGCCGTGCATCAGGGCGTCATGATCGAAGTCAGGCCGCTGAAGACCCAGTCGCTGAAGGCTTTGAAAGACAGCCAGCTCCTGCTGATTCTCGACCAGGTCACCGATCCGCACAATGTCGGCGCGATCATGCGGTCCGCCGTTGCCTTCGGTGCCGGGGCGATCGTTACCACCGCCCGCCACAGCCCGCAGGAATCGGGTGTGCTGGCCAAGGCTGCTTCGGGTGCGCTCGAACTCATTGCGCATATCGAGGTGCGCAACCTCGCCGATGCCATCAACGAGCTGCACGAACTTGGCTTCGCCACCATCGGCCTTGATTCGGAAGGCCCGCTGGAGCTTGAAAAAACCATGGCGCATGACCGCATCGCGCTGGTTCTCGGCGCCGAAGGCAAGGGCTTGCGGCAGAAGACCCGCGAAACGGTGACCCATCTCGCCCGTCTCGACATGCCCGGCGCGATCAAATCGCTCAATGTCTCGAATGCCGCAGCCATCTCGCTCTATGCGGCGCAGCGCTTTCTGAGCACAAAAGCCGGATAATCCACGCGGCCGGACAAAAGAACCGGCGCACCGAATAATTATCGCGGCTGCGGTGTTCATTCCACATCAGGGTTGTCCCTCCCCAGGGGCGGCTCGTGCGATGGAGTGCACCGATGCTGCGAAATGATGCCGAATCCTATGGCGTGGTGACGATCCTCTTCCATTGGATCATTGCCGTCATTTTCCTTGGACAGATTCTGCTGGGCTATCTGATGGTCCGCACCGGCAATTACACCCTGCAGTTCAGCCTCTTCCAGTGGCATAAATCCCTCGGCTTTCTCATTCTGCTGCTCTCGGGCCTGCGGCTTTTATGGCGGATGGTAAACCCGCGCCCGCCCATGCCGGATGTCATCAGCCGGATCGAGCGCGCCGCGGCGCATGCCGCGCACGGATTTCTCTATCTTGCCCTTTTTGTCATTCCATTGACCGGATGGGCGGTTGCCTCAAGCTCACCGTTGCAGATACCGACCTATGCTTTCAATCTGGTCGTGATACCGCCATTGCCTCTGGCCATCTCGGATCAGGCCGAAGCATTCTGGGCAATGAGCCACGCCTGGCTTGCCTATCTCTCCGCCATTGTTGCCACCGCACACATACTGGCGGCCCTGCACCATCATTTCTGGAAAAGGGACGCTGTCCTCCTGCGCATGCTCGGCGCGCGCCGCCCGGCCCCGGTTCGGCCGCATGCCGATCCCCTGCGCATTGCGAACAAGGATACCCGATCATGACCATCGCCCGAACCTGCGTCAGCGCCATTCTCAAGGCCGCCATACCACTCCTGTTCGCCATAGCGCCGGCACTGGCAAACGCCGATACGCTGGCCGATGTGGCAGGCCGTTACAGGATCGATGCATCGTCCCGCATCGGCTTTGTCGTTGAGCAAATCGGCGGCGGCGGCATATCCGGCGATTTCAAGAAGTTTTCCGGCGTCTTTGCCCTCAACAATGGCGATATCAGCCGGTCCAGCATTGAATTCACGCTGTTTCCCGAAAGCGTCAACACCGGCCAGTCGCGGATCGAAAACTTCCTGCGGTCCGACGCCGTGTTCGATGCGCAGAACTTTCCAACCGTCACATTCAAGTCAACGCACATCACCCAGACCAGCGCCAACACCGCCACCATCGACGGAATATTGACGGCCCGCGGCAAGAGCAGTCCGGCCAGCTTTCAGGCCAGCCTTGCCACCCACGACCGCAACGCCATCGTTTTTCACGTCGAAGGCAAGGTCATGCGTTCCCGATACGGCATGGATGTCGGCACGCCGATCTATTCGAACGTCGTGCAGTTCAACATGACCATCCACGGCCAGCGCGGTTGAACCGGCGATCGCCGCCTCAATCCTTGTCGCCAACCTTGTCGCCGGCGAGCGCTTTCGCCGCAACCGATGAAGCGCCAGCCTCATCGCTCTTCTTCGGGGCATAACCGAGAATCTGCCTGACCCCCTTGGCCGAAAAGGGCTGCGCCAGCTGGCCGAGAAAGCTCTTGGCCACCTTGCCGCTGATACCGATATCGACAGGCGATGGACGCGGCGGATTGAAATAGGTCCCCAGAATCTGGTCCCACAGCACCAGGTTCTCGCCGTAGTTGGTATTGCCTTCCGACAATTCCTTGGAGTGGTGCCAGCGATGCAACCGCGGCGTGCTGAGAACCCAGTCGAGCGGCCCGGTGCGCACATCGACATTGCAATGGGTCAAAAGCCCGGTAAACGCCGTCACGGCGCTGATCCACAGGAACACCGGCAGCGGGGCACCGAGCAGGTAGAGCGGGATCTGGCTGAGCGCAATCTTGAACAGCGAATCGATCACATGGAAGCGCCCGGTATTGACCACCCACAAACGCTCGACACTGTGGTGCAAGGCGTGAAAGCGCCAGAGCGCCAGTTTTTCATGGGCCAGCCGGTGGGCGATATAGAGCCCGAATTCGGCGATGATCAGTCCAAGGACGACCTGGATCGCCAATGGCCACGCACTCGGCCAGATATGCGCCGAGGTGCTGAGCACAGGCTGGGCGACGATGGCCACCAGCATGGGGAACGACGCGCCAATGGCCGCGGCGATCTGCACGGCGCCCTTGGTCAGCAATGTATGGGCGATGTCATTGAAGGTTTCGCCATCGCGTTTCAGCCAGGTTTGCTCGTACGGCATGATGCGCTCGAAGATGGCAATCAGCGCCACCACGGAGAAATACACCACGTTGAACCAGAGAAGCGGTGACTGTGTCTGAAACGCCGCATAGGTTCCGATGAGACCAACGCAATAGAACAAGGGCCACAGTGAATAGGAGAGTGCTGCGTAGAGCCACGAATTCTTGGGGATCAGCATTGGATTCTCCCCCTGGCAGGAATCATGGCTCTCAAGCTGTATTCGTTGTTTGTCGCAGTCATATTGGGTTCACGTCGTTTTTCATCGGCTAAATTTCAGGCACTGCAAGGTGCTTCTTCATCTGAAGAGCAGGTTGCGAGGCATCGGTCAATTCTGATCAGCAGATCAAACCGGGTTGTTACCACACTTGGGTTGTCACCACATTAGATTGCAAGAACATTGCATAAAACCCCGTTTGTCCGGTTGCCAACCGGAACTTTCGCTCCGTGGCGGCGTTCCCTTGTCGCTGGTCCTCCAGCAAGGGCCTGACCGGGATACCTGCTCTCCATGTTGGTCGCCCGGTCGGGCCTACCCTATCTGGGGCGCCCGATGCCTCAGCTCAAGGCCCGGGCGAGAAACGGCAGGCTCACATCCATACGGTAGTCGACAGCCGAATGATTATCGTCGAATTCTTCGTAGCGGTGCGCAATGCCAAGCCGGTCAAGCGTCCGGTGCACCCGGCGCGAGCCATAGAGAATGTTGTACTGGTCCTTGGTGCCGCAATCGAAATAGACGGCCTTCAGCTTGGCCAGATTGTGCCCATGGGTTTGCGCCAGCTGCGCCGGGTCCCAGGCCAGCCAGTTCGCCCACCGCTCCTCGATCAGTTCGCAGGTTTCCAGATCGACGGGCAGCCGCAGACCCAGAAACGCCTGCGGATCGGGATCGAATGTTGCCGCCTGGGCCAAAATCATGATGACCAGCGTGTCACTGTCGCTCTTTTTCGGTTTCGCCTCGAAAGCCTTCATCCAGGCTTCGATAGACAGGTCATGTTCGGCGAGCGCCCGCAGGACGCCGGGAAATTCCGGCAGATAAAGCTGTTCAAAGCCCGCATCGCCGGAGTGGCTGGCGGCCGCGGACCAGATATCGGACCGGCGCATGGCGTGGACATGCGTGCCGTAGCCGCCGGAGCTTTTGCCGAAAACCCCGCGCTTGCCCTGACCGCCGCAGCCGAACCGGCCTTCGACGGCCGGCAGCATTTCATCGATGAGGAAATCTTCCCAATTGCCCATAGCCGCGCTGTTTATGTACTGGTTGCCGCCGAGCCGCGTAAAACAATCCGGGAAGGCAACCACGACCGGCGGCATGGCGCCCGAACCGATCAGCCGGTCCAGCCGTTCCGGAACGTTCTCGCCAAACCCCTTCCAGTTGGTGTGCGCGGGACCGCCGGCGGTGAACCCCACGAGATCGACAAGCAGCGGCAGACCGGTGCCATCATGCCCGGCGGGCACGTAGACATCCACCACGCGGGCGGTCGGATCGCCCAGCAGATTGTTGCGAAGGGAAACACCGTCGATGATCAGCCGATGCACGGTTCCGGCGGGATGAAGGGTGGCACGCATGGGGAAACCTCTGGATAAATGACCGGCGACTTCCATTGCACGAAACGGATTCGCCGGAGCAAGCCTGATCCCGCTCCGGCACGAAGGCAAGTCTCTTTATCGTCCGGGGCACATCGGGGGATCACTGCGGCAGCGTTTAAGAAACAATAAATTGTCACATCAAATTTGATCGAATGTGATCGGCTTCCGCGGCCGTTTGGTAAGATTCCATTAGGAATTGAGGACTAGTTGGTTGGGCAAGACAAAGGACTTGCCCATGCGCCGCATCATGATGATACCCTTGTTGTTGCTGGCAGGCTGCGCCTCGGCGCCCACCCAGACCAACAATGTTTGCGCCGTATTCGATCAAAAGGACGGCTTTTTCAACAATTGGTATTCCTACGCCAAGGGCGCGGAAGCGCAATATGGCGTGCCGGTTCCCATTCTCATGGCCACGATCAATACCGAATCCGGCTTTCAGGCCCGGGCAAGACCGCCGCGCACCAAATTGCTCGGCTTCATTCCCTGGACGCGTCCCTCCAGCGCCTATGGCTATTCGCAGGCGCTCGACGGCACCTGGGCGGAATTCCAGCGCAGCACCGGACGCTATGGCAGCGGCCGCACCAGTTTTGCCGATGCGGTGTATTTCGTCGGCTGGTATCACGCGCAAAGCAACAAGAAGAACGGCATCCCGCTCAACGACGCCTATAATCTCTACGCCGCCTATTATGCCGGTCCCAAGGAATATGCGCGCGGAACCTGGCGAAACCGGCCGGGTGTCGACCGGGCAGCGCGGCGCACCGCCGCCATGGCAAGCCGCTACGCCGCGCAGATGCAGAGCTGCGGACTCTAGGGGTCAGGACCCTTGAACCTTTCCTGACAATGAAAAACGGGCGCCCGAAGCGCCCGTTTTCATGGTGACCCGAACGGGTGGAGGAAATGACCGCCTGCCGTCCGCTGTCTTACGGCTTCATCGCCGCATAGGCGCCGTCGTGCCAGATATTGATGTCATATTTGGCGTCCTTGATATCGCCCTTCGCATCGAAAACCACCGGGCCAATGACCGTATTGACCGGCTTTCCATCCTTGAGCGCCGCCGCAACCTTGACCGGATCATCGCTGCCCGCCCGTTCAATGCCCTGAGCGAAAGCCTCGACGACCGCATAGGAGAACAGCGTGAATCCATCCGGCGTGAAGCCGCTGGCCTTGATCTTCTCCACGGCCGCCTTCGCCTCGGGCCGGGCCTGCGGGTTGGCCGGGAATGTGAACATCACGCCCTCGCCTGCCGGTCCTGCCACCGCCCAGAATTCCGGCGAGGCAATCGCATCGCCCATCATCAGCTGGAACTTGAAGTTCTGGTCGGCCGCCTGGCGCAGAATGAGGCCTGCTTCCGGATGATAGCCGCCGAAATAGACGAAGTCGGCCTTTGCTTCCTTCAGCTTGGTGATGAGCGCCGAATAGTCCTTGTCGCCGGCATTGATGCCGTCATACAGCACTTCCTTCAGCCCGCTCTCGTTCATCTTGGCCTTCACCGCGTCGGCAAGGCCCTTACCATAGGCGCCCTTGTCATGCAGGATGACAACGCGCTTGCCCTTGTAGGTCTTGGCGATCCACGGACCGACAAACTCACCCTGGCCGTCATCGCGCGTGTAAAGGCGCATGATCGTCGGCCAGCCCTTTTTCGCCGCCGCATCGGTCAGGTCGGGATTGGACGACGCCGGCGTCATCATCAGCACGCCAGCCTCGGCATAAACCGCCGACGCCGGAATGCTGGACCCGGAGCACGCATGGCCATCGACGAACTTGATCCCTTCCGCAACGATGCGGTTGGCAATGGAAACGGCCTGTTTGGGATCGCAGACGTCATCTTCGATCACCAGCTTGATCTGCCGTCCCTTGATGCCGCCCTTTTCGTTGATCGCCGCGGCTGCGGCCTGTGCACCCTGCTTGAACTGGTCACCGATATTGGCAAGCTGGCCGGTCATCGGACCTGCGACCGCGATCTTCAGATCATCGGCCAGCGCAACTGGAGCGCCCAAAGCAACACTCAGTAATGCAGCTTGCATTATTCTCTTCAAAGACATGGTTTTTCCCCTCATTTTTCTTCGATGGTCCGCAAGGACGAGCGAACCGTACTATAAGTAAAAATGAAATACCACGCCCCGCCAATGCTCATTTAGTATGAAAAATCTGGCATGGTTTATCGCGGGAAAACAGCCATTCTCGACATGCAAATCCGCTGTAAATCTCAAACGCTTTTCAAGGATCCCTGTCATCCGCAAGCACCTCTCCAAGGATGTGCTTTGCGTTTTCTTTTTCCAGGGGATTGGTGCCGGGAAGTCCGGCATAGACGATCAGCGCCTTCCACAATGTCCAGCCGCGCCCCCGCGCCCAGGTTGCCGGATCAAGCGGCAGCGCAGCCTTGAAGCTTTGCCGGCTTTCCCCTTCGAAAAGGGTCCAGGCAATGGCAAGGTCGCAGGCGGGATCGCCCACACCGCACGTGCCAAAATCAATCACGGCGCTCAACCTGTGGTCTCTGACCAGAAGATTGCCGGAGGCGACATCGCCATGAAGCCAGACTGGCGGTCCGGACCATGCCGCTGCAAGGGCCGCATCCCAGACGGCCGTCGCCAAGCCGGTATCGATCGCACCGCCAAGCACCGCAATGGCTTGGCGGGTTTGCGCGTCATAGACCGACAGCGATCCGCCGCGATGAAAATTATGTGCGCCTGGCACCGGGCCGCCTGTTGCATCGGCGCCCTGCAGCGCCGTGAGGAACGCCGCAAGATCATTGGCAAACTGCGGCAGGTCAGCGATCCGCTCCCGCTTGGCGGTTTCTCCGGCAAGCCATCGGTAAACCGACCAGTGCCAGGGATAATGTTCGTCCGGCTCTCCCAGGGCAACCGGCTCGGGAATGGGCAAAGGCAGTTGCGGCGCAAGCCGCGGCAGCCAATACTGCTCTTTTAGCACCTGCGCCGCATAGGAAGCGTCGCTCGGCAACCGCACCGTCATGTGATCGCCGAGATGAAAGGTCCTGTTGTCCCATCCGCCCTGCCGGACCGGCTTTATCGCCAGATCCGACCATTGCGGGAATTGCGCCGCAATCAGCGTTCTGACCAGCGCCGCATCGATCACGACGGGTGCTTCACGCGAAGTATCATTCGGCATTGCGCAATATCCCCATGCAACAGGATGACGGCCCCTATTCCGCTTTGGCGGCTTTGGCCGCTTTCCAGAGCCGGACTTTGTCCGGCATGCCGTCATGACCGCCCAATGGGCGCTCGGGAGGATTGTCCCACCAGTCGGAACGCAGTGCCTTGCGCTCGGGATGGCGTGGATAATAGATCAGATTCTCCGGTTTCGGCGTTTCGCCCACCACGAGAAGACGGACCTCCTCCCCGGTATTGTTGAGAAAACTATGGGCAATCCCGGTGCCTGCCGGAAAACCAACCGCATCGCCCGCCTTCAACCGGTGCAGTTCACCATCCAGCCAGACATCGGGCGTGCCTTCGATGACATAGACGAACTCCTCTTCCGCGCTCTCGGCGTGCGGAAACGATGTCCGCCGTCCGGGCAGCAGACGCTGATGGTGGATGCCGATCCTGCCAAGCCCGAAATGCCGGCCGAAGGCTGCATTGATGGCGAGCAGTTCGTCGTCGCCCTTGTAGTGGTTGTCATCCGCCCCTTCGATCTGCGACCAATGGGCAATGGAGGACGGCCGGTCTTTCCCTGTCATATCAAGCTCCCGATGAAATGAACGGCGCGCACCGGGCCGTGTGATCATGAATCCGGGCGAATGGTATGTGACCGGTGATCCGCTTTCAAGCCGTCCGGCGATGGAAGGATGCGCATGCACCTCGCCGGGAAACCATAGCCCGGAACCTTACGAATCGTTAAGAAAAAAACCGTTGCCGAAGCACCGCGTTTCACATCAATCTGGAAACATTAGAATGATTATAAATTGGAGTACACGATGGCGGTCAATGGATATTCACCGGTGCAGAAGGCGCTGCACTGGTCGCTGTTCGTCCTGGTCCTGCTGATCTATGCGCTGACCTATGGCAATGATATTTTTGCGCGCGGCGACCCCAGCCGGGCTCTGGCATGGCGGCTGCACATTTCGTTCGGCTTGCTTTTGGCCGCACTCGTGTTCTGGCGGGTGGCTTTGCGCATGGCGCGCGGCGCCCCGGAGCTTCCATCTTCGATGACCGGTCTGGAGCGTCCGCTGGCAAAGATCGGGCATCTTTTGCTCTATGCCTTGCTGATTGCCATTCCCGTCCTTGGCATATTGCTGACCTGGTTCAGGGGTGATGCCTTGAGCTTTTTCGGCCTCTTCACCATTCCCGCGCCATTTGTTCCCAACAGGGAAACCGCGCGCTCGATCAGGGAACTGCACGGCCTTTGCGCCAATGGAATACTGATTCTGGCCGGCATTCACGCCCTGGCCGCACTTTGGCACCGCTTCATCCGCAGGGATGAGGTGATGCAGCGAATGCTGCCGTGATCCGCCAAGACGGATTGCCTGGAATGGCCTTTGCCTTGGTATCGAACCTGCGATAGCGTCCTGCCAGGCAAAGAGCAGCAGCGTAGGGACAACCGGATGAAACACCTGATTGCGGCAGTCTGTATCGCGCTTATCGCGGGTGGCGCCTATTACGGAGCAACGCGAAACGCGGCTGACACGGAACAGAAGGAACAAACCCGGCCGATGCGGGATGCCGAGAACGCATTTTATGACGCCGCCGGAGCAAAGGCGGGAGAAACCGAGAAGGTTCGCACCGTCTGCGAGAATTTTGCGCGCGATCCGGCAAAAGACGCCGAGCCGGTGAAAAGTTTTCTCAGCAAGTGCCGGCAGTTTGGGTTTCTGTAGAACCGGCGTGAAGCCTCGGCTGAAAAACGCTTGAGCATTGTGCCTTAAAACACGAACAGGATTGAACAATGAGGAAGTCAGACGATTGACGCGGATCAACTGCATTCCGTCATCTGAGCTTACAGGCCCGCATCTGGTTGCGGAGTACCGGGAGCTTCCCCGTGTCTTCGCACTCGTCAGGGCCGCGATAGCCAGGGGAGAAACGCCGGACGATCGGCGCAATCCATCGAGCTACACCCTTGGTACAGGTCATGTCCGGTTCTTCTATCCGCGCCTGGGTTACCTTGCCAAACGGCAAGCGCAACTCGTCGCTGAAATGCGTGCACGCGGATACGCGCCACAATTTGCAGACACCGATCAGCTGCTCGCCGGTTTTCCCGCGGAATGGTGTGCTGATTGGCAACCGACCGGGGAAGCCATGCGCATCAACCGGGCGCGAATTGCCGAGCGGCTCGCAGCGCGTTGACGCCTGCCGGCTGGACGACGCATGGAATCATCCCATTCGCGCGGATTGCTGCCACAGCGGAAACGCAACTCCTCGCCCGAAACCCGGTGCGGGATCATCGAAAAAGCAAACGAACAACATCAAAGGAAAGGTGGTGCCCCCAGAGAGACTCGAACTCCCGACCCTCTGATTACAAATCAGATGCTCTACCAACTGAGCTATAAGGGCAGCGGCGTCCGATTAGCATAAACGCCCCCATTGTAAAATGAAAAAACAACGGTTTGCGCTTTTTTTCCGGTTTTTTTGGCCGGGCCGCATTTTGCCAGATCAAGCGCGCCGTGCTAGGCGATACATCCTCGACATGCTCGGACACGCAGGCAGCCATGACCCGGAATATTGAAACCTTTGCTTTTCTCTCCTCCGGAACGCCGGAATCCGATGAGGCCATGGCCTCGCTGGTCAAGCTGTATGGACAGACAGCGCCCAAGGATGCCGATGTCATCATCGCGCTCGGCGGCGATGGCTTCATGCTCCAGACGCTGCAGAACCACATGAACCAGGGCAAGATGACCTATGGCATGAATCGCGGTTCCGTCGGCTTTCTCATGAATGAGTACAGCGAGACCGGCCTGAAGGAACGCGTGGAAGCGGCCCAGGCGGAAACCATCCGCCCGCTCAAGATGGTGGCGGAATCGGCCGAAGAAGGCACCGTCACCTCATTTGCGCTCAACGACGTCTATCTGCTGCGCCAATCCTACCAGGCTGCGAAAATCCGGATCACCGTTGACGATCAGGTGCGGCTCGAAGAGCTGATCTGCGATGGTGTGATGGTGGCAACACCGGCCGGATCGACGGCCTACAACCTGTCGGCACAGGGGCCGATCCTGCCGCTCGATGCGCGCCTGCTCGCCCTCACCCCGGTTTCACCCTTCCGCCCGCGGCGCTGGCGCGGGGCGCTCCTGTCCAACAAGGTCACCGTGCGGTTCGATATCCTCGAGCCGGAGAAGCGCCCGGTCAACGCCGTTGCCGATCACACGGAAGTGAAGTCGGTTCTTTCGGTTACGATCGAAGAAGCCTCGCAACTGCGCGCAACCATCCTGTTCGACAAGAACCATTCGTGGAATGAGCGAATTCTCAAAGAACAGTTCCTTTATTGACAACATTAGATTAAAGTGATGCACAATTGTAACAGACTCTTAAATCTCGAGGGACGCGAGAGTTGACTTTTGCGGGCATGGGCCCTAACGCCATTCCTGCAAGACAATGTGCAATACAAAGCACCCATTCCATTGGCAAAAATGACGGACATGTGCGGCATCGACTGCAGATAGAAAGTTAAACCTCCATTGACCACGTTCGCTGATCTGGGCCTTTCGCCGAAAGTGCTCGACGCTGTCGAAGCAGCAGGATACACCATCCCCACTCCGATCCAGGCAGGCGCCATCCCGCATGCGCTGCAGCGCAAGGACGTGCTCGGCATTGCCCAGACGGGGACCGGCAAGACCGCTTCCTTCGTGCTGCCGATGCTGACGCTGCTGGAACAGGGCCGTGCCCGTGCCCGCATGCCGCGCACGCTCATTCTGGAGCCGACACGCGAGCTTGCAGCGCAGGTCGAGGAAAACTTCGTCAAATACGGCAAGAACCATCGCCTCAACGTCGCACTGCTGATCGGCGGCGTCTCCTTTGACGACCAGCTGCGCAAGCTCGAGCGCGGCGCCGACGTCCTGATTGCCACGCCCGGCCGCCTGCTCGATCATTTCGAGCGCGGCAAACTGCTTCTGACCGGCGTCGACATCCTCGTCATCGACGAAGCCGACCGCATGCTCGACATGGGCTTCATTCCCGATATCGAGCGCATCTGCAAACTGATCCCGTTCACCCGCCAGACGCTGTTCTTCTCGGCCACCATGCCGCCGGAGATCACAAAGCTGACGGAACAGTTCCTGCATGCGCCGGTGCGTGTTGAAGTCGCCAAGGCGGCGACGACGGCCAAGACCGTCGAGCAGCAGCTGGTCAAATCCGGCAAGAAGGATTGGGAAAAACGCGCCAAGCTGCGCGATCTCATCCGCGCCGAAGAGGATGGCCTGAAGAACGCAATCATCTTCTGCAACCGCAAGAAGGATGTTTCGGAGCTGTTCCGCTCGCTCGTCAAGCACGAATTCGATGCCGGCGCCCTGCACGGCGACATGGATCAGCGTGCCCGCACGACGATGCTGGCCAATTTCAAGGACGGCAAGCTGAAGATCCTTGTCGCCTCCGATGTGGCGGCCCGCGGCCTCGACATTCCCGATGTCAGCCATGTCTTCAATTTCGACGTGCCGATCCATTCGGAAGATTACGTTCACCGCATCGGCCGCACGGGCCGCGCCGGACGCTCGGGCAAGGCGTTCACACTGGTCACGCCATCGGATGTCAAACATCTCGCCTCCATCGAAAAACTGATCGGCGAAGACATCAACTGGTATGACGGAGATCTCTCCACCCTGCCCGTTTCGGAAGAAACCGACGAAGCGCCGCGCCGCGGCCGCAACGCTCGCGGCAAGAGCGAGAGCAAGCGCAAGCCGCGCAATGAAGGCCGCGAGCGCGAGCGCCCGCAATCGGAAATCGACATCATTGCCGCCGCCGAGCGCGCCAAGGAAACCGGTGAACAGCCGGTTATCGAGGAAAAACCGGCCAGGAAGACCGCTGAAAAGCCACAGAAGGCCGCCATCAAGGCCGAGAATGAACAGCGCCGCGCCCGTCCTGCTGCACCGCAGGAACAACCACGCCGTGAACGCGATCGCGACCACCGCCGCGACCGGGGCGACAATGAACCATCGCCGGTCGGCTTTGGCGATGAAATCCCCGCCTTCATGCTGATCGACACGAAAATCTGAAGGTTCCAACCGTGAATGCACCGGGCGTTGGATGCGGAATCGTCTTCTTGAGGGACGGCCATATCCTGTTGTTGCAGCGCAGGAAAAGCCCGGAGATCGGCGCTTGGGGCATACCGGGCGGCAAGATCGACTTCCTGGAAACCGCCGAACAGGCGATCCGGCGCGAAGCGCTTGAAGAAACCGGGCTGGAAGCCGGTGATATCAAACTGCTGGGCCTTAGCGAACAGCTCTTCCCCGATGAAAAGCAGCATTGGTTCGGTGTTCTGTTTCAGGCGGAAAGCTTTTCCGGCGAGATGCAATTGCTTGAACCGGACAAGCATGGCGGTATCGACTGGTTCGCCCTCGATAACTTGCCGGACAGGCTGACACTTCCCACCATTCATGCCCTGGACCTGATCCGCCGGACGGCCTGACAGCCCCAGGGAAGCCCGCCAGCGCGTTTCCCGGCGCCCTATGCCTGCCGTGCGCGCAATGACGCCTCATAGGCCTTGCGCGCCCATTCGGTCATAATGTCGGGATCATCGAACGCATCGGCGGGAATGGACCAGTACGGCATATCGACGGGCTTTGACTTCCCCTCGTAACTCCAGCGCCGGCAGCCTGCCGCTTCGAAGTCGGGGGCGGAAATCGCATCGGCCTTGAGCAGGATTTCGTCGGCCACCTCAAGCGCGATGATCAGGCCATTGTGATAGATGCCCTTGCCGCCAAACATGCGCTTGATGGTAACTGGCCCAAGGCCCGAAAACAGATCGTGAATCGCATCATTGTCCATGCCCGATTATTGCAGGCAGCAACAGGGAGGTCACGCGCAAAATGCGCCGCCGTCGTCTTGGCGGCTCAATTGTGAAAAATCAGGATGCGGCTGGCGCCAAGGCTTCCGGCTTGGCCGGTGTCAGTTCGACCGACTCGCCGCAGCCGCAGGCCGATGTCTGGTTGGGATTGTTGAACACAAAGCCCGTGCGCAGGGTCGTGACCTCAAAGTCCATCTGCGTTCCCAGAAGATAAAGCACGGCCTCCGGTGCAACGAAGACCTTGGAGCCGTCCTTTTCAACGATATCGTCGCCGGGCTTGGCTTCGGTGACGAGGTCGATGGTATATTCCATCCCGGCGCAGCCGCCCTTCTTGATGCCGACGCGAATGCCGAGCGCATTCTCGCGCGCCGCTACGATCTCGCTTACGCGGGCAGCGGCAGCCTCAGTCAGCGTCATGACAGAAAAACGACCCATTTCTCATCTCTCTTGGTTCAGATCGTGTAACGATCCGTCTGTACCATAGTTAGTGTTACACAACCGTCACCGCAAGTGTTCAAACTCGTCCCGTCCCAAAAACCCGCACGCAGAAGGCAGAAATCATGAATTACCGCCATCTCATTTTCACCAGCATCGCCGGTATGGCGCTGAGCCTGACGCCTGCCCTTGCACAGGAGGCCAAGAAGCCCGAGCCGAAGCAGGAAACCGGCGCCAAGCCCGCAGCGCCCGCCGGGGCCGCACCGGAAGCACCTGCCCTCAAGGAAGCACCTGCAGCCAAGGAAGCGGCCGAAGCGCCCAATCAGTCTGTGCCGGACTATCTCGACGACCGCAGCACGCCGGAGCAACTGGTCAAATCCTATTACAATGCCATCAACCGGCAGGAATATGCGCGCGCCTACAGCTATTACGCCGAGGAAGGCCATACCCAGCCGTTTCCGCAGTTCCAGGCCGGGTACGAGAACACCGTCTCGGTCGAATTGCGCCTCGGCAAGGCCGAAAGCGAAGGTGCTGCCGGTTCCACCTATTGGAGCCTGCCGCTCGCCATCGAATCGAAGCAGAAGGACGGCAAGCTCACCGTCTATAATGGCTGCTACCGCCTCCGGCTGGCGAATGCCGCCATCCAGGGTGTTCCCTTCGTTCCCCTGTCCATCCTCGACGGCACGTTGCAGAAATTCGACAAGCCACTCGACCAGAGCGTTCCCGAAGGCTGCGAGGCGCCATAACCGTCTGACAGCCGCATGATGCGCCTGGTACCCCATTCGCCTGCCGGTTGCCGTCAGGGTATCCAGGCGACCCGGCGCGTTCGCACATCGATCAACACCGGGGCACCGTCAACATAGATATAGGCATAACCTGGCTCGGACGGCACCGGGGTCACACCAATATCTTCAGGAATCAAGGCGCCGACCGTCATATCGCCGATAGGCGCGGGTTTAACGGGGTTGTGTTCGATATAGCTGATGACGTCATCGGACACAGGATTACCGCCGGTGACAACCCGATGAAATGGACTTGCAGCCGCATAGTCGCCCGCGGAGCGCGACATCTCCACGATGATCCTGTCCTGCGCCAATACGAAAGCGACGGCGGCGGCCAGCACCCCGGCCAGAGCAGCTGACCGGGAGCCCCGCGCATTCTGCCGTGCCTGTTCCAGTGCGGATTCGGCGACAACCCCCATGGCGGACCGGGCGTCCAGCACTCCTGCAATATCCGCGCGTGTCAGAATGAGGGCTGACGCCTGCCAATGCCAAGCGGCCTTGAGCGCGAAGAAGATCAGGCCCGCACTGCCAAGGCGCACGATCCAGAAAGCACTCATCGCAGACCTCCTGAGGGGCTGTTCCGTTAATCGGCTGCCCACAGGCTGCAGCGTGGGACACCCTACAGTGACGAACTGCGATGTATCTGACAATTAGACATTGGACGAAGATGTCTGCAGGAATTCAACGGATCGCGAAGCGGTCAGTACCAGCCGACGGCGACCTGCGCTTCTTCCGACATGCGGTCGGGTGTCCAGGGCGGATCGAAGGTCATCGTCACATCGACAAAGCTGACCCCTTCGACGGCACCGACGGCATCCTGCACCCAGCCCGGCATTTCACCGGCAACCGGGCAGCCGGGTGCCGTCAGCGTCATTTCGATCTTCACGGAACGGTCGTCTTCGATATCGATCTTGTAGACGAGGCCAAGCTCATAGATATCGGCCGGAATTTCCGGGTCATAGACCGTCTTCAGCGCGCCGATGATGTCATCGGTCATGCGGGCCAGTTCATCGGCTGGAATGGCGGAAGCGGAAACCGCACCGCTCACCGCGGAAACCTCCACGGATGCATCCGGCTTCAGCGCCTCGTCTTTTTCCAGCGTTTCGACTTTATCGGTCATGGCCTTCACCCAAAGAATTTCCGCGCCTTTTCCAGCGCATCGGCGAGAACATCGATCTCGTCTCTCGTATTATACATCGCAAACGATGCACGGCATGTGGACGTTACGCCGAACCGTTTCAAGAGCGGCTGGGCACAATGTGTACCGGCGCGCACGGCGACACCGGCCCGGTCGATGACCATGGAGACATCGTGGGCATGGATGCCTTCAAGCTCGAAGGAGATGATGGCGCCCTTGCCCTTGGCATCGCCAAAAATGCGCAGCGAATTGATCTCACGCAGCCGTTCATGCGCGTAATCGCGCAAATCTTCCTCATGGGCGAGAATGGCGGCGCGGCCGATCTTTTCGACATATTCGATGGCAGCACCAAGACCGATCGCCTGGGCGATCGGCGGCGTACCCGCCTCGAAGCGGTGCGGCGGGTGATTGTAGGTAACGATATCCTCCGTCACCTCTTCGATCATCTCGCCGCCACCCTGGAACGGACGCATGGCCTCCAGCTTTTCCTTGCGGCCATAGAGAACACCGATACCGGACGGGCCATAAATCTTGTGCCCGGTGAAAATGTACCAGTCACAGCCGAGATCCTGCACGTCAACCGGCAGATGCACCGCGCCCTGGCTGCCATCCACAAGCACAGGGATGCCGCGCGCATGGGCAATGCGCACGATGTCCTTGATCGGGGTCACGGTACCGAGCACGTTCGACATATGGGTGATGGCGACCAGCTTGGTGCGTTCCGTCAGCCGTGCTTCGAATTCCTCGATATGGAAGGCGCCCTGCTCGTCGACGGGAACCCAGACCAGCTTTGCGCCCTGCCTTTCGCGGATGAAGTGCCAGGGAACGATATTGGAATGGTGCTCCATGATCGACAGGACGATCTCGTCGCCCTCGCCGATATGCGGCATGCCATAGCCATAGGCAACCGTGTTGATCGCCTCGGTTGCCGATTTGGTGAAGACGATCTCGTCGACCGATGACGCATTGAGAAAGCGGCGGACGTTTTCGCGGGCCTTTTCATAGGCATCGGTGGCCGCATTCGACAGAAAATGCAGACCGCGATGCACATTGGCATATTCGTTCGAATAGGTATGGGTGATCGCGTCGATGACCGCCTGCGGTTTTTGCGCCGAGGCGCCGTTGTCGAGATAAACCAGCGGTTTGCCGTAGACCTCGCGCGACAGGATGGGGAAGTCGCGGCGGATCGCCTCGACATCATAACCGGCTCGAATGATCTTCGTATCCATAGTGCCCGCGCTTTCCTGCGTTTCGGTCGGATGTTTATGCATAGGGGTGCCCGCCGGACCAGCCGGCAGGCAATCCATCAGACATGCGCCGCCAGCCACTTGTCGAGAATGGCTTCAAGAGCCTCGACCAGCGGTTCGCTTTCCAGTTCTTCAATGACCTCCGCCACGAATGCCTTGATCAGCAGGCCGCGCGCCTCGCTTTCCGGGATGCCGCGCGCCTGCAGATAGAACAGGTGGTTGCCGTCGATCTCGGTCACCGTCGCCCCATGGCCGCAGGCCACGTCGTCGGCAAAGATTTCCAGCTCCGGCTTGGCGTCGAATTCCCCGTCATCCGACAGGAGCAGCGTGTTGCAGGCCATGCGTGCATCGGTCTTCTGGGCGATCCTGTTGACCTTGATCTGTCCCTGGAAAACGCCGCGCGCGCGGTCCGTCACCACATTGCGGACGATCTGCACCGACGTGGTGTTCTCGACGAGATGGCCGAGCGTCATCGTGATATCCGTGTGGCTGTCGCCGCCGAGCAGATTGACGCCGCGCAGCTGGAAGTCGGAGCCTTCGCCCTTCGACAGCACATGCACTTCCTGGCGCACCAGCTTGCCGCCGGCATTGACGATGTAGAGCGTCAGCCTGGCATTGGTGCCGATGGTCGCGGTAAACTGGGCAAGCTGCGTTGCCTCAACGCCGTGCTCGCGCAGGATGATCCAGACAATCTCGGCATCGTCGGCAACGGTGACATTGCTGACGCTGGTCGAAAAGCCCTCGCCCGCGCCGCCGGTCTGGCGTTCGATGACGGTTGCCTTGCTGCCCTTGCCGAACGTGACGGGAAAGCGCACGTGGCCCTGTCCGCGCACCTGCGCATTCTGCAGTTCCAGCGGCGCTTCCAGTTCGAGGCCATCGGCAATGGAAACAGACCAGCCATCGGTTACATAGGCGGCGTTGATCTGGCCGATCGCATCGTCGCCGCCACGGATGGCGAGATCGCGGATCACCGATCCGTCGGCCAGCCTGTCGCTGTACTTGACGAACTCAACGCCCTCGACCCGCGGCGATGTCAGTGCCACGCCGTTGGAAACGGTGGCAACCGCCGATCCTGGAATGACCGCCGGCAGGGCATTGGTGCCCGCCGAGCCGTCATAGGCGGCGACACTGCGCAGAAGCGTGCGCAGATCGGTATAGTGCCACGCCTCGATACGGCGCGACGGCAGACCCTGCGTCTTCAATGCCTCGATGGCATTGTCACGCGCGCTGACGATTTCCGCATCGCCGGGCAGTTCGCCCATCCGGTCGACAAAGGAGTCGACCAGCGCCGCTTCTGCGGTTGTCGGCTGGCGTCCTGTATGAACATTCATGACGTCGCTCCTCAGGCTGCCTCGCCGATGATATCGGCATAGCCGTTCTCTTCGAGATGGAGGGCAAGGTTCTTGTCGCCTGACTTGATGACCTGTCCCTTGTAGAGAACATGCACGCTGTCCGGAACGATGTAGTCGAGCAGGCGCTGATAGTGGGTGATGACGATCACCGCGCGATCAGGCGAGCGCAGTGCATTCACACCGTCGGAAACGATCTTCAGCGCATCGATGTCGAGGCCGGAATCGGTTTCATCCAGCACGCAGAGCTTTGGCTCCAGCAGCTTCATCTGCAGGATTTCGGCACGCTTCTTCTCGCCGCCGGAGAAACCGACATTGAGCGGACGCTTCAGCATGGCGATATCCATGTCGAGCGAGGCGGCAGCCGTCTTCACCCGGGCGATGAATTCCGGAATCTTCAGCGGCTCTTCACCGCGCGCCTTGCGCTGCGAATTCATCGCCACTTTCAAAAATTCCATCGTGGCAACGCCGGGTATTTCCATCGGATACTGGAATGCCAGGAAAATGCCCTTGGCGGCGCGTTCCGACGGGTCGAGTTCCAGAATGGATTCGCCGTTGTAAAGAATGTCACCCGACGTGACTTCGTAGTCTTCGCGGCCCGCAAGAATATAGGACAGTGTCGACTTGCCGGAACCGTTCGGTCCCATGATAGCAGCCACTTCGCCCGCCTTGACCGTGAGGTTCAGGCCGCGAATGATTTCGGTGTCCGTATCTGCGATCTTCGCATGAAGGTTTCTGATTTCCAGCATTGTATTACCCTTTGAATTCCTCAGGATCAGCCTCGGCGATCCCAACAATAATCTTGTTTGGCGAGTGGCAGGCCGATGGCCGCCCCATGGCTATCCGACTGAGCCCTCAAGGCTGATGCCGATCAGTTTCTGCGCTTCCACGGCAAATTCCATCGGCAGTTCCTGAATGACTTCCTTGACGAAGCCGTTGACGATCAGCGCAATCGCCTCCTCTTCCGGAATGCCGCGCTGCATCACGTAGAACAGCGCATCTTCGGAAATCTTGGAGGTGGTGGCTTCGTGCTCGAACTGCGCCGTGGCGTTCTTCGCCTCGATGTAAGGCACCGTATGCGCACCGCAATCATTGCCGATCAGCAGCGAGTCGCACTGGGTGAAGTTGCGCGCATTCTCCGCTTTGCGGTGCGCCGAAACCTGGCCGCGATAGGTGTTGTTCGACTTGCCCGCCGAAATACCCTTGGAGATGATGCGGCTCGAGGTGTTCTTGCCGAGGTGCAGCATCTTGGTGCCGCTGTCGATCTGCTGATGACCGTTCGACACGGCGATGGAATAGAATTCACCGCGTGAATTGTCGCCGCGCAGGATCACCGACGGATATTTCCAGGTGATCGCCGAACCGGTTTCAACCTGCGTCCAGGAGATCTTGGAATTGACGCCGCGGCAATCGCCACGCTTGGTGACGAAATTGTAGATGCCGCCCTTGCCTTCCGCATCGCCGGGGAACCAGTTCTGCACGGTCGAGTACTTGATCTCGGCATCGTCGAGGGCAATCAGTTCCACGACAGCCGCATGCAGCTGGTTTTCATCGCGCTGCGGCGCGGTGCAGCCTTCGAGGTAGGACACATAGGCGCCCTCTTCGGCAATGATCAGCGTGCGTTCGAACTGGCCGGTATCCCGCTCGTTGATGCGGAAATAGGTCGACAGTTCCATCGGGCAGCGGACGCCCTTCGGCACATAGACGAAGGAGCCGTCGGTGAAGACAGCTGAATTGAGCGTCGCGTAGAAGTTGTCGGAAACCGGCACCACGGATGCAAGGTACTTCTTGACCAGCTCCGGATGTTCGCGGATCGCCTCGGAGATCGAGCAGAAAATGACGCCGGCCTTGGCCAGCTCCGCCTTGAAGGTCGTCACCACAGACACGCTGTCGAACACCGCATCCACGGCGACGCGGCCGGATTTATAGACATTGTCGCTGGCTTCTTCGCCTTCGTCCGAAGGGCTCGGTTCGCCCATCTTGCGCACGCCCGCAAGGATTTCCTGCTCTTTCAGCGGAATTCCCAGCTTCTCATAGGTGCGCAGCAGCTCGGGATCGACCTCGGCAAGCGATGTCGGCCCGGTCTGATTCTTCGGCCCGGCATAATAGACCATGTCCTGAAAATCGATTTTCGGGTAATTCACCCGCGCCCATGTGGGCTCTTCCATCGTCAGCCAGCGTTCATAGGCTTTCAGACGCCATTCCAGCATCCATTCCGGCTCGTTCTTCTTGGCCGAAATAAAGCGGATAATGTCTTCGCTGAGGCCCTTTGGCGCCTTATCCATTTCGATAAGGGTCTCAAAGCCATACTTATACTGGTCCACGTCCAGGGTGCGGACCTGATCAATAGTTTCCTGCACGGCAGGCATTGGCGTTCTCCATCCTCGCGGGATTCAAGGTCCCGCAGTTGCAAACGTCAAGGCGTGTGTCGTCTTGAATATTTGCCTCAATGTAGTGTGCAATCGCACGATTTAACACCGGTATTCACCGGATTCTTTTGCATTTATCGACTATTTATTGTCGATATCTGCGATAATTCATGCCGCATCGGCAGATACCGGCTTCGTCCGGTCCCGCCGCGCGACAATTTTCGTCAGCGCATCAAGAAACAGCGCAATCTCCTCCTGCGTGGTATCCGGCGTTGTGGAAACCCGCAGTCCCCCGGTTCCATCGCCAAACCCCATGGCGGCAAGCACATGGCTTGGCCCGACTTTTCCCGACGAACAGGCAGAGCCTGCCGATAGCGCAATTCCCGCCAGATCGAAAGCGATTTGCACGGTTTCCGCCTTCATATCCGCCAGGCTGAAGAAGGTTGTATTGGCGAGCCGCTCGACAGCATCGCCATAAATCACCGCATCGGCTGCAATCGCCCGGATGCTGTCCTCAATCCGCTGCCGGTTGGCAAGCCCCCAGCCACCAGCCAGCAGCTGTTCGCGGGCAACCCGCGCCGCCGCGCCGAAACCCGAAATGACCGGCAAGGCTTCCGTCCCGGCCCGGTGGCCCTTTTCCTGTCCGCCGCCGCGCACCAGCGCCTTCGGCATGATCAGATCGGACACCGCAACGATGGCGCCGACGCCCTTCGGACCGCCGATCTTGTGCGACGAGAGAATGAGGTAATCGGCAGAAGCCGTTGCAATATCGATAGGAACGCGCCCGGCCGCCTGTACCGCATCGACGACAAAAAAGCCGCCGAACGCTTTGACAAGCCTGCCGATTTCATCGATCGGCTGCAAGACGCCGGTCTCGTTGTTGGCGGCCTGCACGGCAACCAGCGGCAGGCCTTCGCCCTTGTCATGGGCGGCCAGCAGCGCACGCAACCGCTCAAGGTCGAGCAGGCCGCTGCGATCCACCGGAACCGTTTCGATCTGACCGGCGGCAAACTGCCCGCCCGCCAGAACGCACGGATGCTCGCTGGCACTGACATAAAGCCGCGACAGCCGCACAGGCGCCCGTCCCATCACGTAATGCGGCGTCAGAAGGGTTGACGCAGCCTCGGTGGCACCCGATGTAAAGAACACGTGGTCGGCCTTGGCATTCACGAGAGCAGCCACGTCGCGGCGGGCGCGTTCGAGAATGGCTTTTGCAGCACGGCCTTCCCAATGAACAGACGATGGATTGCCCGTCTGCGCCAAAGCATCGACAACAGCATCGCGCGCCACCGCAAGCAGTGGCGCACTGGCATTGTAGTCGAGATAGGCGCGTTTTTGGGCCATATCTGTCGCGATTCCTGTTCTTTTAAACTCTGCGCGGGCAAAAAGCGCAATTTTCTTGAAATTCAACCTCGGACCGGCCTATGAAGCCGCTTCGAGACAAAATCCTACACCAGTTTTGAACGGTTCTAAACTGGTTTTATGGGTGCTGTTGATCGCCGTCAAGTCCGGCTGATCGACAGACGCCCTGTGGCGAAGAGTGGAGTACACATGCCTGAAGTAATTTTCAATGGACCTGCAGGGCGTCTTGAGGGCCGTTATCAGCCTTCGATGGAAAAAAATGCACCAATCGCGATTGTGCTGCACCCGCATCCGCAGTTTGGCGGCACCATGAACAACAAGATCGTCTACGATCTGTTCTACATGTTCCAGCAGCGCGGCTTCACGACATTGCGGTTCAACTTCCGCGGCATTGGCCGCAGCCAGGGCGAATTCGACCATGGCTCGGGTGAATTGTCCGACGCGGCTGGCGCGCTTGACTGGGTGCAGTCGCTGCATCCGGACTCCAAGACCTGCTGGGTCGCCGGTTATTCCTTCGGCGCCTGGATCGGCATGCAGCTCCTGATGCGCCGCCCGGAAATCGAAGGCTTCATCTCGGTCGCGCCACAGCCGAACACCTATGATTTCTCGTTCCTTGCTCCCTGCCCCTCATCCGGCCTGATCATTCACGGCGATCAGGACAAGGTTGCTCCCGCCAAGGATGTGCAGGGCCTTGTCGACAAGCTGAAGACCCAGAAGGGCATCACCATCACGCAGAAGACGATGGTCGGCGCCAATCACTTCTTCACCGGCATGACCGATGAAGTCATCGGCGAATGCTCCGAATATCTCGACCGCCGCCTGAACGGCGAACTGGTCGAAGCCAAGCCGAAGCGCCTGCGCTAAAAAAAACCGCTGCACGGCGTTGTTGCAGCTATAGATTGCGGTGAGCCCCTATTTGTTGGGGCTCACCATCACCCCGCCCGACACGGCCACCTCACATCCCGTCGTGGTTGGAAAAGTCAGCGGCAGGCCATCGAGGGCCCGCACGGCAAGATAGGCCCAGGCTTCGGCTTCCATCGAATCGCCGTTTAGGCCCAATTCCTCCGCCGCAATGACCGCTGCGCCCGATTTGGCCGCCCCCTCGGCAAGATCAGCCATGACAGTCGCATTCTTGCGCCCGCCGCCGCAGATCACCCAGAGCGCCGGCTGTTCCGGTGCATAGATACTGGCCTGGAGAATGGCATCGGCGGTCACCCTGGCGAGCGTGCGGGCGCCATCGGCCAGTTCCGGATTGCCAAGATCCTCAAGCGTGAAATCATTGCGGTCGAGCGATTTCGGCGGTTTCAGCGCGAAAAACGGCTTTGCCATATAACGCGCCACGGCGCCGCCCAGCACCTGACCCTCGCTGGCAATCATGCCGCCCGCATCATAGGCAATGCCCGCTCTGTCCGCGACCCATTGATCGATCAGCGTGTTGCCGGGACCCGTATCGAAGGCAATCGGATCAGCCGTGCCCGACACAATCGTCACATTGGAAATACCGCCAATATTGACGAAGACGACCGGCTTGCCCCTGCCGGGCCCGACCGGAACCCTTGCCGCGAGTGCCTGATGATAGACCGGCACCAGCGGCGCACCCTGCCCGCCATGCACCATGTCATTGGCGCGCATGTCGTAAACGACGGGAATGCCTGTCATATCAGCCAGCAACCGGCCATCACCCAGCTGCACGGTCAGCTGCTCCTGCGGGCGGTGCAGAACGGTCTGGCCATGAAACCCAATGATATCAATGGAATCGGCGCTGAACTTATAGTCCGAGAGGAAGCCGAGCACCGCCTCGCCATGGCGCCTGGACAGTTCCTGCTCGATGGCAGCGAGACCGCCGGGCCGCTCATCGCGCCTGCGGATGGATTTGGCCTCCTCAAGTCCCGCTTCGATGCGGCGGCGAAAGGCCGACTCATAGGGTACAAACCCCGAAGGCCCGCGCTGCACCGCGTTTCTGCCGTCGGTTTCGATGAGCGCGATGTCGATTCCATCCATGGATGTCCCGCTCATCAGGCCAATTGCCCGCCTTATCGCTGTCACGTCACACCCTTTCTTGTGATTCGGCCCCGAATGATGTTAAACGGCCACGTCTTGTTCGGCACGTTTCTTCAAGCCGGACGCTTCCCTACGTAAAAGTTTCAGGAAAAACTCATGTCTGCCTTCAAATCCGACTTTCTGCACACGCTTTCCACGCGCGGCTTCATCCACCAGGTCTCCGACGAGGCCGGTCTGGATGCGCTTTTCGCCAAGGAGACAGTGACAGCCTATGTCGGCTATGATGCGACGGCGACGAGCCTGCACATCGGCAACCTCATATCAGCAACCATGCTGTACTGGCTGCAGGAAACCGGCCACCGGCCGATTGCCCTGATGGGCGGCGGCACCTCGATGGTGGGCGACCCCTCTTTCCGCGACGAACAGCGCAAGCTGCTGACACCCGAAGCCATCAACACCAACATCGAAGGCATCAAGCGGATCTTTGCCCGCATCCTGCGCTTCGGCGATGGCCCGACGGATGCTTTCCTCGTCAACAATGCCGATTGGCTGATGGGCCTCGGCTATGTCGAATTCCTGCGCGAGGTCGGCCGCCACTTTTCCGTCAACCGCATGCTGTCCTTCGACAGCGTCAAATTGCGGCTGGACCGGGAGCAGTCTCTCTCCTTCCTCGAATTCAACTACATGATCATGCAGGGCTATGATTTCGTTGAACTCAACCGCCGCCATGGCTGCGTGCTGCAGATGGGCGGTTCGGACCAATGGGGCAACATCATCAACGGCGTTGACCTTGGCCACCGCATGGGAACGCCGCAGCTCTACGCACTGACGACGCCGCTCTTGACCACCAGCTCCGGCGCCAAGATGGGCAAATCGGCCACCGGCGCGGTCTGGCTCAACGAAGATGTCTTCAGTCCCTATGATTTCTGGCAGTACTGGCGCAACACGGAAGATGCCGATGTCGGCCGCTTCCTGAAAATCTTCACGCGCCTGCCGCTCGATGAAATTGCCCGGCTGGAAGCGCTTGGCGGTTCGGAAATCAACGAGGCGAAGAAAATCCTCGCGACCGAAGCCACCGCCATCGTTCATGGCCGCGAAGCCGCCGCCATGGCCGCAGAAACCGCGCGCACGACCTTCGAGGAAGGCGCGCTGGCGGCCAACCTGCCATCCATCGACATCGCGACGAGCGAGCTCGAGGGCGGCATCGGCATCCTGACGCTGCTGGTCAAGGCCGGCCTTGCCGGTTCGAATGGCGAGGCCCGCCGCCATATTCAGGGCGGTGCGGTCCGGGTGAACGACGCCGGTGTTTCCGACGAAAAGGCGCAGGTTTCGACCGCTGACGTGACAGGCGACGGCATCGTCAAGCTGTCGCTGGGCAAGAAGAAGCACATTCTCGTTCGTCCGGTCTAAGACCGGACGGGAAGTGCGATTGTGCTTCTCACTGAAACTCGAAGATCGAGCGGAAAATACCCGGCGCGATCACCGAAATCGGATTGACGATGATCTGCGGTTGCTTGATCGGCCCCTGCAACTTGTAGGTGATGCCGATCAGGCCGCGGTCGCGTCCATTGCCGAGCAGAAGGCCAAGGACGGGCAATTCGCCAAAAATGCGGTTGATGCCATAGGCGGGCATGAAGGTGCCCGTCAGCGCCATATTGCCCTGGGGATCGCTGAGCACGCCCTGGAAGGTGGTACCGATGGTCGAACCGCGAACCACGCCATTGGCGAGGTTGATATAGTTCTTGCCCTTCTCGATTTGCGAAAAGCCGCGCTCGAAGGTGACGACCGACACGTCGATGTTCTTTTTCACCGCATCGTTGAGGCTTGTGCCATTGGGCGAGGACGACACGAGGCTTGCCAGTCTCGGCTCGTTGACGAGGGTGAAGTCGCGCGCATCGATCTGCCCGCGCAGGGGGCCATCGCCCTTTGAATCCAGCGCGACAACAATGCTGCCACCCTGCATCTTGTCATAGAAGCCGGTGAAGCGCAGGACCGCGCCCGCATCTTTCGACTGCAGGCTGACGGAACGGGCGCCGCTTTCCGAACTGTCCGTCGCAATGACCTTCTGGCCAGATTTGGTCACGGCGTTGAAGGCAAGGCCCGACACGTGCGAGCCGACCCCCTCATAGGACAGCGAGACATTGCCAAAACTTTCGGAATAAAAACCCTGGACGTCATCGATATCGGCATTGACCAGAATGCGCTTCTTGTCATTGCTGTCGCCCGCCTGCTTCTTGTCGGTCACCTGGTTCAGCAGCGACCGTGCATCGAAGGATTTTCCCTTCACATCGGCCCGGTAGCCATAGCCGGTGCGCGATACCTTGACGGCGATATCGTCGGTCCGGTTGAGGCTGACCTGGCTGAAATCCGCGCTGACGAGATCGCCCTTGGCCACCAGGATGTCGCCGCGCAGCCGGAACGTTTCTCCCGCAATATCGAGGTTGCGGATGCTGATATTGTCCGCATCCTGCTGCAAGCCGAATTTGGCGGTGGCCTTCACGCCGGCGCCCTTGGTCCAGCCAAGCTGCGCAAGCCTGACCTCGGCCTTGGACAAATCCGCGACCGCGACCTGCGAGCCATCCGCCGCCTTGTCGATATCGATGCTGACCGGGCCGGATATGAACGGATCGAGGCTTGGAAACAGGGCGTTGCGGGTCTTGTCGTCCAGCTGCAGCGAAACCGACTGCTTGCGCTTGGCCGGATTGCTGCCAAGCGGCTCGAACATCATGATATCGGCCGGAACGCCGTTCAGCTGGGCTTTGACATCGATATTCGCCTCGGTGTCGTTGACGTTCAGCGTCCCGTTGGCATTGGTTATGGTCTGGCCATCGACCTTTTTGGCAAGATTGACGCCGTTCAGCGCGATCTCCGCCGACCATTGCAGGCTTCCCTCCGGCGCATGGCGGGTCACGGGGAATGTCACGAGGACATGGGTTTTCACATCGCCGCTGATATCCGCCGGGGTGAAAGGCACACCCTTGACCGCATTGATCGGTTTGAAACCGGCGATTTCGGCAATGGCCGAGGCATCGCCTGCTATATTCAGATCAAGCTCCGACAGCACCGGACGCTGCGGGCCCCACGGGATGATCAGCGTGCCGTCCACAATGTGCGCCTCCCGGTTGCCGGGCGTGAACGCCGAGCCCTTGAGCAGCTTGATCGTGGTATAGGCACCGCGCACGCTGATTGCACCATCCGCATCGCGAATGGGCGGCAGATCGCCGACAATGTCGAAGCGCGTGTCCTGCACGTTGAAATCCACCTGCACTTCATCGGCCGTCAGTGGCGGCGGTTTGCCCGGACCATCGAAACGGCCGGCGGCAAACATCACGTCGACCCGGCTGTCCCTGACATCGCCGCCGAACAGATTGTCGAGCACCCAGCGGCGCGCGCCGGTCGCCACCCAGATCGGCCACAGCTGCTTGACCTGGGCGGTGGGCATTTTCGGTATGCGCAGCGCCAGCGTCATGGCTGGCGACCCCTTGCCGAAGATGGCACTGCCCTGCCCGTAAAGCTCACTCTCGCCATCGGCGCGCACGGCGATCTCGGAAATGTCCAGCTTGGCCTCATCGGGCGCAAACCGGCCGGCAAGACGCGCGTTGAAGGCGAATGGCGGTTCGCTCGAATCCGCCGGGGCGGAAACAGCTTCCTGGGTGATCAGTTCAAAACGATAGCCGGGATTGGCAACGGCGGCGACCGCCGTCGCATCCTCCGGCAGCGGTTCGGGTCCGACCGCTCCCTCGATCACGCCTTTGAAACCGCCAAAATGGATGGCCGACGGCGTGATTTCAATCTTCTCAGTACCGAAGAGATGCTCGAAATTGATCTGGGCACTGGCGCCCATATTCTCCACATTGCCGATGCTCACCGGCCCTTCGCCCACATTGAGCGACCCCGAAATCCGCATGGGGATGGTGTCCGCCCCGGCCACGCCCTCCAGCCGGATTTCAGCTTCATTGTTGTAGGCGAAATAGGAAGTGTCCGGCTTGATGCCATCGGCATCGGCAACCGGCGCTTCACCCTGTTCGCCGATGAGCGGAATTTTGCTGATCGCAAGGGAGAACGAATCGATCTTGGCGCCAAGGGCCGCACGCTTCACCTGCGCCGCGACATCGATGATTTTTCCGCGCCATTCCACCATGCCCTTGATGGCCACGGGACCGCCGGTTTCCGTCAGTTCCAGATGGATGATGCGCAGGTTTTCCGGGCGCCCGGCAATGGTAAAATCAAAGCTTGCATCGGCAACCGTGATATCGCGGGTTTCCCGCTGGTCCAGCAGCGAAACCGCGTTCTGTAATCCGGTGAAAATGAGTTTGGAAACCCCGTCGAGGTTGACGAGGCCGCGATCGTCCTGCGGCACGATCGACATGAAGTCGAACGGCTCCTGGCTGGCTGCGACCTTGATCTGCGCGCCGGTCAGTTCGAGGCTCTGCACCTTCACATCGCCCTGCAGCAGCGGCAGGGTGGCAAGGCCGATGCGCACGGAACGGATGTTCTTGATCTCGACCCCGCGCTTCACGTCCGAAATATTGACGTTGCGCGCTTCAAGCGCCACGTGCTTGCGCTGGTCGAGGGAAATTTGCGCCGACTGGATCGTCGCGTCGGTATCGGGACCGACAACGGATTTGAGCGCGGCCTGGGCGCGCTGGGTCAGGGCTTCACCGCCGATACCCACCCGCAGCACGACAAACGCCACGCCGGCCAGAACCACCAGAAGAATCAGGAACGACGCCAGCGCCCCGCAGGCGAACCGAAACCGCGAGCGGCGCGCGGGCATGGCCACGGGCACCTCGCCTTGCTCGACCGCAGAGGGGTAATGATGAAATTTTAGAAAGTCCCGCTTTGTAAAACGGACTCTTTTCGGTTTCTCTGTCAAATTCCCAAGCCAATTGAGGAATCATGTGGGAAACCGTAGGCGATTCCCGTGCCTCTCTTATAGTTGCCCAAGTGAGGCGCGCATTCAATGATGAAAGAAAGGCTTTCCTATGACAACGCTCGATATCGGCAGTTCTGCCCCGGATTTCACCCTTCCCCGCGATGGCGGCGGAACGCTTTCCCTGGCTGAATTGCGCGGGAAACCCGTTGTTCTCTATTTCTATCCCAAGGACGATACGAGCGGTTGCACCCAGGAAGCCATCGAGTTTTCCGGGCTGAAGCCGGAATTCGAAAAACTGGGGGCCAAGGTCATCGGCATGTCGCCCGATCCCACCAAGAAGCACGACAAGTTCAAGACGAAGTACGATCTCAAGGTGGATCTCGTTGCCGATGAAGAAAAAACGATTCTGGAAGCCTATGGCGTCTGGGTCGAAAAAAGCATGTATGGCCGCAAATATATGGGTGTGGAGCGCACCACCTTCCTGATCGATTCGAACGGCAGGATCGCCCGGATCTGGAACAAGGTCAAAGTTCCCAATCACGCCGCCGAAGTCCTCGAAGCAGTGAAGGCTCTCTAGGGCAGATCCAGGGCCGCCACTACCGCATTCTACCTGAAATTGATGGAAAATCGGGGTTCCGTCAGGATTTGTTAACCATAACCGGGTGTAATACCTTCTATAAATTGAAGCTGCAAAATGACGAGCGAAGCGGCCATGAAGAAGGCAAAACATTCCCCCATCTTCAGCAACCAGCAGGAACCCCACACGATCATCATCGCGCGGGGTGAAACGATCCGTCATTTCACCCTGCGCCCCTGGGCCGCCATCCTCGGCGGCACGCTGGCCTTTGCGCTGGCCGGCACTTACCTCATCGCCACCTCCTATCTGGTTTTCCGCGACGACCTGATCAACGGCAGCGTGGCGCGCCAGGCGCGGCTGCAGCAGGCCTATGAGGACCGCATCGCCAGCCTGCGCACGCAGCTCGACCAGGTCACCAGCCGCCAGCTGCTTGACCAGCAGGCAATGGAAGGCAAGGTCGCCGAACTCATCCAGCGGCAAAAATCCCTCACGGAACGCCACGCGAAGCTTGCCCCCATGCTGGAGCGGGCCGAACATGCCGGTGCAGCCATTCCGCCCGAGGCGGACAGCAATGCGCCGATGGACAGCAACGGCCAGGATATCGTCAGATCGAACGACGATGATGCGTTCTATGGCATCGATCCGATCATCACCGGTCCGACCAGCGTGACCCACAAACCGGCACCGCGCGATGACAGGCCGCGCAAGAGCGTCGACAAGGCCGAACTGCTGCTGAAATCGGTCACTACATCGCTGACGGATATCGAGGCCAGGCAGATCGCCCAGATGCAGGCGCTGTCCAACACCGCCTATGAGAATGCCGACAAGATCATGGAAGCGCTTGCCGCAACCGGGGTCAAACCCGTTCTCGATGACAAATCGGATACGGGCGGCCCCTTCATTCCCGCTGGCAGCGTTGCCCCGTTTGACGCCAAGCTGAACGACCTCGATCAGGCGCTGGAACGTCTGGAAGGCGCCAAGGCGCTTGCCAAATCCATCCCGATTTCCAATCCCGTCCCCGGCATGCCTGTTTCCAGCACGTTCGGCGTACGCAAGGACCCGATCATCGGTTCGATGGCGTTTCACTCCGGCATCGATTTTCGCGCCATGAGCGGCTCGTCGGTTCGCGCCACGGCCAATGGCACGGTCACCGAAGCGGGTTACAATGGCGGCTACGGCAATATGGTGGAGGTCGACCACGGTAATGGTCTTTCCACCCGCTACGGCCATATGAGCCAGATTCTCGTCACCCCCGGCCAGAAAATCAAGATCGGCGACGTCGTCGGCAAAGTCGGCAGCACTGGACGCTCCACCGGCCCGCATCTCCACTACGAGGTGCGCCGGAACGGCAGCGCGGTCAATCCCGCGGGCTTCCTGACCATCGGCCGCGAGGTTGCCGCTGAACTTTAGGCCGCTGAACGCGGGCGATCAGATCATCATAAAAAATCCCCCGGCAGGACATCTCCTGCCGGGGGATTTTGATTCAGCCGTCATGCTGGGCTTAAGCGATATCCTGCACTTCCACGTCGCTGCCGTGCACGCGGTGCGCCAGCGCTGCTTCCATGAACATGTCGACGTCGCCGTCGAGCACATCCTGCGGGCTGGTGCTTTCGACGCCGGTGCGCAAATCCTTGACCAGCTGATAGGGCTGCAGGACGTAGGAGCGGATCTGGTGGCCCCAGCCGATATCGGTCTTGGAGGCGGAGATGGCATCGGCCGCCTGCTCGCGCTTTTCCAGTTCCGCTTCATAGAGGCGGGCGCGCAGCATCGACCACGCCGTGGCACGGTTCTTGTGCTGGGAACGTTCCGCCTGGCACTGCACGACGATACCCGTTGCAATGTGCGTGATGCGCACCGCCGAGTCCGTGGTGTTGACGTGCTGGCCGCCGGCGCCGGACGCGCGATAGGTATCGATGCGCACATCCGATTCCGTCACCGCGATCTCGATATTGTCATCGACGACGGGATAGACCCAGATGCTGGAGAAGGATGTATGCCGCCGCGCATTGGAATCGTACGGCGAGATGCGCACCAGCCGGTGCACGCCCGATTCCGTCTTCATCAGGCCATAGGCATTGTGGCCCTTGATCAGGATGGTGGCCGACTTGATACCCGCTTCTTCGCCGTCGTGAATTTCGAGCAGCTCGACCTTCATGCCCTTGCGGTCGGCCCAGCGCGTATACATGCGCAGCAGCATCGACGCCCAGTCCTGGCTTTCCGTGCCGCCGGCACCCGAATGCACTTCGACATAGGTGTCGTTGGCATCGGCTTCGCCCGACAGCAGCGTGTCGATCTGGCGCCGGTCCACTTCGACCTTGATGGCGCGAATGGCCTCTTCCGCTTCCGCGACGATGGACTTGTCGCCCTCTTCGTCGCCCATGGCAATCAGCTCGATATTGTCTTCGAGCGACTGGCTGAGCGTGCGGATGGAATTGATACCGTCTTCCAGCTGCTGGCGCTCGCGCATGAGCTTCTGGGCTTCCTGCGCGTCATTCCACAGCGCGGGATCTTCGGCAAGCTGGTTCAGATAGCCAAGTCGTTTGATTGACGTATCCCAGTCAAAGATGCCTCCTCAGCAGGCTTATGGCCTGCTTGATCTCGTCGACCAGCGTCTCGATTTCAGCGCGCATTGGCTGTCCGTTCCTTCTGTTTTTGCATTGTTTTCCAATTGCGGCGGACCATATTCACTGGTCCGCGCGATGTAAAGTCTTCAGACTTTACGAAAATTCACCGGTCCCGGCGGTCAGAAAAGTCCGCCGCCGCCGCCCTGAATGACCCTGTTGACGTTCGGGGACTGCACCTCGACAGGCGCGCCTTCGGAGAAGGAATTGGCTCCGATGACGGAATAGCTGTCCGCAGGACCCGTGCCCGGCTTGAAGGCTTCCATGATCACATTGGGCTGGCCTTCGGTGGCGCGCATGCCGGTCTTGCGGTCGATCGCCACAACCGTCATGCCTTCCGGCACGCGGAAATCAACCGAACGCTGGCCCTTCATGGCAGCGTCCATGAAATCCTTGAAGACCGGGGTGGCAAGGCCGCCGCCGGTGCCGCCGTGACCCATCGGCGTCGGGGTGTCATACCCCATATACAGGCCAACAACGAGGTCCGGCGTGAAGCCGATGAACCAGGCGTCCTTTTCGTCGTTCGTCGTACCGGTCTTGCCGGCGATCGGACGGTTGAGGCTCTTCAGGATGGTTGCCGTACCGCGCTGGATGACGCCTTCCATCATCGACGTGATCTGATAGGCGGTCATCGGATCGAGCACCTGGTCGCGGTCGTCGACCAGCTCCGGCTCCGGCTGGTTCTTCCAGTCCTCGGCGGTGCAGTTGTCGCATTTGCGTTCATCATGTTTGAAGATGGTCTTGCCGTACCGGTCCTGCACGCGGTCGATGATCGATGGCGTGATCTTACGTCCGCCATTGGCGATGATCGAATAGCCCGTCACCATGCGCATGACCGTGGTTTCACCCGATCCGAGCGCCATGGCCAGAACCGGCAGCATCTTGTCATAGATGCCGAAGCGTTCGGCATATTCGGCAACCAGCTTCATGCCCATGTCCTGCGCCAGGCGCACCGTCATCAGGTTGCGCGACTGCTCGATGCCATAGCGCAGGGTGGACGGACCGGCAAAGTTGCCGCCATAGTTCTTCGGCGCCCAGACGCCGAGACTGCCGCCCTGATCGATCGAGATCGGGCCATCGAGCACCACCGATGCCGGGGTATAGCCATTGTCCAGCGCGGCCGAATAGACGAACGGCTTGAACGACGAACCCGGCTGCCGCATCGCCTGCGTGGCGCGGTTGAATTCCGATTCGGCAAAGGAGAAGCCGCCGACCATCGCCAGCACACGGCCCGTATGCGGGTCCATGGCAACCATTGCGCCTTCGATTCCCGGTATCTGATGCAGGTCGTAGGCCGTATCGCTGCCTTCCTTCTTCTGCACGAACACCACGTCGCCGGGCTTGAACACGCCGTCAAGCGACTTTACCGAGCTGGCTTTGCCGGCCTTGAGCAAACGGAACGCCCATTTGATGTCGGCGGCGGCAATCGTGCCCTTCTTGCGCTCGGCAACCAGACCATTGGCATCGTTGCGCTCGGGCTGCAGACCGATGACAGCCTGGGTTGGCGTCACCTCGAGGATAACCGCGAGCTGCCAGTCCGGAACGTCGGAGAATGCCTTGATCTCGGCCAGGGGAATACCCCAGTCGCCGATGGTGGAAATCGTCTTGTACGGGCCGCGATACCCCTTGGCCTCGTCATATTTGAACAGCCCGTGCTGCAGGGCGGCGCGGGCCTGCACCTGCATCTTCGGGTCGAGCGTCGTCCGCACGGACAAGCCGCCCTCGTAGAGCGCGTTTTCACCATACTTGCCGATGATCTGGCGGCGGACTTCTTCCGTAAAATATTCAGAGGCGAACAGGTAGTTGCCGGTATGGCGCGGGGTTACGCCCAGCGGTTCGGTCTTGGCTGTCTTGGCTTCGTCCGTTGTGATGTAGCCGTTCTCGGCCATGCGGTCGATCACCCAGTTGCGGCGTTCGAGCGCCCGCTCCGTCTGGCGGAAGGGATGATAGTTGGACGGTCCCTTGGGCAGCGCAGCCAGATAGGCCGCCTCGGCGATGGTAAGCTCGTTGACCGACTTGTTGTAATAGGTCAGTGCCGCACCGGCGATACCGTAGGAATTCAGACCGAAAAAGATTTCGTTGAGATAGAGTTCGAGAATACGGTCCTTCGAATAGGCCTGCTCGATGCGGAAGGACAGGATTGCCTCCTTCACCTTGCGGCCCATCGTCTGGTCGGACGACAGAAGGAAATTCTTCGCCACCTGCTGGGTGATGGTGGAGGCACCGACCGGGCGGCGCGAGCCCCAGTTCTGCACGTTGACGATGATCGCGCGGGCAAGGCCGCTGATGTCGATGCCGGGATGCTGATAGAAATTCTTGTCTTCCGCCGACACGAATGCCGCCTTCACCCGGTCGGGAATGGCCTGGATTGGCAGGTAAAGCCGGCGCTGCCTGGCGAATTCGGCCATCAGCGCTCCATCGGACGCGTGAATGCGCGTCATGACAGGCGGCTCGTACTTGGCCAGAACTTCATAGTCAGGCAGGTCTTTGGATACCTTGACCACATAGAGCGCTGCGCCGCCTGCGGCCAGCAACGCGACGACGGTACCGATTCCGAAAAAATATCCGATCAAGCGTATCATTTGTATCCGGAACCCGTTTCATCCATTTGGCATGTCGATAGTCGATGCACGATCTTGGTCAATGCAAATTGCACGCCGGGACGTGGTTTTCCCGGCACTCAACCGGATTACACAACGCCCGGCAATTTCAGTGACGCAATTGAGCGACAAATGTGACAAAGGCAAGGACAACCCGGTTCTGCGCACAATTTAAATACCAATTGTGGAGTTTCGGCAACGCACGCACAAGTATATTAGGCCCGGCAAACTGCGTTATGGTCAATCGTTGCATGAACGCTGTCGGAAACTGTCAATTCGATGCGCCCGCTGTCTTTTTTCCTGAAAATTCGCCCACGGCTGCAGCAAGCCGCTCAGCCACATGGGTCCGCCATGCCGGGTCAAGCATCAGTTTTGCGTCTTCATCATTCGACAGATAGCCGATTTCAACCAGCACGGACGGCACGTCAGGCGCGCGCAGCACCTGGAATCCGGCAAAGCGATGCGGATTGTTGATCATGTTCACGTCGCCCTTGAGCGCCCGCACCACCCCCTTGGCGAAACTGAGCGAAAATGTATGCGTCTCGCGCCGGGTCAGATCCATGAGAATATCGGCAATCTCCGGCGTCTCGTTGTCAAAGGCGACACCGGCAACCGCATCGGCCTTGTTTTCGCGGTCGGCCATGGCCCGCGATGCGGCATCGGATGCCTTGTCTGAAACCGTATAGACCGTTGCCCCGCGGATGTTGCGCTGGTTGATCGTGTCGGCGTGCACCGAGATGAACAGATCAGCCTCGTATTGCCGGGCAATGCGCACGCGCTCCGTCAGGCGCAGGAATTCATCGCTGTCACGGGTCATCTCGATCCGCAGGCCCGGAATTTTGCGCAGCTGGTCGCGCAGCTCGCGTGCGAACATCAGGGTGACGTCCTTTTCCATGATGCCGCCGGTGCTTTCGGCGCCGCTGTCTATGCCGCCATGCCCGGCATCCACGACGACGGTGAACGGCTTCGGCGCCTTGCCGACTTCTTCTGCCGCCGTACTGGCAAGACGGTCGCCCTTGGCACCAACCTGCGTCGACGCCGTGGTGGCATTCTGGTTTTTGAGCGCTTCGGCAAATTGCCGGTCCGACGAGGCGACGAGATCGGCAACGAGACGATAGCCCGGGCTGTTGTCATTCTTGAGAACATCGATGCGCTCGACACGGAATGGCCCCTTGACCGTGAAGATCAGCCGCGAACGCGCATCGCTGATCATCCCGTAGCGCACATTGTCGATCAGGCCGCGCGGCTCGACCGACTTCTTGTCAAAGGCAAAGACCGTTTTCGGCAGATCGATCACCAGGCGATGCGGCTCGCCCAGCAGCAGCGTCGACACTTCAGGCTCATGGTCGAAATTGATGACAACGCGGGTTCGCAGCTCGTCGCCCGCCGCCTGATAGGTCAGCGCCGCCAGATCATTGGCCGCAAAGACGCCCTGGTTCGACTGCATGACAGCAACCGAAGCCAGAAAGACTGTTACCAAAAACCGGCAGATCACATTCATGTCATTGCAGATGGACGCCGGCATGTGCCGGGCAATCATCCCCTCTGGTGCTATTTCGTATCAGACGGAGCCACATTATATGTGAACGATGAGTAACCCGTCGTGGTTAATTTAGTCTTATTAACCGCCTATCCCCGCTATTCCCCCGCCATCGCGACCGCCACTTCTGTGCCATACCGATGACACGATTATGAAGAAGGCCTTGTCATAACGCGACACACCTCCTAAAAGCAAAGGTGGGTTACTTTCCGCCATCCGGAATCATGCTCGCTATGTCACGGCCATTGGCCGGCTGGCACTGAAGGCAGAGACACGGAGTGGCAGAAGCGAAGCATCGCTGTGGTAACCGGAAAAGAATTTGGCGTGAGCAGACAGGGAATGTCGGCTGCGCTTTGTGTGAACGGCAGATGGCGCAGACAAGGCGCGTCGAGCCAGCCCTTTCGAGGGTGTTACCGCATAACCCCAGAAATCATTTTCGATTTTTGGATAAGGATTATGCGCAATCTTAGGTGTTACTGCGTCTCTGTGCGTCCGAAAAGACGCACGGCGCAGTAACGGGTCGGCAATGCTTCAAAGCATGCCATTCGTAGAGGTCGTTTCGTCAGGAACAGAAATGTTTGATACAGACGTGACTATTACCGGCTTGAACGCCGCGGGTGCTGAAAAGCAACGCCGCGTGATGCCGTGTCTGTCTGTTTCTGCGAACCTTAATATATCCGGCAAATGTGAAAACGCGGCTCCGGCACCCCTTTGGGCGTCCCGGTTGTCCCGCGTTTTGAGCGTTTCAGCCGGGGAGAAGAATTATAATGTCGGACAAAATGCTAATCGACGCCTCCCACCAGGAGGAAACGCGCGTTGTCGTGGTTCGCGGCAACCGGATTGAAGAATTTGACTTTGAGTCGGAACACAAGAAACAGATCAAAGGCAATATCTATCTCGCGCGTGTCACACGTGTAGAACCATCGCTTCAGGCAGCTTTCGTTGAATATGGCGGCAATCGCCATGGCTTTCTCGCCTTCAGCGAAATCCATCCTGACTATTACCAGATTCCAATGGCGGATCGTCAGGCTCTGATCGAGGCGGAAGCCGAGGCAGCCAGCCAGGACGAAGACCACGAGGAAGCAGCCGGTGAACAGCGCGCCCGTGATCGCAACGATCGCGGACAACGCAATCGCCGCCGCAGCCGCCGCGGTACGCGCCAGGGCGACGAATCGGTCAAGCTCGAATCGGCGGATGATGAAAACGCCGCCGCCGATGATGCCGGCGACAGCCATGAATCATCGGAGCAGGCTGCATCGGATGAAAATCCGTCCTCCGAAAACAATGGCGGACAGACGCTCGCTGCCGCCATCGACGCCGATGTTATTTCCGAAGCCGTTGTCGTCGATGCCGACGATGCGGTTGACGCTGCCAGTGATGCCGCTGAAAAGGCTGACGACGGCGACCACCAGCCGCGGCGGTCGAAACGCCGTTCGCAGGACGACAAGGAAGAGCAGCACGACGAGCTCGACGAAGTCGATTCCATCGGCGCCGAAGATGCCATGGAAGAAGTTCCGACGCATCAGCGCTTCCAGCGCCGCCAGTACAACATCCAGGACGTGATCAAGCGCCGGCAGATCCTGCTGGTTCAGGTCGTCAAGGAAGAACGCGGCAACAAGGGCGCAGCCCTGACCACATATCTCTCGCTCGCCGGCCGCTATTCGGTTCTGATGCCGAACACCGCACGCGGCGGCGGCATTTCGCGCAAGATCACCAGCATTCAGGACCGCAAGCGCCTGAAGGATATCGTCAAGGACCTCGAAGTGCCCAAGGGCATGGGTGTGATCCTGCGCACGGCCGGTGCAATGCGCACCAAGCCGGAAGTGAAGCGCGACTACGAATATCTGATGCGCCTGTGGGAAAATGTCCGCAGCCTCACCCTCGCCTCCAGCGCGCCGACCCTCGTCTACGAGGAAGGCAGCCTGATCAAGCGCTCCATCCGCGATCTCTACAACAAGGACATCACGGAAATTCTCGTGGCCGGTGAAAACGGTTATCGCGAGGCCAAGGACTTCATGCGCATGCTCATGCCGAGCCATGCCAAGGTGGTGCAGCCCTATCGCGAACTGACGCCGATCTTTGCGCGCAACGGCATCGAAGCGCAGCTCGACCGCATGCTGCAACCGCAGGTGACGCTGAAATCCGGCGGTTACATCATCATCAACCAGACGGAAGCGCTGGTTGCAATCGACGTCAACTCCGGGCGGTCAACGCGCGAACATTCGATTGAAGACACGGCCTTGCAGACGAATCTTGAAGCGGCAGATGAAGTCGCGCGCCAGTTGCGGTTGCGCGATCTTGCCGGTCTGATCGTCATCGATTTCATCGACATGGAAGAAAACCGCAACAACCGTGCAGTGGAAAAGCGCCTGAAGGATTGCCTGAAGGACGATCGCGCCCGCATCCAGGTCGGCCGCATTTCGCACTTCGGCCTGCTTGAAATGTCGCGCCAGCGCATCCGCGCCAGCGTGCTGGAAAGCACCACGCAGATCTGCTCGCATTGCGGCGGCACCGGCCATGTGCGCTCCGCCTCCTCCATCGCGCTGCATGTCATGCGCTCGATCGAAGAATACCTGCTGCGCCATTCGCAGAACAACATCATCGTTCGCACCACGGTTGCAACGGCGCTGTATGTGCTCAACCACAAGCGTCAGAACCTTGCCGATCTGGAGGCCCGTTTCGGCCTGACGATCAGCATCGAGGCCGACGACAGCGTGGGTGCGCAGCATTTTGCCATCGACAAGGGCTCCATTGCCGTTGGCCCGGTCGTTCCGCTCAGCGAAACACCGGCGCTTGGCCTTGCCGACGACTTTGACGAGAGCGATCCGGTGATCGAGGAGATCGACGAAGACGCCGACAGCGAAGCCCAGCCGGGTGACACCGCCCGTTCGGGCGATCACGACGAATCGTCGCGCAAACGCCGGCGCAAGCGGCGGCGGCGCGGCGGCCGTGACCGTCAGGAAGCGGCAGCCGGTGAACCTGGCCAGGCCGTGCGCGGCGACACCGATGGCGACGATGCGGATGTTCCGGCTGTCGAGGGCGAGGATGCCGCGGCAACCAAAGCCCGCGAGGAAGAGAATGAACGCCGCAAGAAGCGCCGGCGCGGCCGTCGCGGCGGACGCAAGAACCGGCGTCCGGAAGATGGCGACGATCAGGAGATCGCAGCCAAATCCGTGCCCGATGCCGAACCGGTCTTCGTAACTATTCCCCTGCCCGATTTCAGCAAGCCGGCGGCTGCGGTTGAAGAGACAGTTGTCGTTGAAAGCACGGTGGTTGAAGCCGTTGCGGATGCGGAACCGGCGGTTGCCGAGGAAGCCCCGGCCAAAAAGCCTTCCCGCCGCAAGCCGCGCGCCAAGGCGGGAGCCGAGCCGGTCGCAGAAGCCACAGCAGAGGCTGCGCCCGTGGAAGCCGAAGCCGAGGCTCCAGCCAAGCCGAAACGCGCACCGCGCAAGACCGCGAAGAAGGCCGTTGCCGGGGAAACGGTTGCCGAGCCGGCACCAGAGGTCGAAGCGGAAGCACCGGCTGCCGCTCCGGCAGAAATCGAACCGGAACCCGCTGCGCCTGCGCAGGCCGAACCGGCGAAGGCGGACAACAGCACCCCGGTGGTCACCTCGACCACGGCCAAGGACAAGAAGGACGGCGAAGCCGCTCCCAAGCGCGGCTGGTGGCAGAAGAAGGGTTTCTTCTGAGAGCCAGAAACGCGTGGATAACTGAACTGGAGAACCGGCATCTTTGCCGGTTCTTCTTTATCAGGCCCCGCCTCTTCCCTAAGCAGGACAGGGTCCAGGCCTCAGATTTGCCGGAATAATCCGCCATCTCACAAAAAAGAGAACACGGTTTGCTTCTCTTTCCTTCAAAGTCCGACTTCGATACGTATAAGCCATGATGACAGTTCGACAGATCATTTCCCGTCAATCGTTCACTGCCATGGCGCGCAGCACGGTCGCGGCCCTCGTTGCGGGCGCTGTCAGCCTGGTCCAGACGGGCATTGCTGCGGCGCAATCCAACCTTCCCATTGTCCGGGATGCCGAAATCGAAGCGCTGGTGACCGACTACGCCACGCCGATCATCAACACGGCGGGCCTTGGCAAGCATGCCATCCGCATCGTTCTCGTCAACAACAGCAGTTTCAATGCGTTTGTGGACGGACGGCGCATTTTCATCAACACCGGCGCCCTGCTGCAGGCCGAGACACCCAATGAGATCATCGGCGTTCTCGCCCATGAAACCGGGCATCTGGCCGGCGGGCACCAGTTCCAGCTGCGCGAGCAGATGTCGCGCGCCAAGACGATGGCGGTCGTTGCCGGGCTGCTTGGCCTTGGCGCCGCCGTTGCGGGCGCCGCGACGAAGCAAAGCGGCGTGGCCCAGGCCGGGACCGGCGTGGCCATGGGCGGCACGGAGATCGCCATGCGCAGCCTGCTCAGCTATCAGCGCACGGAAGAAATGGCGGCGGACCGCTCGGCAATCACCTATCTCGCCAACACCGGACAATCGGCAAAAGGCATGTTGACGACATTCGAGCGTTTCTCCAACGCCCTGTCGCTCAGCGGCACGCGCACCGATCCCTACCGCATCAGCCACCCCATGCCGCGCGAGCGCATCGCCAATCTGGAAACGCTCGCCCGCGCCAGTCCCTATTTCGACAAGGCGGACAGCCCCGCGCTGCAGCAGCGTCACGACCTGATGCGCGGCAAGATCGCCGCCTATACCGGCGGCGGCGCCAGCGTGCTGCAGAACTTCCGCAAGGACCCGAACAATATCGGCGCCCGCTATGGCAGCGCCATTGCCACCTACCTCAACGGCTCGTCGCAGGAAGCACTTACGAAAATCGATGCGCTCATCCGCGAGCAGCCAAAAAATCCCTACTTTCAGGAAATGCGCGGTGAAATCCTCCTGAAGCAGAACAAGGTCATGGAGGCGGCTGCCGCCTACAAGAAGGCCGGTACGCTCGATCCACGCAAATCGAGCCTCATCCGCATGGCCTATGGCCGCGCGCTGATGCTGAGCGGCACGCCCGCCAACCTGAAGGCTTCGATCAAGGAAATCCAGGCCGGGATCGACCGGGACCGCGAATTCCCCGACGGGTATGGCTATCTGGCGCAGGCCTATGGCCAGCTTGGCGACGGGCCGCGTTCGGACCTCGCCGCGGCCGAGGAGAAATACTATTCCGGCAAGATCCAGGACGCGCAAATCTTCGCCATAAGGGCCCAGCGCGCCCTTGCCAAGGGATCACCGGACTGGGTTCGCGCCCAGGACATCATCAATTCCAAGCGCAATTGAGCAGGATCATCCTGCTTTTTGCCGACACTGATACAAACAAGGACATGACGTTATGAAAAAAGTCGCTCTGGTAAGTGCATCCGCAGGCCTCGCGGTCCTGGCTGCACTCGGTTTCAGCCAACAGGCTGTCATGGCACAGACCAGCACGGCTGCAACGCCGCAGCCCGCCATGTCCTCGACCGTCAACCGCGCGGAAGTGGAAGCCATCATCAAGGATTACCTGATCAAGAATCCGGAAGTGCTGCTCGAAGCGCAGGCGGCGCTCAGCGCCAAGCAGGAAGCCTCCCAGCAGCAGGCGCAGGGCCAGGTCATCAGCCAGAACCGCGACAAGCTGTTCAACTCGCCGCTCGATGCGGTCTTCGGCAATCCCAAGGGCGATGTCACCGTCGTCGAGTTCTTCGATTACAATTGCGGCTATTGCAAGCGCGCCCTGCCCGACATGGACGCCCTGCTCAAGAGCGACCCGAAGCTGCGCTTCGTGATGAAGGAATTCCCGATCCTCGGGCCTGATTCCACCAAGGCCCACATCGTCGCCAAGGCATTCAAGGCTTTGATGCCGGAAAAATACCTGGAATTCCACCGCGATCTCCTCGGCCGTGACGGCCGCGCCACGGAAGACGCGGCCATGCAGATTGCCGTCAAGCTTGGCGGAAACGAGAAGGCGATCCGCGAGAAGATGAAGTCGCCCGACATCGCCCAGGCCTTCCAGCAGAATTACGATCTCGCCAATGCCCTGAACATCAATGGCACGCCGTCCTACGTCATCGGCAATGAGGTGGTTCCCGGTGCCCTCGGTGCCGATGCGCTGGCGGAAAAAATCAGCCATATTCGCAACAAATAATGCTGCATTCATGCCAATGACTGCAGAAACCATTTGCGGACAGGCAATCGCGTGAATTTCCGGCTGGCGAACACCCGCTTTGTCAGGCAGTTTCGTCCGGTGGATAAACATCGGACCTGCTACCTTCCTTGTGGATTGCTTCGCCATCCGGGAAACACAGCTAGTTCCATTTGGCTATTCATTGCTCTATATGGGACCCGTCATCGGGTTCCGAAACCCGTCAATCTGTCCGGTATGGTATGAAACAGCTGATTTTTGTCCTCAATGGCCCGAACCTGAACATGCTGGGAAAGCGTGAGCCGGGGATCTATGGTGCTTCCACATTGAGCGACATCGAGGCCCTCTGCCGTGCCGAGGCTGAAAAACTTGGCGCCGGGATCGAATTCCGCCAGTCCAATCATGAGGGTGATCTGGTCTCGTGGATTCAGGAGGCAGGCGAGAAAAACGCCGCTGTCCTGATCAATCCGGCCGCCTATACACATACGTCAATCGCATTGCATGATGCCATTCGCGCGGCTGCCGTCACGCTGGTGGAAGTTCATCTGTCCAATATTCACGCGCGCGAGTCATTCCGCCATCACTCCTACGTTTCCCCTTTGGCCAAAGGGGTGATATGTGGCTTCGGAGTGGATGGCTATGTGATGGGCTTGCGCGCACTCGTCAAAGCAGCGGCACCGCAATAACAAGGGTTGCCGAACAGAAATAAGGGGCTTGAAAAAGCATGGCTAGCAGAAACACCGGGATCGACAAGGTCATGATCCGTGATCTCGCAGAAATTCTGAACGAGACGGATCTCACCGACATCGAGATCGAACAGGGCGATCTGCGTATCCGCGTATCGCGGCAGATCACGATGCAGGCCGCGGCACCGCAGGCTGTCTATGCGCAGGCGCCCGCCGCCATTGCCGCTCCCGCCGCAGGCGCTGCGCCCGCCGAGGCGGCCAAGCCGGCCGGTGATACCTCAAAGAATGCAGTGCCCTCGCCGATGGTCGGCACCGCCTACCTCTCGCCGGCACCCGGCGCCCGCGCCTTCATCGAGGTTGGTTCGAAGGTCAAGGAAGGCCAGACGCTAATGATCATCGAGGCCATGAAGACGATGAACCAGATTCCATCGCCGCGCGCCGGCACAGTCACGGCCATTCTCATCGAGGACAGCCAGCCGGTCGAGTACGGCGAATTGCTAGTTGTGATCGAATAAATCGAGAGCGTGATGTTTCAGAAAATTCTCATAGCCAACCGCGGCGAAATTGCCCTGCGCGTCCTGCGCGCCTGCAAGGAGCTCGGCATTCAGACTGTCGCGGTCCATTCGACCGCCGACGCCGACGCCATGCATGTCCGCCTGGCGGATGAAAGCGTCTGCATTGGACCGCCCCCTTCGCGCGAAAGCTATCTGAATATTCACCAGATCGTTGCCGCCTGCGAAATCACCGGTGCCGATGCCATTCACCCCGGCTACGGCTTCCTGTCCGAAAACGCAAAATTCGCGGAAATCCTCGAAGCGCACGGCATCACCTTCATCGGCCCCACCGCGGCGCATATCCGCATCATGGGCGACAAGATCGAAGCCAAGCGCACGGCCAAACGCCTCGGCATTCCGGTCGTTCCGGGTTCCGATGGCGGCGTGACCGATGACAAGGAAGCCGCGCGCATCGCTGCCGAGATCGGCTATCCCGTCATCATCAAGGCTTCGGCCGGTGGCGGCGGACGCGGCATGAAGGTGGCGCTGAGCGAAGACGAGCTTTCCGTTGCCCTGTCGACGGCCCGCTCGGAAGCCGGTGCAGCCTTCGGCGACGACGCGGTCTACATCGAAAAATACCTGCAGAAGCCGCGCCACATCGAAGTTCAGGTGATGGGCGACGGCATGGGCAAGGCCGTGCATCTGGGCGAACGCGACTGCTCGCTGCAGCGCCGCCACCAGAAGGTCTGGGAGGAAGCCAATTCCCCGGCGCTCAATGCGGATGCGCGCGACCGCATCGGCATGATCTGCGCCAACGCCATGGCCGATATGGGCTATCGCGGGGCCGGTACGATCGAATTCCTCTACGAGAACGGCGAGTTCTATTTCATCGAGATGAACACCCGTCTGCAGGTGGAGCATCCGGTCACCGAAGCCATCACCGGCATCGATCTCGTGCACGAGCAGATCCGTGTTGCTTCCGGCGGCGGTCTCTCCGTCACCCAGGACGACATCCGCTTCCTTGGCCATGCCATCGAGTGCCGCATCAATGCGGAAGACCCCCGCACCTTTGCGCCCTCGCCCGGCAAGATCACCCACTACCACACACCCGGTGGGCTCGGCATCCGCGTCGATTCCGGCGTCTACACCGGCTACAAGATTCCGCCCTATTACGACAGCCTCATCGGCAAGCTGATCGTGCATGGCCGCAACCGCGTGGAATGCCTGATGCGTCTGCGCCGGGCGCTGGATGAATTCGTGGTGGATGGCATCAAGACGACGCTGCCGCTGTTTCAGGACCTGATCAACAATCCTGATATCGCCAACGGCGACTACGATATCCATTGGCTCGAAAAATATCTGGCCGGCGATCCTGCGACCGCCGAAGAAGAGGCATGACGGGCAAGGACCCGGCAGAGAGCTTCAAAATCGACCCCGAGTTGCTGCTGCGCGCTTATGCAACCGGGGTCTTTCCCATGGCCGAAGAGGCCGACAACCCGGAAATCTTCTGGGTTCGTCCGGAACGGCGCGGCATCATTCCCTTCGAGAATTTTCACGTTTCGCACAGCCTGCGCAAAACCATCCGCCAGGGCCGCTTTGCCATCCGTTTCGATACGGACTTTGCCGGTGTGATCGACGGCTGCGCCAGCGGCAGCGGCGAGCGTGCGCGCACCTGGATCAATCAGCCCATCCGCGAAGCCTATGGCAAGCTGTTTGCCCTTGGCCATTGCCATACGGTCGAGGCGTGGCAGGAGGACCGGCTTGTCGGCGGCCTCTACGGCATCTCGCTGGGATCGGCCTTCTTCGGCGAAAGCATGTTCTCGCGCCAGCGCGATGCCTCAAAGGTCTGTCTTGTTCATCTGGTTGGTCATTTGATCGAAAAGGGTTTTACCCTGCTCGACACCCAGTTCACCACAACCCATCTGGAAAGCTTCGGCGCCGTTGAAGTGCCGCGGCGGCAGTACCAGAAGATGCTCGACAATGCCCTCGCACAGTCAGCAGAGTTCTGAAACGTCATAGTCCCTGCGTGAATTTGTAGTATTGTGCCCTTGGCCCTAGCTGTCGACGGGAGCAGACCGGCCGGTTATTTTTCTGATGAACAGTGTCGGGTTGCGATCTCTCCATACGTCCTTGGACGGGAAGAGCCCAATCCATGCGAGGAGAACTGTTATGAAAATCAATGCTTATCTCAGTTTCAACGGACAATGCGAAGAAGCATTCAAATTCTACGAGAAGGTCCTGAACGGCAAGATCGAATACATGGCCCGTTTCGCTGACATGCCCGAAGGCGTTCAAATGGTCGGATCGGAACATCTGATCATCCATGCCCACATGACCGTCGGCGAAAACGAACTGATGGGGGCCGACGCACCGCCGTCCTATTTCGAAAAGCCGCAGGGCATGCACGTTTCCCTGCATGTCGATAGCGCTGCCGAGGCCGACAGGATTTTTGCCGCGTTGAGCGATGGCGGCAACGTTACCATGCCAATAGGCGAGACTTCCTGGGCCACACGCTTTGCCATGCTCGTAGACCGGTTTGGCACACCCTGGATCATCAACCACGCCAAGCCGATGTAATCGGGCGGGATAGCCAGATCCCGGTGCCCTGGTGCCGGGATCGATCAGCTTTTGGCTGGCGCGGGAACATCCGAGGACTGTTTGCAGCCTTTGAGCCAGACGTCATACACGGGATGCTCGACGGCGTTGAGACCGGGGCTGTCGGCAAACATCCAGCCGGAGAAAATCTTGCGGATCTTACGGTCGAGGGTAATCTCGTCCACTTCGACAAATGTATCGGTTTTCGGCGTTTCCGTATCCGGACGCGTATAGCATACGCGCGGCGTCAGCTGCAGCGCGCCGAACTGAACCGTCTCGTCGATATAGACGTCAAACGAGGTGATTCGTCCGGTGATCTTGTCGAGCCCGGAAAAAACAGCGATCGGATTGGAAATCTTGTCGTCGGCGGCATGTGCTGGTGCGCAAAGGCCGGCGGCCATCAGACCGGCTGCGAGAAGACGGGCTTTGCTGTGGAACAGAAAGGACATGCTGGGACGGATCATTTCAATTCCGGCTGTGTTCAGGCTGACGGGACGGTTTCATACCAGCCCGTCGATAATCGCCAATTGTGGCAGAAGAAAATCCGCTCAGGATCCCGGTGTCCACGCATCATAATCGCCCGTCACAACAGGACGATTGTCGCCATGGGCAATGGAACCCTTCGGACGGTAGGCGGCGGCAGAACCGGTGAGGTTCGGCTGGTGGGTCTTTTCCCAAGCATGCGCCTTGTAGTTTTCACGCGATGGCGGTGTTTCGGCGCGATGATGAATCCAGCCGTGCCAGCCAGCAGGAATGGCCGACGCTTCCGCATAGCCCTTGTAGATCACCCAGCGGCGCGTACGGCCTTCGGAGTCCTGCGTGCCTTCATAATAGACATTGCCGAACTCGTCCTCACCGACTTTCGTACCCTTGCGCCAGGTAAAGACGCGTGTACCGATCGTCTGACTGTTCCACCAGGTGAAAAACTGTAAAAGGAAGGTCTTCATTGCAATCCTGCTTCGAACTCTGTCGTTCAACTCTTCGGGTTATGGCCGTATCGCCGGGCGATAGCAAGGGTCAAGTTGCCGCTGGCAGGGCTTCCAGAACCATTTTGAAACCGGCATGGCTCTTCTTGAACCCCAGCCTTTCGTAGAAACGGTGCGCATCCGCGCGCTTGGCGTTCGACATAAGCTGGATCAGCCCCGCGCCGCGTTCCCTGCCGAGCGCAATGCAATGATGGATCAGCTTGGCGCCGATGCCCTGGCCGCGCATGTCGTCGCGCGTCTGCACGGCTTCAATCGTCATGTTGGTCCGGCCGCGGCTGGGAAGCGAGGTTGTGAAGGTGACCTGCGCCGTGGCAACCACCTCACCGCCGAGGACGCCCACCAGAAGGATATCGTTGGCGCTCGCCTCGATCCGCTCGAAGGCCCGCTCATAGCGCGCAAACGCATCCGGATGGACCGTATCGCCATGCCCGCCCAGGGCATCGGCGGCAAAAAGCGCAATCAGCGCCGGCAAATCAGCGCGTTCAGCCCGGCGGAAAACAGGTTCAGCGGCTGAGGTCACGGTGCAAGCTCATATCCGGACAGGGATTTTTCCATGACCAGAACGGAAATACCGGAATTGGCCTCTCCCCAATTGTCGGTTCGCGCACCGGTCAGGTCAAAGCCCCGGCTTTCATAGAAGCGCCGGGCCTTGTGGTTCGCTTCGATCACTTCGAGCTGCAGCATGAAGACACCGGGAAACGCGCTTTCCACTTCCGCCAAAAGCAGCGACCCTACGCCGTTGCTCTGCTTTTCCGGATGCACGTAGAGCTGGTTGAGCAGTGCCAGCTTGTGGTCCTTCTGCGAGGCATAGGCCATGCCATAGAGATCGGCGCCGTCATCGGCGAGAATGAACTCGGAATAGGGCTTGGCCAGCTGCTTTTTCAAGGCGTCCAGCGAGTGGTAGCGATTGGTGACCGCATTGACCTTCTCGACGCCATAAACATCGTCATAGGTGGCGTGCCAGGTCGCTACGAGCAATTCACGGACAGTTGCCAGATCGTCCTTCGTCGCGCTTCGAATCCACATGCTTTAATCGACAATCCCGAGTTTTGCCTTGACCAGATCGCTGACAGCCTGCGGATTTGCCTTGCCACCAGTGGACTTCATCACCTGCCCGACAAACCAGCCGGCCATGGTGGGCTTTGCCTTCGCCTGCTCGACCTTATCAGGATTCGCGGCAATGACATCATCGACAGCTTTCTCGATGGCGCCGGTGTCGGTTACCTGCTTCATGCCGCGCTCTTCAACCAGCGCCCGCGGATCGCCGCCCTCATTCCAGACAAGCTCGAACAGGTCCTTGGCGATCTTGCCGGAAATCGTGCCTTCCCGGATCAGATCGATAATCCCGCCAAGCTGGACCGGCGATACGGGGGATTCCTCGATGCCCTTGCCCGCCTTGTTCAGCGCACCGAGCAGATCGTTGATCACCCAGTTGGCGGCAAGCTTGCCGTCGCGCCCTTCAGCCACGGCTTCGAAATAATCGGCAATTGCCTTTTCCGTCACCAGAATGGATGCGTCATAGACCGACAGACCCAGCGCCGAGACAAGCCGCGCCTTCTTGTCGTCGGGCAGTTCCGGCAGATCGGCGCGCAGTTCGTCCACATAGGCCTGCTCGAATTCGAGGGGCAGAAGGTCAGGATCGGGGAAATAGCGGTAGTCGTGCGCCTCTTCCTTGGTGCGCATCGAGCGCGTCTCGCCCTTCACCGGATCGAACAGGCGCGTTTCCTGATCGATCGATCCGCCATCTTCGAGAATGGCGATCTGGCGGCGGGCTTCGTAGTCGATCGCCTGGCCAACAAAGCGGATCGAGTTGACGTTCTTGATTTCGCACCGGGTGCCGAACGCACCGCCGGGACGGCGCACGGACACGTTGACGTCGGCGCGCATGGAGCCTTCATCCATATTGCCGTCGCAGGTGCCGAGATAGCGCACGATGGTGCGCATCTTGGTCAGGTACGCCTTGGCTTCGTCGGCCGAGCGCATGTCCGGCTTGGAGACGATTTCCATCAGCGCCACGCCGGACCGGTTCAGGTCCACATAGGACATGGTGGGGTTCTGGTCGTGCAGGGACTTGCCGGCGTCCTGCTCCAGATGCAGACGCTCGATGCCGATTTCGATATCTTCGAACTGGCCCTTGTTGTCGGGTCCGACGGAAATGAGCATCGTGCCTTCGCCGACGATGGGCTGCTTGAACTGCGAGATCTGGTAACCCTGCGGCAAATCCGGATAAAAATAGTTCTTCCGGTCGAAGACCGATTTCAGGTTGATCTGCGCCTTCAGGCCAAGACCGGTCCGAATCGCCTGGCGCACGCACCATTCATTGATGACGGGCAGCATGCCGGGCATGGCGGCGTCGATAAGTGACACATTCTCGTTGGGTTCGGCACCGAACGTTGTCGAGGCACCGGAGAACAGCTTCGAATTGGATGTGACCTGCGCATGAACTTCCATGCCGACGACAATTTCCCAGTCGCCTGTGGCACCGGAAATGAAACGCTTGGGTTCGGGCGTACGGGTATCAACGAGAGTCATGCTGGGCTGTCATTCCTGGCTAAATTTATCTGTCTACTGGCTAGTCGAAACAGCCCCTTGAGGCAAGTGTTTCTCCATCTTGCGGCCGCGCGATTGCGCAAATGCGCCGCTTCGGCCTGTTTTTCCGGCGCAGCAATGCTACCGTTGATTCTCGCTGGCGGTGATCGGGAGAGGATCGCCGGAGACATTCGGAGGATATTCATGCAGAACATCAATGGTCTCGCCATTCCTGAGACTCTTGCCGAAATGGTCAGGCCCGAGACAACGGCGCTGGTCGTTTATGACATGCAGGTCGGCATATTGCAGCAGATGCAGGACGGCGGCGCCATTCTCGGCAAGGTGCTGCAAACCCTCGAGATCGCGCGTTCCGCCGGTATCCGCATCTTCTTCATGCGCCATATGTCCCTGCCGAAAAAGATGGCCGGCGTGTTTCAATTCAAGCAGATGATGGCCTGGCAGCGCAAGACATCCGCCAGCGATGTCGAACCGTGGTTCCTGCGCGACAGCCCCGGTTTTGCGCTTGCGCCGGAACTTGATGTTCGCGAGGATGAAGCCATTCTCGACAAGATCACCTTCTCGGCGTTCGAAGGCACGCCTTTGGCGATCGCCATGCGCGACTGCGGTCTGAAGAGTTTCATCATCTGCGGGATAGCGACAGAGATCGGTATCGACCCGACGGTTCGCCACGGCGCCGATCTTGGCTTTGTTCCGGTTGTCCTGACCGATGCCTGCGGCGGCGGCCACGCGGAAGCGGCAGAGCGGTCGATGGCCAACCTTGCCTATATGGGTGATGCGATGCTGTGCACGGTCGAGGAACTCTCAGCAGCGGTTCGATAGGCCAAGGGATACAAAGTGCGTGGTTCTGTAGCACTCTCTCCCCGTTGCCACGCCCGCAAATGCGTCTGGCTGTTGAAAGAGGAGAATGACGGGCGGTCCTTGGAACGCGGGTCTTGGGGTAGTCTATATGCGATGCTTGCGATCCAAGGACCACCCGCCCCGGCGTTTTCAAGTTTTCACCCGATGTTTCACCATTGGGCCAAACCTCCCCGGCCGCACAGGTTTTCCTCCCTGCATGGCCAAAGCGCCGATCCTTTCCCGACTTTCGAAAGTTTCCGGAAGCATTCCCGCCGGAAAGGACGAGGAGAAGGATAACTTGGGTTGGGAGAACGTGGATAAGTTTCACCCCAATTATTTTTCACCCCCCTCTGGGCTGCCGCCCATCTCCCCCACAAGGGGGGAGATCAGCTGTCATTGCTGTTTCAGCTAATCTTCAACATTGAAGATAGCGCAAAGGCGTTGATGCCAATGTGATCTCCCCCCCTGTGGGGGAGATGGGCGGCAGCCCAGAGGGGGGTGACAATCAGACAAAGGCTTAGCGCATGAATGCCTTTTCTAACCCGCCAGCATTTCCCGCAACACCATCCGCTTGAACGTCTCGACCAGCGCATCGCCTTCCCCGCGCTCGACGGAAATCGCAAGGTGCATGGTGGCCTGCCCCAGATGCATGATCAGGAAACTCGAGCTTTCCAGCCACGCCCTGTCCGCCGCCGGGTTGATGCGCAAACGCGCCGCGGCAAGCACGGCGCCATTCAGCCGGCTGTCATGCAGATCGATATCGCGCAGCGCCTTGTCCGCCTGCGTTCCCGACCAGATGTCGCGCATGACGGGTTCCGCCAGAAACATCGCGTGATACGTATCGATCAATTCGGCAAAAGATGTCTGCAAGTCCTTCATATCACTGACATTTTGCAGCGCGTCCGCAATGCATTCGCGCCCCAGTGCATTGTACCTTTCCGCCAGAGTCCCGATGATCGACCCCTTGTCCGGAAAGTACTGGTAGAGCGACCCGATCGATATTTCCGCCATCTGCGCCACGTCGCTCATGCGCATGGCGTCGCTGCCGCCCGTGGCGATGAGCGTCGAGGCACAGGACAGGATGCGTTCCACCCTCTCCTTGCTGCGCCGCTGCGTCGGCTCCTTGCGCGGCATGGTGGCTTCCCTGTCGCCGGAGGCAGGCACAACAGACGCAATCTCGTTCATGGGCAGGATCTCCAGGGTTCTCAAATTCCGCTTGACTCGCAGAATATGAGGATTTATCACATATTGCAAATGTGAGGATTACTCATATTTGCACAAGGGAGATCATCATGACCAGCAGCAACAGCATATCGACAGCAAAACCCATTCTCATCGTCGGCGGTACGGGCAAGACCGGACGCCGCGTGGCGCAACGGCTCACCGCGCAGAATGTGCCTGTGCGCATCGGTTCGCGCAGCGGCAACCCGGCCTTTGACTGGGAAGACCGCAACACATGGCTTCCCGCGCTTGATGGCGTCAAAGCCGCCTACATCACCTATTATCCGGACATTGCCATTCCCGGTGCCACACAGACCGTCGAGGCATTCGCGCGGCTTGCCGTGGACAATGGCGTGAAGCGGCTCGTGCTCCTGTCGGGGCGCGGCGAGCACGAGGCCCAGCGTGCCGAAACGGCATTTCAGCAGTCCGGCGCCGACTGGACCATCGTCCGCGCCAGCTGGTTCGCCCAGAATTTCAGCGAAAACGTCATGCTGGCCTCCATCCTTGCCGGCGAACTCGCCCTGCCGGTCGGCGATGTGGGCGAGCCGTTCATCGATGCCAACGATATCGCCGACGTGGTGGCGGCAGCGCTGACGGACGATCGCCATATCGGTGAGCTCTATGAGGTCACCGGGCCGCGTCTCTTGACTTTTGCCGATGCCACGGCAGAAATCGCCAGCGCCGTCAAACGCGATATTCGCTATGTGACGATCACGCCGGAACAGTTCGCGCAGGGGTTGGCCCAGGAACAGCTTCCGCCCGAGATCGTCGGCCTGCTCAATGAGCTCTTCACCCAGGTGCTTGACGGGCGCAACGAATATCTCGCCGATGGCGTGCAACGGGCGCTGGGCCGCGCCCCGCGTGACTTCTCGCACTACGTTCAGGAAACAGCAGCAACCGGCATCTGGTCCGGTATTTCGGAGGGACAGTAACATGTGGCTACCTATTCTCACCCTTTTGGCCGCCCTGGGAAGCGGCCTGATGGCAGGGTTGTTCTTCGCCTTTTCAAGCTTCGTCATGGCGGCGCTGGCAAAACTGCCAGCCGAACAGGGTATCGCCGCGATGAACTCGATCAACGTGACGATCCTCAATTTCTCATTCTCCCTGGCCTTTTTCGGCACGGCGGCGATCTGTGTCGTCCTCGGCGTGGTCAGCGTCATGCGCTGGGGTGAATCCGGATCGCTGGCCCTGCTTGCGGGCAGCGTGCTTTTCCTCGTCGGCACCATCATCGTCACCATGGTGTTCAACGTGCCGCTCAATGACACACTGGCTGCAATCAGCCCGACAAGCGCCGAAGGCGCGAGTGCATGGACAACCTATCTGAATGGCTGGCTGCCGTGGAACCATGTGCGGACAGTGGCGAATTTCGCCGCCCTCGCCGCCTTCATCTTCGCCTTCGCCCAGCAGTCGCAGGCTTGAAGCATCCGGCAAGCTGAAGCGTTCATCCGCTCTGCCCATACAATGAAACCCGGCCGTCCCACGGCCGGGTTTTTGCTTTGCAGAGTTCTCGTAAAATCACACTTGCGACTCACATAAGTCTGTGCTTATGTATTGGCATGTCCGAAGTCGATATATTCAAGGCCCTTGCCGACCCCACCCGCCGCGCCGTGTTTGAACGGCTGGCCGATGGCGAGAAGAATGCGACCGAGCTGCGCGAGGGTTTTTCCCTGTCGCAGCCTGCGATGTCGCAGCATCTGGCCGTCCTGCGCTCCGCCGGCCTTGTTGCCGAGCAGAAATCGGGCCGCCACGTTCATTACCGGGTCAACCCCGATGGCCTTGCGCAACTGCATCAATGGCTCCACCGCTACCGCGCCTTCTGGCCGCAGCGCGTCGATGAATTGAAACAGCTTTTGAAGGAAATGGATCAATGACCAGCGAAACGGCAGAGACCGGCCCGGCACTGCGTTATGAATATGATCTGGATGCCGCTCCATCAAAAGTCTGGCGCGCGCTGACCGTGCCGGAATTCGTGGCCCGCTGGCTGCTACCCGACCCGCAGGCGCCGCAGGAGCCACCGCGCATTTCGCTTGAGGTGATCGAAGCCGATGCGGAGCGCTTTGTCCGCTATTCCATGCGCGAAGACAACGATACCGTGCCGGACAGCATCGTTACCTTCCGGCTCGATCCCAATGGCTCCGGCGGTACGATTTTCAGCATCGTGCATGAGCCTGTTGTCGCGGTGATGCCCCAGGGCCGCACCGCCGCCAATGGCAATGCGCCGCCGACGACCATGCGCCTCGCCGCTTAAACACACAGAAATACAACTGATGAAGGAGTGTTCGCCATGCGCGACATGATGCAGCTCGTCCCTATAGTCGTGGAACAATCCAGTCGCGGCGAACGGTCGTTCGATATTTATTCGCGCCTGCTCAGGGAGCGCATTGTCTTCCTGAACGGCCAGGTGGAGGACGGCATGGCAGCGCTGATCTGCGCGCAACTGCTGTTTCTCGAATCCGAAAACCCGAAAAAGCCGATCTCGATGTACATCAACTCGCCCGGCGGCGTCATCACCTCGGGCCTTGCCATCTATGACACGATGCAGTTCATCACCTGCCCGGTCGCCACGCTGTGCATGGGCACGGCGCGCTCCATGGGATCGTTCCTGCTGATGGCAGGCGAACCCGGCCACCGCGCCGCCCTGCCCAATTCGAGCCTGCATGTGCACCAGCCGCTCGGCGGTTTTCAGGGCCAAGCTTCGGATATTTTCATTCAGGCGCAGGAAATGGCGGTGGTCAAGCAGCGCATGACCCGGCTCTATGCCGAGCACTGCGGCCGCACCGTGGAAGAGGTCGAGAAAACCCTCGACCGCGACCATTTCATGACCGCGCAAGAAGGCCTCGACTGGGGCCTTGTCGACACGATCATCAGCAAACGCGACGGTCATCCGCTGCAGCTGACAAAAGACTGAGGCAACCGTTCAGGCCTTCCAGTGCGAGCAGCGGATCACCTCGCAGAAATTGCCGCGATGGAAATGCGGATCCTTGTCCGCCAGCACATCGGCCTTGACGTTGCCGAATGTCGTCTGCGGCTTGTGCTTGATGCCGTCATAGAAGGCCTGAATGATATCCTCCTTGAAATGCGCGCTGCGCGGGAAAGCTTTCACCACGGCCTCGCGCTCCGCATCGCTATAGTGCCTGTAGGTCAGGCCCAGCACATCCATTTCCACGCCCGCGGTCACCAGCGCCACCACCGGATGCATATGCTGCGGAATACCCGGCGTCGTGTGCAGGGCAATTGCCGTCCACACCGTGTCGATATCCGCCTGCGCAATGCCGTGGCTGCGCAGAAAATCCCGCGCCGCATTGGCGCCATCGACCTCGAAGCGCTCATCGGCGCTGGAATGCCGATGCGTGAGGCCCATGTCGTGGAACATGGCGCCGGTATAGAGCAGCTCGGGATCGAATGTCAGACCTTTCTGCTGCCCGGCAATGGCGCCGAAATAATAGACGCGGCTCGAATGGTTGAAGAGCAGTTCCGAAGCCGTGTCGCGCACCAGCTCCGTCACACCTCGCGCCAGTTTCGTGTCGGGAATCCTGATGCCGCCGATGGAAATGGACATATCGCTTTCTCCTTTGTCTCGGGAGTTTTACCCTACCGGGCGCAGCTCATGGCAGCAATTGACGCAATACGGCTAATTCTGCCATTATGCGACCTCAAGTGCCACGGAGCGGGATATGCGGATCATCACCCTATTGGCCATGCCCGGCGTCCAGCTTCTCGACGTCTCCGGCCCCATGGACGTGTTTGCCGAAGCCAATGTGCAGGCGGGCCATACGGAATATCAATTGCTGGTGGCGGGCGCCGAGGCCGGTCCGGTCAGCAGCTCTTCCGGGGTGCGGCTGCTGCCGGACCGCTTAATGACCGATGCCCGGCCTGATATCAGCGACACCGTTCTGGTTGCCGGCTGCCCGCATGCGGCGGATATCCGCCTGACTGGGGCGCAGCGGCAATGGCTGCGGGACGCCTGTCTTCAGGCGCGGCGCTTTGGTTCGGTCTGCAGCGGCGCTTTCCTGCTTGCAGCCGCCGGACTTCTCGATGACAGGCGGGTGACGACGCACTGGGCCATGGCGGATGCGCTCGCGGCGGCCTATCCCGCGCTGCGGGTGGATGCCGATGCGCTGCATGTGCGCGATGGACCTGTGCGCACGGCTGCGGGCGTCACCGCCGGTCTCGACATGGCGCTCGCCCTGGTCGAAGAGGATCTTGGCCGGGATATCGCCCTGAAAGTCGCCGCGCAGCTGGTGATGTTCTTCAAGCGTCCCGGCGGACAGATGCAGTTCAGCCGCCGCGGCGAAGCGGAACCGGGCGGACGTTCCGCCCTGCAGGAGGTGCAGCGCTGGGTTATCGCCCGCCCTGCGGAAGACCATTCCGTCGCGAGCCTTGCGCAGCGGGCCGGGCTCAGTCCGCGCCATTTTGCCCGCATTTTCCAGCAGGAAGTGGGCATGACACCGGCAGCATGGGTGGAAACGGCGCGCATCGATGCCGCGCGCAAGCGCCTCGAAGACAGCCACCAGCTGCCGAAGCAGGTCGCAGCCGAATGCGGCTTTGCCGATGCCGACACGCTGCGCCGCGCCTTCATGCGCCATGTCGGCGTAACGCCGGCAGAGTACAGGCGGCGGTATCTGTAGCGGTGCGGCGCGCCGCACTTTGACATCGCCGTTTTCTTCTTTTATACGGCTCATCCACACCGATGGAGTGTTTATGTCTAACCAGTCTGAGTCCCTCTAAAGCCCCAGCTTCTTTGAAGGTTGGGGCGTGAAAACAGGAGCCCCGCGCCAAAGTTCTTTGGCAGCGGACGTGTTCTCATGGGCTTTTGCCCGTTTTCCCAGGACTTGGATCAATGGATATTTCGCGCGACGAACAGCGCATACTTCACCTGCTCGCCCAGGGCGGCAAAATCTTGCTTGAAAAAGATGAGCGCAAGGCCATCACGGATATCATCTGCCTGACCCGCGATGGTTCCCGCTACACCGCCTGCGACATCAGGCTCTTCCGCAAGCTCAAACAGAAAAAGGCCATCGCCTCATCAGGCGGCGGCCCCTACCGGGTGACCCGGCGCGGCCTGCAACTGGTCCGCTCGGAGCTGGACAACCGGTAATGGCATGGCCGGCGGCGTGGAAACACGCCGCTGGTTTTATGCAACGGGTTTCCACAAACCATGCACAATGGCGATGCAAATATTGCCTCCTCAAAAATCTTCCGGTTCCGGAATCCGCCCGAAAGCGATCTTGGAGCCGATGTAATTGCCGGGACCGGTCGTCAGCCCGAGATTGAGGGCCTTGGAGCCATGGCGCACCCGCACCTTGTCGAGCAGGTCCGAAACACGTTCCCATTGGCCTCGCTGCTCGGTCATCCCTCGCGTATCGAACAGATCAAGGCTTGCCTCCGTCTCGCCGGAAAGATCGTGCAGCACGACGGTGACCGAATTGACCTTCTTCATTTCACCCGCCTTGACCAGGTTCTCATGCAACCCATTGAGGCAATTGAGAAAACTATGATCATCCCGCGCCGGGCGGAACTGGCCTTCCACTGTCACACGGCTATCCCAGCGCGTGCCCACGGTATAGCTGAGCGCCCCGGCACGGTAATGCGATCGGCGCAAACGCCGCGCCGCACTGAGGCACAGCAGCCGCGCGCATTGCAGCACCTTGTCGGGCGCGCGCCAATCCGGCGGCAGATTGCGGCCGTGACCGAACATGCGCTTGACGGTCTCCGGCTTTTCCACGGCATAGCCATGCAGTGCCGCGACGAAACGCTCGCCTTCCACACTGTTCCAGATCGCACGGGCATGTTTGGGCGCCAGCGCCCAGAGACCACGCACATCGTTCACGCCGGACTGCCCGAGGCGCTGTTCCATTCCCTTGGAGATACCCGGCAAATCCTTCAGGCGAAGGTCGAACAGCCGTCCCGGCAGGTCGTCATGGCCGAGCACCACGCAGCCATCGGGCTTGTCCATCTCAGCGGCGATCTTGGCAAGCAGCTCGTTGACGGAAACGCCGATCGAACAGGTCAGCACCGCGCCCATTTCCTCGTGCAGCGCCCGCTTGATGCGCGCCGCCAAGCCGTGCGGGTCCCTGGCTTCGGAGGCCAGCAGCGTGCACGCCACCTCGTCAATCGAGCGCACGGCGGCAATTGGCACGCAGGTCTCGATGGTCGACAGAATCCGGTTGTGCAGCTTCACATAGACATCGGGCCGCGCTTCCAGAAACACAATATCCGGGCAGAGTTCGCGCGCATCGCGCACCGAGGTGCCTGTCTTTATGCCGAAGGGTTTTGCTTCGCGGCTGGCGGCAATGACGCTTGTATGCGGCGAATCCAGCGGTACCACCGCGACGGGCCGGTTGCGCAGCGCCGGATTGAGCTGCTGCTCGGCACTGGCAAAAAAGCTGTCAAAATCCAGATAGAGCTTTTCCAGATGGGTTGGTTTACGCATGGGCCACGGGGTCTGTTCTCGTTGCAGAATGAGAACAAAAATAGAACATACAGCCATTCAATGCAAACTGAATCAGAAAATGCCGCAATCCCTGCTGACACCGGGCTGTGGAGCCTCAACAGCGAGGGGTCAGGCCCGCGCCGCATCCATGATGCGGAACTGCGTGGTTGTCGAGCCGTTCCAGTGGTTCAAGGCCAGATTGCCCGCCACATGCATGGATTGGCCGAGATTGGCGAAGAGGAAATCACCCAGCGGCCCGCCCGTTGCACGAAAGGCAATGGCGTTGATGCGCTTGCCGTCGGCACCCGCCAGCGTCGCCTTGACATGGTTCGTGCCGACAGTGCGCGCATCGACGAGCCGGTGGTGCGGCAATGCCAGCACCGGTTGCGGATGGCCGGAACCAAACGGCCCCGCCCGTTCCATGGTCTCGTAGAGCGGCACCGTCGCGCCGGATGCGCTGAGCGCTCCGTCAATGGCCAATGACTGGTTCGCGCGCAGCTGGCCAACCATTTCGGCCGCCTGCTCCTCGAAGAAGGCCCGCAGCGCGCCCATCTTGCCGCGCTCCACCGTGATGCCGGCCGCCATGGCATGGCCGCCGCCTTTGACCAGCAGCCCGGCATCGACGGCGCTGCGCACCAGTTTTCCCAGATCAAACCCGCTGATCGAACGGCCGGAACCGCTGCCGGTTCCATTGACGTTGAAGGCGATGGCAAAGACCGGGCGCCGCGCCCGCTCCTTCAGCCGGGCCGCGATCAGGCCGACAATGCCCGGATGCCAGTCGTCGCTGGCGGTCACCAGAACGGCAGGTCCGCCGCCGCTCGACATTTCCAGCATGGCTTCGGCTTCCGCCTGCTCCAGCATGATGGTTTCCATCGCCTGCCGCTCGGTGTTGAGCCGGTCGAGTTCGGCGGCAATCCGCGCCGCCTCGTTCGGATCATCCAGCGTCAGCAGCCGCGCACCGAGCCCGGCATCGCCGATGCGCCCGCCCGCATTGATGCGCGGACCGATGAGATAGCCGAAATGAAAGGCGCTGAGCGGTTCGCCAATGCGCGAAACCCGCGCCAGGGCGGCCAGCCCGGCATTCTGCTGCGCCCGCGCGACGAGCAGGCCCTTGACCACGAAGGCACGGTTGAGTTCCTTCAGCGGCACCACATCGCACACGGTGGCAAGCGCCACCAGATCGAGCATCGACAACAGATCAGGCGCCAGCGTTCCCGTCGCAATGCGCTGCGCGCGCAAGGTGCGCAGAACCTGCACCAGGGTGAGGAACACCACACCGGCTGCGCAGAGATGGCCCTGCCCGGACAGATCGTCCTCGCGGTTGGGATTGACCACCGCCGTGGCTGCGGCAGGCAGCTCGCCGCCGACCTGATGATGGTCGAGCACCACCACATCGGCACCCGCTTCGCGCGCAGCCTCGATGGCCGCCGCACTGTTGGTGCCGCAATCCACCGTCACGATCAGCGAGGCGCCGTTCTGCGCCAGTTCGCGCATGGCCTGCGGATTGGGCCCATAGCCCTCGAAAATCCGGTCGGGGATATAGATATGGTTGGCAACGCCGTAATGGCTGAGAAAGCGCGAGAGAATGGCCGACGAACAGGCGCCATCCACATCGTAATCGCCGAAAATCGCCACCTTTTCGTGCTTGCCGATGGCCTGTGCGATACGAGCGGCTGCCTTTTCCATATCGGTCAGCGATGCGGGATCGGGCATCAGGCCCTTGATGGTCGGGTCCATGAAAGCGGGCGCATCGTCAACGCCGACGCCGCGCCCGGCGAGAACGCGGGTGACGAGATCGGGAAAACCATGGTTCTGCGCCATGGCGAGCGCAATATTGGCTTCACGCGGCCCCAGCCGGTCAATCCATTTCAGACCGGTTGCAGAATGTTCAACGCCGAGGAAAAGCCGTTCTGGTGCCATGCAAGGGTTCAATCATCCGGCAGCGCCGAATGCAATGCTCCGAACGATCTATCCGGTGCACAAACCCGCAATTACTGTGGGGCCGCCGCGGGCGCAGCCTGACCATTGACCGGCGGCGTGCCCAGATCATTCATCGTCGTGGCAATCGAGGTCGCAAAATCGGCAAGGCTGCGCTCGGCCGCGTCCTTGCTGCCCTTGGCATAGTTGGCGGCGGGCTGGATCAGCAGATAGCGGCTGTGCATGCCGACCACGCAAACCAGGAAGGCGTGCTTCTCCTGTGCCGCATCGGCGGTCACGCACGGCATGGCCCGGCCGGCGCTATAGGGCAGCGTTGTCTGCACCGCGATTTCACCGGGCTGGGTCGAATGGTACTGGGTGGCCTTTTCAAAGAGATCGCGCACGACGGGATCGTCGGCACCGTCCTTGATCGGGTAAGCGGCATCCTTGTTGCTGGCCCGCACGCCCGCCATCGTGACCGTCGCCCTGGCGTCAACGGCTTCATACTCGGCCGTCACGGTGAAATCCTGCGGATTGACGCTGTGTTTGACCAGCGTAAAGGGTCCGACCATCTGCGGAAACCGGTCGGCAATCGAATTGGAACGATAACCTTGAATGAGATCAAGGTAAGGGTCCTGCGCAAAGGCACTGGTCAGCGGGCCCAGAAGAACGAGCGTTGATACAAGGCAACCGGTTATTTTCGTTCGGATATTCATGGCTGTTCCACCGATCTGAACTCCCGCTGTGAAAATACCTCAAAAAGCATGGCCTCAATAGGGCATTTCCTATTGAGGCATGAACGCAGTTAATAAAATGCCCTGCGGATCAGCTGACCCGCAGGGCAAAAAGTGATTTGGTTCAGGCGACTTACTGGAACTTCGTCATATCCTGATGCTTCGCCTTGATCTCGCGCACGGTCTGCGAATGCGAGCGCATGACGATCGTGTGGGTCTGGATGTAGTCGCGCGCGAACTTGACGCCGGAGAGCATGTTGCCATCGGTAACACCCGTGGCCGCGAACAGCACATCGCCCTTGGCCATTTCTTCCATGGTGTAGATCTTCTTCGGATCGCTGATGCCCATCTTGGCGGCGCGGGCAATCTTGTCATCGCTGTTGAGCTGCAAGCGGCCCTGCATCTGGCCGCCGATGCAGCGCAGAGCCGCTGCGGCAAGAACGCCTTCCGGGGCACCGCCGATGCCGATGTAGATATCGATGCCGGTTTCGTCGGGATCGGTCGTGTGGATCACCCCGGCGACGTCGCCATCACCGATGAGACGGATGGAAGCGCCGGTTGCACGCACTTCCTCGATCAGGCGCGCATGGCGCGGGCGGTCCATGATGCAGGCGGTGATTTCATTGACCGGAACGCCCTTGGCTTTGGCCACAGCAGCAATATTTTCTGCCGCAGGCGCGTCGAGCTGGATGATACCGGCGGGATAGCCCGGTCCGACGGCAATCTTTTCCATGTAGACGTCGGGCGCGTAAAGCAGGTTGCCCTTTTCGGCAATGGCGATGACGGCGAGCGAGTTGGGCAGGTTCTTGGCGCAGATGGTGGTGCCTTCAAGCGGATCAAGCGCAATGTCGACCTCGGGGCCTGTGCGCGTGCCGACTTCCTCACCGATGTAGAGCATCGGCGCTTCGTCACGCTCGCCCTCGCCGATGACAACGGTACCGCTGATGGGAAGACGATTGAGTTCCTGGCGCATGGCATCCACGGCGGCCTGATCGGCGGCCATTTCATCGCCGCGCCCGCGCAGACGTGCGGCGGCAACGGCGGCACGCTCGGTCACGCGGACAAGCTCAAGGGTCAAAATACGGTCGAGGCCCATCGAAGTCTGGTCAGAAGTTTTCGGCATAATCTATCCTGCGTTCGTGTGGGAGTTACCCTTTTGCGGATCAACAGGGCACTTCCTAGCATTGCTGTGCAAACCTTTTGTCAAAGTCGCAGAGCAGCGGCAAGACCCCGCCGGCAGGAAAGTGCCTTCACCGAAAAAGCTAATCGATTAAACGGGGTAGCTACCGTTCACGAAGCAATACAAGCCTTTTACAAACGGTCATATGCGGCAGGGAAAACTACAGGGATACCAGCGTCGTCCATTCGGAGAGCGAACTGGTGCGGGCGCGCACGGGCGCATCGATCCCGATCATTAGCGGCGCCCGCGCCGCATGCCTGTCAAGCGTGGGAAACCACAGGCGGTTCCTGTCGACAAGGATCAGCAGGCCATCCGTATCGCCCGCCGGGGCAAAGGCCTTCGTCTGCGGCGGGAAAGCCGGCAGGCCGAAATCCGCCGCCAGCGCATCGATGGTTGCCTTGACGTTGTCGACGGCAAAGCCAACCTCGGCAATGGAAAAGGGCTGCAACCCGACAAATGGCAGCCCGCTATACTCATCATGGGCAATGTACTCCAGGATGATGCCTTCCGGGCCGATGAAATAGAGCGAGCGCGAGTGCCAGCCATCCGGCCCGCCGACCACATCTGAATCGCCGACGGAAATCAGCGTGGCGCGCTTGCTCAGCCAGTCCCTGATCCGGCCGAATTTCGTCGGCGCAATGCCAAATGCCAGGTGATGCACACCGCTGAAAGCCTCGCCCTTTTCCATGATGAGACGGCTGTAACCGATGGTTACCGCCGCATGTCCGGCATGCTCGTCGACGGGAAACTGCAATACGTCGCGATAGAAGGCCGCAGCGGCGGCCAAATCCTGCACGGTGATGCGCGCGGAGAGAATTTTCATGTCCTGGATCCCTGGAAATCATGAGATCCGGCGACCGTAATTCCTCAACCATGGTTGAGGTCAACAGCAACAAACAATTGTTTTTTAAAATTTTATTCGGGAAAGCAAAACGCCACCCCGGTATCTCCGGGGTGGCGCTGGCTTTTCAAGAGGACCGGGCGTATCAGCCGGCGCGTTCGATGCGGATCATCTGCGGCTTATCCGTGGAATGACCATCCTTGACGATGCCCTCAAGCGCTTTCTTGACTGCCGCCTCGGTGGTTTCGTGGGTAACGAGGATGACCGTCTTGGTGGCATCCGGGTGATTCACGGCACTCTGGCGCTGGACGATGGATTCCAGCGAAATCTCATTGTCGGCCATGCGCTTGGCAATCGCCGCAAAGACGCCCGCGCGGTCATGCACGGTTAGGCGGATGAAGTATCCGCCCTCGTGCGAACGCATTTTGGCGCGTTTGTACGGAGCCAGCGCCTTTGCCGGCGTGCCGAAGACGGGGCCATGCTGAAAGCCCGGACGGCTCTTGGCGATATCGGCGAGATCACCGATAACCGCCGATGCGGTTGCCGCACCGCCCGCCCCCGGACCCGACAACAGCAATTCGCCGAGAAGATCGGTTTCAATGGCCACCGCATTGGTTACGCCATGCACCTGCGCAATCACCGATTCGACCGGCACCATGGTCGGATGCACGCGCTGTTCGATGCCGCTGTCGGTCTTCAATGCGACGCCAAGCAGCTTGATGCGGTAACCGAGTTCATCGGCGGCCTTGATATCGGCCAGCGAGATATTGCTGATCCCTTCGAGATAGATATCGTCGGCGGCAATCTGCGTGCCGAAGGCAAGGCTGGTCAGGATCGCCAGTTTGTGCGCCGTGTCATTGCCCTCGATATCGAATGTCGGATCGGCTTCCGCATAGCCGAGACGCTGGGCGTCGGCGAGGCAATCCTCGAAGGAAATGCCTTCGTCCCACATCCGCGTCAGGATGTAGTTGCAGGTACCGTTCATGATGCCGTAGACGCGCGACACGGTATTGCCCGTCAGAGATTCGCGCAGGGCCTTGATAACGGGAATACCGCCAGCCACCGCCGCTTCGAAGTTGAGCAGGACACCTTTTTCCTCGGCGATCTTGGCGAGAGAAACACCGTGCTTGGCCAGAAGCGCCTTGTTGGCGGTGACCACATGCCGTCCCGACTTGAGCGCCGCCTCGACGGCAGCGCGCGCCGGACCTTCGTCGCCGCCGATCAGCTCGATGAACACGTCGATATTGTTCGACTTGGCCAGGGCAACCGGATCGTCGAACCAGGTGGCTGACGAGAAATCCACGCCGCGATCCCGCTTGGCATCACGGGCGGACACGGCGGTGACGATGATTTCCTTGCCGCACTGACGGGTGAGCATGTCGCCCTTGTCCCGCAAAATTTTCAGGACCGAGGCACCAACAGTGCCCAGTCCGGCGATTCCCACGCGCAGCGCATCACTCATCGTTCATTTCCCTGAAGTGTTTTAGCCTGAAGCGGCGCCCGGCGGCGCCGCGAGTTCCGGTGTCGGCACGCCGCGTCAGCGGCGCGCGTTCAACGGAATGACGTTGTGCAGCTTTTCATCCGCCGTTGCAAGGAACCGCTTGAGGTTGCGGGCTGCCTGACGAATGCGATGCTCGTTCTCGACCAGCGCGATGCGGATATAGTCATCGCCATGCTCGCCGAAGCCGATGCCCGGCGCCACGGCCACATCCGCGTGCTCGATCAGCAGCTTGGAGAATTCCAGCGAGCCAAGGCTGCGGAACTTTTCCGGGATCGGCGCCCAGGCAAACATCGTCGCTGCCGGTGACGGGATATCCCAGCCGGCGCGGGCAAAACTGTCGACCAGCACATCGCGGCGATGCTTGTAAACCGCACGCACTTCCGCAATGTCGGAACCATCGCCGTTCAGCGCCGCCGCGGCGGCAACCTGAATGGGCGTGAACGCACCATAATCGAGATAGGATTTGACCCGGGTGAGCGCCGAGATCAGGCGTTCATTGCCGACGGCAAAACCCATGCGCCAGCCCGGCATCGAGAATGTCTTCGACATGGAGGTGAATTCCACCGCGACATCGATCGCGCCCGGCACCTGCAGGACGGACGGAGGCGGCGCATCGTCGAAGTAAATTTCGGAATAGGCCAGATCCGACAGAATGATGATTTCATTCTTGCGGGCAAAGGCGACCACATCCTTGTAGAAATCCAGCGATGCCACATGGGCGGTCGGATTGGAGGGGTAGTTGAGGATCAGCGCCAGCGGCTTGGGGATCGAATGACGAATGCCGCGTTCCAAAGCCGGAATGAACTGATCGTCAGGCATCGCCGGGATGGAACGGATGACGCCGCCGGACATGATGAAGCCGAACGCATGGATCGGATAGGTCGGATCGGGGCACAGCACGACATCGCCGGGCGCGGTGATCGCCTGCGCCATGTTGGCAAAGCCTTCCTTCGAGCCAAGGGTCGCCACGACCTGCGTATCGGGATTGAGCTTGACGCCGAAACGCCGCTCGTAATAGGCGGCCTGGGCGCGGCGCAGGCCGGGAATGCCTTTCGACGAGGAATAGCGGTGCGTGCGCGGGTCCTGGACGGCCTCGCACAGCTTGTCGACAATACCCTGCGGCGTCGGCAAATCGGGATTGCCCATACCCAGATCGATAATGTCCGCACCCGCCGCTCGCGCGCTCGCCTTCAGGCGATTGACCTGTTCAAAAACGTAAGGTGGCAGGCGGCGAACTTTATGAAATTCTTCCATAGGTTTGGGTCCGGTAAAAATGGGTTCAATGTGCGGGTGCGCTATACACCCAAACTGCACGGCGGTCGAGCGATCATTGGCATCGCGCATTGAGCGCCGGGGCCATCGCCCTCATGCCATCCAGCCCGGGATTTCCCTGATAAAGACACCCGTTCATGGTGTCTTCATGGCCTTGCCTGCGGCGCGTTATTGCCCGCTTTCAATGGCCTTCAAATCATCCTGCTGCTGCTGGACCAGCTTCTTCATCTCCGCCTGCCGTCTGGCAACGGCGGCCGGATCGGCGGTGGCATTGCCCTGCCCGCCCTTGGCCGCGACGAGGTTCTTGTGCAGATTGTCCTTCTCCTGCGGCGTGAGCTGCGCGGTTTCGCCCTTCGGATCGGGCGTGAAAACCGGAAAGGTGCCGGTGTTGACCGGACCGGTCAGCGGCGAATTCGACATGGGCTCGGGCGGCATGTTCGCGCAGGCGCTCAAACCGGCAATCAGAACGGCGCCAACCGCGTAGCTTGTGATGGTCTTGACCGAGATATTCATTGTTTGTCCTGACTGCCGGAATCGATATTCATCATAGTGATATGAAATGCACATTAGAGGGATAGCATTAGAGCAACCGACATTCAAATAGGTTCAACTCCGTTTCTCCCATGGAAATACAATCTGCGAAACAGGTGACAAGGCCGTGATCTTTCCTGCACAATGACCGCAATTGAATGTCCGTTGCTCTGACTTGTGGTATCATATCTACTAAGCTGATCGGAGGATCGGCGGGAGGGAGCGAATATATGGATAACCCAGGCGACAAGAGCGCTAAAACGCCGAACCTCGACAATTATGTCATCAAGGATCCGGAAGCCTTCGCACGCAATGTCGCCCATATGATCGAACAGGCCGGCAAGGCCGCCTCCGCCTGGGTCGAACCGCGTGAAAAGGGCTTGAAACGCGACACGATCGCCGATCCCGTCACCGATGTGGTGAAAACCCTCTCGCGTGTTTCCGAATACTGGCTGTCCGAACCGGGCCGCGCGCTGGAAGCGCAGACCAAGCTGTTCGCCAGCTACATGGCCATCTGGTCCAATTCCATCCGCCGCATGAGCGGCGAACAGGTCGACGATGTCGTCAAGCCCGACAAGGGCGACAAGCGCTTTGCCGATGAGGACTGGGGCAAGAACGCTTTCTTCGACTTCCTCAAGCAGGCCTATCTCGTCACGGCAAACTGGGCCGGGGAACTGGTCACCCATGCCGAAGGCCTCGACGATCACACGCGCCACAAGGCAGCGTTCTACGTCAAGCAGCTGACCACGGCGATATCGCCCAGCAACTTCCTGCTGACCAATCCGGAACTCTACAAGGAAACGGTCGCCAGCAATGGCGAGAATCTGGTCAAGGGCATGAAGATGCTGGCGGAGGACATCGTCGCCGGCGGCGGCGACCTGCGCCTGCGGCAATCGGACATGACCAAGTTCGCCCTTGGCGAAAATGTGGCGACCACCCCCGGCAAGGTGATCGCGCGCAGCGATGTCGCCGAAATCATCCAGTATGAACCTTCGACGCCGGATGTCCTGAAGCGTCCCCTTTTGATCTGCCCGCCCTGGATCAACAAATTCTATATTCTCGATCTCAACGCGGAAAAATCCTTCATCAAATGGGCCATCGACCAGGGACATACCGTGTTCGTGATCTCCTGGGTCAATCCGGACCAGCGTCACGCCATGAAGGACTGGACTGCCTATATCAATGAAGGCCTGCGCTTTGGCCTCGACACCATCGAGAACGCAACGGGCGAAAAGGCCGTCAATGCTATCGGCTATTGCGTCGGCGGAACGCTCCTGAGCGCCGCCCTCGCCCTGTTTGCCCAGGAAGGCGAAAACAGGATCAGGAGCGCGACCCTTTTCACCACGCAGGTCGATTTCACCTATGCGGGCGATCTCAAGGTTTTTGTTGACGAGGATCAGATTCGCGCCCTGGAAGCCGCCATGTCGGCCGAAGGCTATCTGGACGGCACGCGCATGGCGACCGCTTTCAACATGCTGCGGTCCGGCGACCTGATCTGGCCCTATGTCGTCAACAATTACATGCGCGGCCGCGATCCCGTGCCCTTTGACCTTCTCTACTGGAACGCGGATGCCACGCGCATGAGCGCAGCCAATCATTCCTACTATCTGCGCAACTGCTATCTCGACAACAATCTGGTGCGCGGGATGATGAAGCTCGCCGGACAAAACCTGTCACTGGGCGATGTCAAAATCCCCATCTACAATCTCGCCGCCAAGGAGGACCATATTGCTCCGGCGCTGTCGGTTTTTACCGGCTGCAAATATTTCGGCGGCGATGTCACCTACGTCCTGGCCGGCTCCGGCCATATCGCCGGTGTGGTCAACCCGCCCGCCAAGAACAAATACCAGTATTGGACCGGCGGTTCGCCCGCCGGCGCATTCGATGAATGGCTCACCAACACGTCGGAACATCCCGGCTCCTGGTGGAATCATTGGCAGAAATGGATCGAATCGCAGGACGATGCGCGTGTTTCCGCACGCCAGCCCGGTGAAAATGGCACAGAAATTCTCGGCGAAGCGCCGGGAACCTATGTCCGCATCCGTGTCTGAAAACCCGCTATTTTGCTGGCTTTTGAGTTGATCCCGGCCATGAAAACCATGGCAGGAAGGTGGCCAATCACGTTTTCGCCTTATTCTGGCGATAGCCCGGAGCTTGTGGAGACGTTTAAAAATCGTTAACTTTACGCTCTCTCTGCCGGTGTTTTTGCACTTCACCTAAACTTCGCGAGCATCCTGCTCATCTCAAAGCGGATTGGACCGAACCATTGCAAAAGCCGGAAAAGACGAGACGGGGGAATCGTTGAACAAGCTGTCAGCCTCAGTAGCAGCCTTCCGGGCAAGCACCGCTATTTGCTTCGTAACGATTTTTGCGATGGCGACGGCGTCCTGCACGTCGACGGGCTCCGCGCCGACTGCCGGCTCCGTCCTCAATGTCGCCTCGGCCACGACAAGCACGGCGACAGCCAGCGCCGATCCGCATGCGATACCGGCAGCCGGATCCGAAAAAACATCCCCCGAAGCACTGGCTCTTGCGGGCGGCACCGAGACGAACGCTGCCAAGGCAGCCACTCAGGCAGCCGCAGCGGAAGCGCAGGGCAAAACGGTTGCCGGCCACCCGCAATCACCGAAGGAGGCAGCCGCAGCCCAGCAAGCGGCCAAAGCCACGGCGGAAACGGGGCAGCACGTCACGGCCTTTGCGCCCGCCGCCGTGAAGCCGCCGGTAAAGACATCCCTCTTCGGAAGCGCTGCGCCGGAAACGGCCGAGCAGCCGCAGGCGGCTGAAGCGCATGCCGCGCCGGAGACCGGGGCAAAGCCAACCAAGGCGGACGCGGAGACCAAGGCGGCGCAGGCTGCTTCCGGCGAAGCCGGGCAGACGATTGCCGTTCCCGACGCCAAACCAGCAGCGCATGCGCCAGCATCCGGCAAGGACAATGGCTTGCTGATGCGGCTCTTTGCCAACAATGCAGGCGCTTCCGCCTCAAAACGCCAGGTGGCCGTCATTCAGCCCAAGGCACAGGCGCAGCTCAAGGCCATCAGCGGCAATGCCACCGGACAGGTGGCCAGCGCCGCCGGCTTGCCTTCGCCATCCAATTACAAGCCGACCGAACATCTCTCGTCCCTGCCCGGCGTGCGCCCGAATGGCGGCATTCAGATCATGCAGCGCGACAGTCTTTATCAGGACGATGACGAATCAGCGGCGGCGCCGGTGATTCTGGCCTCGGCGGCGGGACTGGCCCGGCTGGCCCCCAACGGCCTCAAGGTTCAGCGCGAAAGCGTCGATGTCGCCTGCCTGAAACCGCAACTGGTCGGCATGCTCAAAACGATCGAACGCCGCTTCGGCAAATCGGTGATCGTAACGTCGGGCTATCGCAGCCCGCCCTATAACCGGCTGGTGAACGGCGCAAAGGCTTCTCTCCACATGTCCTGCGCGGCTGCGGATATCCAGGTTCCCGGCGTTTCCAAGTGGGATCTGGCGAATTTTGCCCGGACAATGCCCGGCCGCGGCGGTGTGGGCACCTATTGCTACACCGAATCGGTCCACGTCGATATCGGCCCGACTCGCGACTGGAATTGGCGTTGCGGCAGCCGCCGCGGCTGATCCGGATCGATTGCGGCCGTTCGCAATCGCCCATGCAAGCAGCATTTGTGCACAGACCCGCGAAGAATTTTCACTTTTCCCGAAAAAGAATGAAATATGGGGTTGCAGTCGAAAAACTGTTTCACTATAAGCCGCTTACCTGCAGGCGCCCATCGTCTAGCGGTTAGGACGGCGCCCTTTCACGGCGCAAACAGGGGTTCGATTCCCCTTGGGCGTACCAGGCTTTCTCCCTGTAAAATCAGCATATTGCAAAAGCCGGCTCATACACCGCCGGTTTATCAATCCATGCGGAACGGCCAGTTCCCGGCACATGCTGCCCGCTTGCCGCTCTTTTCCAGCCGTTCAAGCTTTGTCACCAGCTGTTAAAGAAAGTTATGAGGCTCTATTCCTGACCTGACCTATCATCAATCACTGCTAAGATTCCGATCTTTGGCAGTAGGGTTCGGTTTAACCTCCAAACCAGCCCGAATTCTCCCACCCCAGAGCAAATTTGCCTGCCTTTCCCAAGGCAGGCCTTTTTTGTTCACCAACCGGTTCGGCCTATCTTTTCAAGTGCGCCTCGCTGCCTGCGAATAGGCACAGACGAGCCACAATCTAAGCATGTTTTTCCCATCCTCTGTCACCATGCAGGAAAACATATTCATGAGCAGACAAACAAAGATTACAGTGACGTTCTTTCTGGCGGGCCTCGCGGCGACGGCCGCCATGCTCATGGCCAATCTGTCCCTGGCCGATGTGATCAGGACGGTTCAGGGCCTGTCCTGACGTTTCAGGAGCGATTAGCGATTGTCCGGCCTGTCGCGGTCGGGTAGACCTCGCGCATGATTTTCTCTGCGCCCCTCGTCACCGGCCGACTGGTTCAGCGCTACAAGCGCTTTCTTGCCGATATTATCCTCGATGAGGGCGGCGCGATCACCAGTTCCGTGCCCAATACCGGCTCCATGCTCGGGCTGACCGATCCTGGCATCCGGGTCTGGCTGTCCCAGTCCGATGACAGAAAGCGCAAATATGCCCACACGCTGCAGATCGTCGAGGCACAGGGCACGCTGGTCGGCATCAATACGGGCCTGCCCAACCGGATCGCCGAGGAAGCCATTCTGGCCGGGCTTCTGCCCGCCCTCAGCGGCTATCGCGACCTCAAGCGCGAGCAGAAATATGGCGCGAATTCCCGCATCGACATTTTGCTGACCGATCCTGAACGGCCGCCTGCCTATGTCGAAGTGAAGAACGTGCACTTCTCCCGCACGGCAGACCTGGCGGAATTTCCCGATTCTCCGACCGCCCGCGGCGCAAAACATCTGGACGAGCTTGGCAACATGGTTGAGAATGGTCATCGTGGTGTCATGCTTTACGTGATCCAGCGCGACGATTGCGACCGCCTGAGAATTTGCGGCGACCTGGATCCGGTCTACGCAAGGGCATTCGAGCGGGCAATGGGCCGCGGGGTTGAAGCTTACGCAATAAGATGCCACATCACGCCTTCGGGAATTGCTGCGACAGCCGCAATACCCATTATTGATTGACGCCAAGCGGAAAGCACCATGGTCACCTATCTCGATGCGCAGACAGCGCCCCTGAAGAACACCGGACAGATCAGGCTTCACGGCCCTGAGGGTTTCGCGGCCATGCGCAAGGCGTGCCAGCTCACGGCGCGCTGCCTCGATGAACTCGCCGGCCTTGTTGCGCCGGGCGTGACCACCAACACCATCGACCGCTTTGTCTTCGAATTCGGTGCCGATCACGGTGCCCTGCCCGCGACCCTCAACTATCGCGGCTACACGAAATCATCCTGCACGTCGATCAACCACGTCGTTTGCCACGGCATTCCCGATGACAAGCCGCTGCGCGAGGGCGATATCGTCAATATCGACGTCACCTACATACTCGACGGCTGGCACGGCGATTCCAGCCGCATGTACCCCGTGGGCGAGATCAAGCGCGCCGCCGAGCGCCTGATGGAAGTGACGCATGAAAGCCTGATGCGCGGCATCGCAGCGGTTCGCCCCGGCGCCCGGACCGGCGCGATCGGCGCCGCCATCCAGAATTACGCGGAAGCCGAGCGCTGCTCCGTCGTTCGCGATTTCTGCGGCCACGGCGTCGGCCAGCTTTTCCACGACGCACCGAACATCCTGCATTACGGCACGCCGAATGAAGGCGTCGAACTGCGCGAAGGCATGATCTTCACCATCGAGCCGATGATCAATCTCGGCCGCCCGCATGTGAAAGTCCTTGCCGATGGCTGGACCGCCGTGACCCGTGACCGTTCGCTCACAGCGCAGTACGAACACACGGTCGGCGTCACCAAGGACGGCTGTGAAGTCTTCACCCTCTCACCCGCTGGCCTGTTCGCTCCGGGTTTGAAACTCGATTAGGAACGCCGGGGCCCATGAGCGAAGACGAGCCACCCAAGACCTTCTTCTTCAAAGAGCCCTCACCGAAACCGCTGCCGAAACAACCTGGTGTTGAGAAAGCCGCCGGTACATCCAATAGCCATCCCGCGGAGCCGCATTACACCGGCCATCGCGAGCGGATGAAGGAGCGTTTCCAGAAAATCGGCCATCAGGGCTTTGCCGATTATGAAATGCTGGAAATGCTGCTGTACCGCCCCATCAGGCAGGGCGACACCAAGCCGCTGGCCAAGGCGCTTCTCGCCCGCTTCGGCAGCCTGGCGGAGGTCCTCGGCGCGCCGGAACATCTCCTGCGGGAGGTAAAGGGCTGCGGCCCGACCGTGGCCTTTGATCTCAAATTCATCGCCGCCCTCGCCCACAGGGCCATGCGCAGCGGCATGGGCGAACGCATGACACTTGGCTCATGGAACAAACTGATCGACTATTGCACCGCGGCCATGGCGCATGAATCACGCGAACAACTGCGCATCCTCTTTCTCGACAAGAAGAACACGCTGATTGCCGACGAGGTGCAGCAGGTGGGCACCGTCGACCATACCCCGGTCTATCCGCGTGAGGTGATCGCCCGCGCCCTGCAATTGTCGGCAAGCGCGCTCATTCTCGTCCACAATCATCCCTCGGGCGACCCGACGCCGTCGAAGGCGGATGTCGAGATGACAAAGACCATTGCCAGCATCGGCGGACAGATGGGAATCATCGTTCATGACCACATCATTATCGGCAAGAACGGCCATGCCAGCCTGAAGGGCATGAAACTCTTCTGAGGCTGGCGGATCGAACCGCAAGCGTGATCAAATGCACGCCGCCGGTACCGTGTATTGCTGTGCCGTGTCTCAATGGAGAGTTGCATGAATTCGGTTGAGAAAGCGATCTGGTATGTGGAAAGTCATTTCGCCGAGGAGATCACGCTCGACGACATCGCCGCTGTGGCGGGCCTGTCGCGGTTTCACATGTCCCGCGCCTTCGGCGTTTTTGCCGGCCGTTCCGTCAGCAGCCACATCCGTGGACGCCGGTTGTCCGAAGCGGCAAAATCCCTGTGCGACGGCGCTCCGGATATTCTCAGCGTCGCGCTCGATGCCGGCTACAGCTCCCATGAGGCCTTCACACGGGCGTTCCGCGATCAGTTCGGCCTGACACCCGAACAGGTCCGCGCACAGCGCCATACCCGCAACATCCCATTGGTGGAGCCGATCAAAATGGACGAACAATTTATCACCGATATCGAGGAGCCGCGCATCGAGAACGGCAAACCCATGCTCATTGCCGGCATAGGCGAGCGATACACCTGCCAAACCAGCAGCGGCATTCCGGCGCAATGGCAGCGTTTCACCCCCTATTTCGGCCATATCACCGGCCAGATCGGCGACGTCGCCTATGGCGTCTGCTGCAACAGCGATGACGCGGACAATTTCGACTACATCGCAGGTGCCGAAGTCAGGGATTTTTCCGATGTACCGCCGGAATTTGCCCGCATACGCATCCCCGGCCAGACCTATCTGGTGTTTTCCCATCGCGCGCATATTTCGACCATTCGCAGCACGATCATGACGATCTGGGGCAAATGGCTGCCCGAATCCGGCCGCACGGTGGCAGACGCGCCGAATTTCGAACGTTATGGTCCGGAATTCGACCCGCGGACCGGCAATGGCGGAATGGAGATCTGGATTCCCGTCGAGCCGTGACCTCGATCCATGCTGACGGAGTGCTGTCAGGAGGAAATCCGCTATGATGGGTCTTTGTAGCGGAGACACCACCATGTTGCAGGCATGTCTGAATGGCGGACGCATGCGGGATTTTCACCCGGCGCTTCCGTTTACAGCAACGGAAATCGCCAGCGACGCCGCGCTCGCCGTGGCCGCTGGCGCCCGCGAGCTGCATATCCATCCGCGTGGGCCGGATGGAGCGGAAACGCTGGAGCCGGAGCATATCGCCGAAACCCTGCAGGCCGTTCGTTCGGCCGTGCCGGGCATTCCCGTCGGCCTTTCCACCCATTGGCGTATCCCTCCCGGCGGCCTGTCGCGGCAGGAACCCATCCGCCGCTGGACGACCCTGCCCGACTACGTCTCGATCAACCTGATCGAAGAAGACGCTGAGGATATGATTGCGCTTGTGCTCGGCAAGGGAATCGGCGTCGAAGCGGGGCTCTGGTCCGTCAGCGATGCGCAGCGCTTTGTCGGCCTGAAGGATGCGGCAAAATGCTTGCGCGTGCTGATCGAAATCAACGAGCAGGACATCGACGAGGGATTGCGGGCCGCCGATGGTATTCAGGCGGTTCTGCGCAAGGCAGGCAATACACTGCCTATCCTCATGCACGGCGATGAAGCCAGCGTCTGGCCCATCTACGGCGAAGCCATGGCGAGGGGTTTTGACAGCCGTATCGGCCTGGAGGACGGCAATCTCCTGGCCTCGGGACGAATGGCTGGGGATAATGCCGAATTGATCCGCGCCGCCCTTGCCCTCGCACCCCGCTGAGACTGTTGCCACACGGCAAAAATGAAAAGGCCGCCCGAAGGCGGCCTTTCCAATGTGAATGATAAAAAGCTTACGCTTCGTCTTCGGTCTTCTTCTTGGCGGCCTTCTTCGGCGCTGCCTTCTTGGCAGGCTTCTTGGCTTCGCCGGACTTTTCATCCGACTCGTCTTCAGCCATCAGCTCTTCCTTCGTCACCTTCTTGTCGGTGACGTTGATCGAGGTGAGAAGGTGATCGACAACCTTTTCTTCGAAGATCGGAGCGCGCAGATTGTTGATCGCTTCCGGAGTCTTGCGGAAGAATTCATAGATCTGCTGTTCCTGGCCCGGATACTGGCGAACCTGATCGTAAACGGCGCGCTGCAATTCCTCTTCGGTCACTTCGATACCGGCCTTGTTGCCGATTTCGGAGAGAACGAGGCCAAGACGAACGCGGCGTTCAGCCAGCTTGCGATATTCTTCGCGTGCTTCTTCTTCCGTGGTCTCTTCGTCTTCGAACGTCTTGCCGGCCTGTGCGAGGTCCTGGCCGATCTGTGCCCAGATGTTGTTGAACTCGGCATTGATCAGGCGTTCCGGCGATTCGAACTTGTACTCGCCGTCGAGCGCATCGAGAATCTGACGCTTGACCTTCTGGCGGGTGAACGAGCCGTACTGGCTTTCGATCTGTTCGCGGATAACCTGACGCAGACGGTCGGCGCTTTCGATGCCGAGCTTCTTGGCGGTCTCGTCGTTGATTTCGAGTTCGCCCGGCTTGCCGATTTCCTTGACGGTGATGTCGAAGGTTGCATCCTTGCCGGCGAGGTGCGCTGCACCGTATTCAGCCGGGAACGTCACCTTGATCTGCTTTTCGTCGCCAGCCTTGGTGCCGATCAGCTGATCTTCGAAGCCGGGAATGAACTGGCCCGAACCGAGGATCAGGGTCGCATCGGTGTCGGCGCCGCCATCGAACGGCACGCCGTCGATCTTGCCGAGATAGTCCATGGTGACGCGATCGCCGGTTTCGGCCTTGCCCTTCTTGGGCTCGAACGTCTGGGCGGAGCTGGCAACGCGCTTGACCTGCTCTTCAACTTCCGCGTCCGTCACATCGACGACTTCGCGCGTGACGCTGATCTTGGAGGCGTCCTTAAGCTCGATGACCGGCAGGACTTCGTAGTTCAGGGTGAATTCGAAATCGGCTTCGCCGTTCAGAACCTTGTCCGCTTCCTTCTCGTCTTCCGTCATCGCAACTTCCGGCTGGGTCGCCGACTTTTCGTTGCGCTCTGCAAGGATCGTGCGCGAGGAATCGCTGAGGATCTCGTTGACGACTTCAGCCATGAACGACTTGCCGTACATCTTGCGCAGGTGATTGAGCGGCACTTTGCCGGGGCGGAAGCCATTGATGCGCGCCTTGGCGCTGGCACCTTGGAGGCGTTCGGAAAGCTTTGCTTCCAGATCCTTAGCCGGAACGACGACCTTGATCTCGCGCTTCAGCCCTTCGTTGAGCGTTTCAGTAACCTGCATGTCCAAACCTTCACTTTTTTAACATTTGTCCCGCCGTCGCCGGCCTTTGAGCCAATTTGCGGGAGAAAAACTGTCTGCCATCGTGGCTTCTGGTGCAGATGGGGCGAGCCATGCCCTCACCATCCACGTTGATTTTATTGCTTTATTTCTCTTTCAGCTCATTTTTTGTGACACAATTCATATCACAGAACCCGTCACAAAGCCGCGCAAGAAATTGCACCCTTACCGATTGGTGGCTCCATTTACTTGCACTGCGTACAAAAATCAATGGCAGAGCCTCAGGGTCGGACAAACTTGTGCACGGCAGGTCAGCCACTTTCATGATCACAACAACACGTGAATATTTGCCTGATGACAACAATGTGCAACTGTGCAAATCTTCCCCGTGTGGGGACCATCGATAGCCAACTGGAAATATGCCTTCACGGAATTTGGAACTGCCCTTGCGCTGGTCCCTATCGAAACTAAATACTAAATCGATACAATCTGAGAAATTGACTTGTTTGTCTGCGGCGCCAGCATTCCAGCTGTTCGGGTCAGCTCATCACCTGACCCTTGGCCGTACGATGAATCACCAGCGCTGAACCGCGATGCCCAGGCATCCCGATATGCCTGGAAGTCTGATCGTCATGGAGGCCTGCCCTTGTCACGGAATTCTCTCTCTACCTTCAAAATCGGTGTTGCAATTGCGCTTATGGCCGCCTCTCCGGCATTGGCGCAGACTGCGCCCCCGCCTCCAACCGTCACGGTGGCAAAGCCTGTTGTCCGCGATGTCATCGACAGCGATGAATTCATCGGCCGCTTTGAAGCTGTCGATCAGGTTTCGGTGCGCTCGCGCATCGACGGCTATCTCGATACCGTGCATTTCAAGGATGGCTCACTGGTCAAGAAGGGCGATCCGCTCTTCACCATCGACCAGCGCCCCTATATATCCGCCCTGGCGCAGGCCCAATCCGCGTTGGAAGTGGCCAAAACAACGGAAACCTATGCGGAAGCCCAGTTCAAGCGCACCCAGTCGCTCACCGGCAGCGGCACGCTGTCCGTATCGACGCTGGACGATCAGCGCCGCGCCTATCTCGCCGGTCAGGCCAGCGTGGCCGGCGCCCAGGCCGCCGTCGATGCGGCGCAGCTCAACCTGAACTATACGCAGATCACGGCACCGCAGGATGGCCGCATCGACCGCAGGCTCATTTCCGTCGGCAATCTCGTCAATGCCAACAACACCATCCTGACAACCATCGTTTCGCTCGATCCGATCGATTTCTATTTCGACGTGGATGAGCGCAACCTCCTGTCCTATGCCAAGACGGCGCGTGAAAACGGCAGCAATCTGCAGGAAGGCGGTGGCGGCCTCGAAGTGACGGTCAAGCTGACCGATTCCAATCAGCCGCCCTTCAAGGGCAAGCTGGATTTTGCCGAGAACCGGCTCGATGATGCCACCGGAACGATGCGGGTGCGTGCCCGCTTCAACAATCCGGATTTCGTGCTGCAGCCAGGGCTGTTCGGCCGGGTCGAAGTGGCCGCCTCGAACACCTATAAGGGCATTCTGGTGCCTGACGAAGCGGTTGGCTCCGATCAGAACGAGCGGGTTGTCTATGTCCTCAATGCGGACAACTCGGTCACGACCAAGCCCGTGCGTCTCGGCCCCAAACTCTACGGTTACCGGGTGATCCGCAGCGGCATAACCGGCGATGAGACCATCGTGGTCAACGGCCTGATGCGGATTCGCCCCGGCATCAAGGTCAAACCCGACGTCGTCCAGCTTCCGCCGGAGGTGAAGGCTGCGGAGGCGGGCCAATGAGATTTGCGCATTTTTTCATCGACAGGCCGATCTTCGCATCCGTCCTGTCGATTGTGCTGCTGATTGTCGGCGGTATCGCCTACACGCAGCTTCCCGTCGCCCAGTATCCGGAAATCGCGCCGCCGACCATTGTCGTGCGCACCGCCTATCCCGGCGCCGATGCCGAAACCATTGCCAACACGGTCGCCACCCCCATCGAACAGCAGATCAACGGCGTCGAGGACATGCTCTATATGTCTTCCTACTCGACCGCCGATGGTTCGATGGCGCTGACCATCACCTTCAAGCTCGGCACCGATCTCGACAAGGCACAGGTTCTGGTACAGAACCGCGTCGCCATTGCCGTACCGCAATTGCCGCAGGACGTGCAGCGCAACGGCATCACCACGACGAAAAGCTCGCCCGACCTGATGATGGTCGTGCACGTGCTTTCGCCTGACAACCGTTATGACCAGCTCTATGCCTCCAACTACGCCAACACCCGCATCCGCGACGTGCTGTTGCGGCTTGACGGCGTCGGCGAAGTCACCATCTTCGGCGAACGGCAATATTCCATGCGTATCTGGCTCGATCCGCAGAAACTCGCCGCCTACTCCATGACATCGGCTGACGTGGTTCAGGCACTGCGCGACCAGAACGTGCAGGTCAATGGCGGTGCCATTGGCGGACCGCCCACACCGGGCACAAGCGCCTTCCAGTACACGGTCACCATGCAGGGCCGGTTCAGCGATGCGCGGCAATTCCGTTATGTCATCGTCAAAACCGGCGGTGACGGCCGACTGGTACAGTTGCAGGATGTCGCGCGCATTGAACTCGGCGCCAAGGATTATGTAACCAACAGTTATCTCGACGGCAGTCCTGCCGTTGCGCTGGGTATCTTCAGCCGTCCGGGCACCAATGCGCTGGCCGCCGCAGAATCAATCCGGTCCACCATGGCGGAACTCTCCAAGGATTTTCCTCCGGGCCTGAAATACGACATCGTCTATGATCCGACGGAGTTCATCGCTGAATCGATCTCCGACGTTTACAAGACGATCTTCGAAGCCGTGATCCTCGTGGCGCTGGTCGTTCTCGTCTTCCTGCAATCCTGGCGGACGGCGATCATCCCGATCGTGGCCATCCCGGTTTCATTGATCGGTACCTTCGCCATCCTCTCGGCCTTCGGCTTCTCGCTGAACATGCTGACCCTGTTCGGTCTGGTCCTTGCCATCGGTATCGTGGTGGACGACGCCATCGTCGTGGTGGAGAACGTCGAGCGAAACCTTGCGGCGGGCATGAGCCCGAAACAGGCCTCGCATGTGACCATGGATGAGGTGGGAACCGCCGTTATCGCCATTTCGCTGGTGCTGATTGCGGTGTTCGCGCCAACAGCATTCATTCCCGGCATATCGGGCCAGTTCTACATCCAGTTTGCCGTGACCATCTCGGCAGCAACCGCCATTTCGGCCATCAACTCGCTCACACTCTCTCCTGCCCTTGCAGCGATCGTGTTGCGCCCGCACGGCCATGCGGTCTCCAACAACCCTCTGGCGCGGTTTGGCCGGGCCTTGGCCAATGGCTTCAACACCGGCTTCGACAGGATGGCGAACGGCTATTCCTGGATTGTCCGGCATCTCGTCGGGTCGACCATCGGCCTCCTCGCCTCCCTGCTGGTGTTCGCAGGGCTGCTGGTCGCCACCTGGTTCATGGCGGTGACGATCCCCCGCGGCTTTGTGCCGCCGATGGATCAGGGCTATGCCATCGTCGTCGTCCAGCTGCCCGACGGCGCTTCGCTCGCCCGCACGGACGCGGTGATCGAAAAGGCATCGAAGATCATCAAGGGCATTCCGGGCGTGCGCAACGCCATTGCCTTTGCCGGGTTCAACGGCGCGACCTTCACCAATGCGTCGAATTCCGGCGTGGTGTTCGTTCCGTTCCAGCCTTTCGCCGAGCGGATCAAGAATGGACAAACGGCCAATTCCATCATTGGCCAGGTCTATGGCAGCCTGCAAAGCATTCAGGAGGCCTTCATCATCGCCGTGCCGCCGCCGCCGATCCGCGGTGTCGGCAATGCCGGCGGCTTCAAGATGCAGCTCCTCGACCGCGACAGCTCCGATATGCGCCGCGTCCTGGGATTGGCCTATCAGATGATGGGCGAAGCCAATCAGACACCGGGCCTGACCGGCGTCTACACCACGTTCTCCGCCAACAGCCCGCAATATTTCCTGGAGGTGGACCGTGACAAGGCGCAGGCCTTGAATGTGCCCATTCCCAACATCTTTGAGGCGCTATCCACCAACCTTGGCACCTCCTATGTCAATGACTTCAATGCCTTCGGCCGCGTCTATCAGGTGCGGGCGCAGGCCGACCAGCAATACCGGCTTGATCGAACCGACATCCTTGCCCTGAAAGTACGCTCGGCAACGGGCGCTCTGGTCCCGTTGGGCACGCTGATCAACATCAAGGACACCAACGGCCCCTCGCTCGTGCAGCGGTACAACATGTATGTATCGGTGCCGCTGCAGGGCAACGCCGCGCCCGGGGTTTCCACCGGTACGGCGCTCGACAAGATGGAGGCCCTTGCCGCCAAGACGCTGCCCAGCGGAACGACGTTCCAGTGGACGGAACTGGCACTTCAGGAACGGCAGACCGGAAACACGGCAATCCTGATCTTCGGACTGTCGGTGGTGTTCGTCTTCCTCGCCCTTGCCGCGCAGTACGAAAGCTGGGTGCTGCCGCTGGCGATCATCCTGATCGTGCCGCTGGCGGTTCTGGCCGCGCTGATCGGCGTGTTCCTGCGCGGGATGGACAACAACATCCTGACTCAGATCGGCCTTGTCGTTCTGATCGGCCTGGCGGCGAAGAACGCGATCCTGATCGTGGAATTCGCCCGCCAGCATCAGGCGGAAGGTGCAACGCCGGTCGAAGCCGCCATCGAAGCCAGCCGTCTGCGGCTGCGCCCGATCCTGATGACCGCCTTTGCCTTCATCTTCGGTGTCGTGCCGCTGATGATTGCCCAGGGCCCCGGCGCGGAAATGCGCCAGTCACTCGGCACGGCGGTGTTCTCCGGCATGCTGGGCGTGACCTTCTTCGGCCTGTTCCTCACACCGGTGTTCTACGTTGCGCTCCGTTCCTTCGGACGCAAGAAGGCTCCGGTCGAAAAACCGGCGGAAGAAGCAGCGGCCCACTAAGGTCAAAGCCTCCAATACGAAAGATCGCGCCGGCTCATCACCGGCGCGATTTTTCATCGATGCCGAATTTGATGGTTTGAGGCATTGCAAAAAACCGTGCTTTCAAGACACTGCCTGGCAGATTCCAAGGGAAAGTGACGCTCATGACCAATCAGGATATTCGCCCGACCATCGATGCTCCCGATGACGATCCGCGCATCTGGCTCGAAGAAATCGACGGCGCAAAACCGCTTGAATGGGTGGAGAAACAATCCGCCATCGCCATGCAGCGCTTCGGCGGCCAGCAGTTCGAGCATGACCGCGATGTTTTGACCGCCATTCTCAACCGGCCGGACAAGATCCCGATGGTCGCACGGCGCGGCGATTACCTCTACAACCTCTGGCAGGACGAGAAGAACCCGCGCGGCCTGTGGCGCCGGACCACCATGGTGTCCTACAAGACGCCGGAGCCCGAATGGGAACTTCTGCTCGACATCGACGCTTTGGCCACAGCCGAAAATGACGACTGGATCTGGGCGGGCGCGCAGATCGAGCCGGAGAAGCGGCAACGCGCCATTCTCTCCCTGTCGCGCGGCGGCAGCGATGCGGTGGTCAACCGCGAGTTCGATCTGGAAACGCTGCGGTTCATCGCGGATGGATTCAACCTTCCCGAGGCAAAGGGCGGTCTTGGCTGGCTCGATCATGACACGGTGCTGATATCAAGCGCCCTTGGCGACGGCATGGCCACGCAATCGGGCTATGCGCGCACCGTCCGCCTGTGGCCCCGCGGGACCGATCCGCTGGCAGCGGCCGTGATTTTTGAATGCCCGCCGGACTCCATGGCTGTTGGCGTCGACATCGATCACAGCACGGGCAGCGAACGCCTCTGGTTTGTCGAACAGCGTTCCTTCTTTGAAACCGCTGGCTGGCAGGGCGATCGCAGCGGCCCCAGGCAGCGCATGGATGTGCCTGCGACAGCATGGTGGAATTCCTACGACCAATGGCTGACGGTCAAGCCGAGGGAAGACTGGACAGTCGCCGGTGTTACCCACCCCGCCGACACGCTGCTCGGCATTTCGCTCCAGGCATTTCTCGCCGGAGACCGTGATTTCCAGGTTCTGTTCGAACCGGCACCGCGCCGCGCCCTGCAAGGGTTCTTCTGGAACGACAAGAAACTGGTCGTCTCCTATCTCGACAATCTTGCGCCGCGCTTCGAGATTTTCGAGCCTGCTACTGGCAAATGGACGAGGCGGCCCATCGCCGTTCTGCCGGCCGAAGGCATGGTCCACGTCTGGTCGCTGGATGTCGAACACAACCACACCAATGGGGAACTGCTGGTTGCGGCGCAGGACCCGATAACCCCAGCGCAGGTCCTGCTCCTCGACATTGCCGAACCCGACACACTGGCTGCGCCCACGCTGCTGAAACAAAGTCCTGCGGTCTTCGACGCCACCGGACTGGTGGTGACCCGGCACGAGGCGATCTCCAGCGACGGCGAGTCGATCCCCTATACGCAGATCGGCCCCAGGGCCGAAACCGGCGATGCACCGGTGCACATGACCGGTTATGGCGGGTTTGGCCTGTCGATGGAGCCCTATTACAGCGCATCCGTGGGCAAGCTGTGGCTCGAGCGCGGCGGCACCAGCGTGGTCGCCAATCTGCGCGGCGGCGGCGAATTCGGCACGCCCTGGCACGATGCCGGGCGCCGCGCAGGCAAAAAGCTCTCCCACGATGATTTTGCCGCCGTGGCCGCCGATCTCGTGCGGCGCGGCGTCACACGGCCGGACCGTATCGCGGCGGAAGGCGGCTCCAATGGCGGCCTGCTGATTTCCAACATGCTGACGCGCTATCCCGAACGCTTCGGCGCCCTGTTCTGCACCATTCCGCTGATCGACATGCGCCGCTACAACAAGCTTCTCGCCGGGGCGAGCTGGGTCGACGAGTATGGCGACCCGGACAAGCCGGAAGACTGGGCCTTCCTGAAGGAAATGTCGGCCTATCACGCGGCTGTACCCGGCCGCCCCTATCCGCCGATCCTCATCGCCACAACCCGCAGGGATGACCGCGTACACCCCGGACATGCCCGCAAGATGGCGGCAAAGCTGCAGGAACTCGGCTACACCGCCTCTTTCTATGAGCCAGAGGCGGGCGGACACGGATATGGCAAGGACAACAGGGAGCGTGCCAGCTTCATTGCGCTGGGCTACGCCTTCCTGCGGGATGCAATCGGCTGGACGCCGGCGTAATCCTGTTCAAGCGGCGGCTTTTTCCTTTGACCCCCGGAAAGAGGGTGATATAGAGACCGGCGCTTGAGGGCCGGATACGGCCCTCATCTGCGGATATGGCGAAATTGGTAGACGCACCAGATTTAGGTTCTGGCGGGAGACCGTGGGGGTTCGAGTCCCTCTATCCGCACCACTCTTTTTTCAAATATTTCAATAGGTTGAATGGCTTCTTCAAAGCTGCGCGATGACGCGCTGCTTCAGTATGCCGGCTCCTGATAAAGCAGGCGTCCATTGTATTTGAGCGAGCGAATCTGGGCTTCACCCGAACCGGAGACGGCAATCACCGCATCGACCCCGCGTTCGCCCTGCACCTTCTCGACCGCACGGCCCCATCCTTCTGGGAGGTAATAGCGTTCAATGCCGTACTGCACCGCAAAGGCGCCCATGGCACCCGTCAGCGTCTGACCACGCATCTGGACTTCGCCCGCCGCCAGATCCCGGCGTTTCTGCCAGGAGGCACCAGTAAGACCCCACCGGCCATCCGCCCCCTCTTTCAGCGTGACATAGATGTCGGCAAGACCGGTGGTATCCGGCTTGGTGCCGCTCACCTTGTCGGCTTCGACGGATGAAATCCCATAGCCGAGCCGCACATATTCGCCGCGCAACAGGTCACGCGGATCGACCGGCTGCGTGGCCAGCGTGATCATTGTGCCGTGGCGCAAAATCATCGCGTGCTTTTCCACCATGGCATAAAGCGCGCCCGACTGCAGAAGCGCAACAATCAAAGCCGGCAGCAAAAAATACTTTGTTTTCATGATGCTGCACCTTTCACCAGACTCTTTTTGTGAAGACGGCGCTCCATGCGGATAACGAACACCGCAAGCAACAGGACAAGCACGCCGACGGTCAGGAAGAAGCCCGCCGTGCCGATCATCGTGCCGATGGTCTCGAAAGCGATGTAGAGGACCTCAAGCGAAAACAATCCATAGGCGCTCCACCGTATCGCGAGATTGCGATGCCCCGACAGGGCCAGACCGGCGATCGCCACGGCAAGGATGACAATACCCGTCATGACATCGCGAGTCCGGGCAAAGATGTGATCGTTGAACTGGAAAATCAGCAGCACCATCTGCACCGCGAGAAATCCATAAGCGCCAAGACCGATGCTCCATCCGGTCGCCCGGTCCAGTATGTACGGATACAAGGCGTCCAGCAGAAACAGCCCCAGTCCGGCAATCAGCGTCATCCACAAGACGACAGTGACATCCCTGTCGAAGTGAACGATGCAGACAAAGGCCAGCACGAGGACAGCGAGAAAATGCCGGGCCACCTGCGCGCCCGTATACCATATCAGGCCCGCCGCAATCACCGCAAAGACCGGAACGATCCAGATATAGGACAGGCGCGATGCCGTTTCCGGTTCCAGGCTGGCAACGAGATAGAAACCGGCAATCACGATGCTGGCGGCAGCAAGGGTCGATGACCGCAGGAGCAGCGCGGCGACAACCGTCCCTCCAGCCCAGAGCAGCGCCGCGGACGCCACATCCCCCGACAGATGATACATCTGGCCGACCAGGGCGATCCCCGCACCGAAGGCGATGGCCCCAAGGAGATAGAGCGCCTCACTGAAAATCGCATCGCCCTTGTTCGCCCGCCATGCGCCGCCGAGATAACCGCACCAGAGCACGGCAAAGATCAATCCGACGCGAACAAGGCGCGGCATGGCTTCCCAATTGGCGGCAATCAGCGACAGCAGGGCAGCGCCAAGCAGAATGACGCCCAGTATGGCCAAAACATTCCCCAGACCGAAACCCGGGCCCTGCCCGGCAATATCCTTGCGCAGGCGCTCCGCCGTGGCGTCATCGATCAACCCGTCACGCTGCCACCGTGCAATGTGCTTGCGCAGGGTAAAACCGACTATCATGCATTCTGCTCCCGACTCGAGATGTAAGATTAGGGTCCTGCCCCTGATAATGCCAGCCACATTGAAAACGCAATTGCAGCCGGATTCGGGCTAAAGGTCATGAAGATGACATTTGTGCGACGCAGCAATTAAAATCGATTAATGATGCAATGCAACATATGCATAGCTGATCTGCAAACTTGGCTCTGCACATTCGCCAAGGCATCCACTATCTTCAGCTCAACGATCAAGAGTGATCAACGAAACAACTGAACCGAATGGTGAATGAAATGAACCTTATCCGCTCCTACAGCAACTGGCGCCGTTACCGTGACACGGTTTCCGAGCTGAACCGTCTGTCGACCCGCGAACTGAACGACCTGGGCATCTCCCGCTCGGACATCCCGTTCGTCGCCAAGAAGTCCGCAGTACGCTAATCGCATAACAGAATATCGCCGGGGTTCATCCTCCTCCCAGAGCCCCCGCGATCAAAGGCCGGCACTCCTCCTCCCAGCCGGTCTTTACAAAACGGCACCCACCGCACCTCCTCCCGCGGTGGGTGTTGTTGTTTCGGGGGTATGCGGTTCGAGACATCTGCTCACCGCCTGCATTTCAAACGACGTCCGTTGCAATCCACGCCTGCGACCATTCGGGTCAAAGCCAGGCTGGAAAGACGAACGCCGGAGTTCTACAGTCTGAGTCCCCCTTCACGTCCTCCCCGGGAGACTTACCATGCACAAACGCCCTCTTGGCCGCACAGGCCTGTCGATTGCTCCGCTGGTTTTCGGCGGCAATGTCTTCGGCTGGACCGCCGACAAGAAAACCTCCTTTGACCTGCTTGACCGCTTTGCCGATGCGGGCCTCAACACGGTCGATACCGCCAATGTCTATTCAAGCTGGGTTCCGGGAAACAGCGGCGGTGAATCGGAAACCATCATCGGCGAATGGATGAAATCCCGCGGCACCCGCGACAGGATGATCATCATCACCAAGGTCGGCGGCGACATGGGCAAGGGCAAGAACCTTCAGGCCGCCAATATCGCCGAGGCCGTCGAAGCATCGCTGAAGCGCCTGCAGGTGGATGCCATCGATCTCTACCTCTCCCATTGGCCGGATCCGGCAACGCCGCATGCGGAATCACTCGCCGCCTATGACAAGCTGCTGAAAGCCGGCAAGATCAAATCCATCGGCGCGTCCAATTACGATGCGAACCAGCTGCGCGCGGCGCTCGACACCGCCAAGGCCGATGGCCTGCCGCGCTATGACGTGCTCCAGCCGGAATACAATCTCTATGACCGCGCCGGCTATGATGGCGCGCTGCGCGACCTGTGCATGGCCGAGGATATCGGCGTCATCACCTATTTCAGCCTTGCACGCGGGTTTCTCTCGGGCAAATACCGCAGCGAAGCCGATCTTGGACAGAGCCAGCGCGGCGGCGCTGTCAAAGCCTATCTCAATGCGCGCGGCTACCGCATCCTCGCGGCGCTGGACGCGGTTGCAGCCAAGCATGGCGCCAAGCAGGCCGAGATTGCCCTGGCCTGGATTATGGCACGCGAAGGCGTCACCGCCCCCATCGCCAGCGCCACGTCGCTGCAACAGCTGGAAAGCCTGATCAAGGCGGCAACGCTGACACTCGACACGGCGGACATCGCCGAACTCGACAAAGCCAGCGCCTGACACACCGCAGGCCGCTGCGGAGTATCCGCAGCGGCTTTTGCACCATTGAAGCCGGACGCCAAACGGTTTATTGGGGTCTTATGTCACACACACCCGTACACATCATTGGCGGCGGTCTCGCCGGTTCCGAAGCTTCATGGCAACTCGCCGAGGCAGGCATTCCCGTCATCCTGCACGAGATGCGTCCTGTTCGCGGCACGGACGCGCACAAGACGCAGGATCTCGCCGAGCTTGTCTGCTCCAACTCGTTCCGCTCCGATGACGCGCAAACCAACGCCGTCGGCGTGCTGCATGCGGAAATGCGTCTCGCCAATTCGCTGATCATGGCATCGGCCGATTCCCATCAGGTTCCCGCGGGCGGCGCGCTGGCAGTGGATCGCGATGGCTTTGCCCAGGCCGTCACGGCGAAGCTTGAAGTCCACCCGCTGATCACCATCGAGCGCGAAGAGATCACCGGCCTGCCCCCGGCAGAGTGGGACAAGGTCATCATCGCCACCGGGCCGTTGACGGCACCATCGCTGGCCGAAGCCATCGGCAGGCAGACCGGCGCCGATGCCCTCGCCTTCTTCGATGCCATTGCACCCATCGTGCATTTCGACAGCATCGACATGAACACCTGCTGGTTCCAGTCGCGCTATGACAAGGTTGGCCCCGGCGGCACCGGCAAGGACTACATCAACTGCCCGATGACCAAGGAGCAGTATGAGGCTTTCGTGCAGGCGCTGATTGCCGGCGACAAGACCGAATTCAAGCAATGGGAAGGCACGCCCTATTTCGACGGCTGCCTGCCCATCGAAGTCATGGCCGAACGCGGTGTCGAAACGCTGCGTCACGGCCCGATGAAGCCGATGGGCCTGACCAACGAACACAACCCCACGGTCAAGGCCTATGCCGTCGTGCAGCTGCGGCAGGACAATGCGCTTGGCACGCTCTACAACATGGTCGGTTTCCAGACGAAGCTGAAATACGGGGCGCAGACCGAGATTTTCCGGATGATCCCCGGCCTCGAGCATGCGGAGTTTGCGCGGCTGGGCGGCCTGCACCGCAACACCTACCTGAATTCGCCCATCCTGCTGGATCCGACGCTGCAGCTGAAATCCCGTCCGGGCCTGCGCTTTGCCGGTCAGATCACCGGCTGCGAAGGCTATGTGGAATCGGCGGCCATCGGCCTGCTTGCCGGACGGTTCGCCGCGGCGGAAAGACTAGGGCAGACTTTGACACCGCCGCCGCTCACCACGGCCTTCGGCGCGCTGCTCGGACACATCACCGGCGGTCACATCGTCAGTGATGAAGAGCCCGGCAAACGCTCCTTCCAGCCGATGAATGTCAATTTCGGCCTGTTCCCGTCGATTGAGGCACCGAAGTCAGAAGGCAAACGGCTGCGCGGCAAGGAAAAGACCAACGCCAAGAAACGGGCCATGAGCGCGCGCGCACTTGCGGATTGCCGGGCATGGCTGGGCCTGCCTGCGGTGGCCGAGGCTGCGGAGTAACGAGCAAAGCGTGTCGAAACACGCACAACGCTAACACCATCCAAGGCTAGCGCATGGATGCCCTGAACATCACCCACTGGCGCTTCAACGGTGAAACCACCGCTGTTTCATCGGCTGCGGCGGCGCCGCTGGCCTTGATCCCCTTCAGATAGGTTCTCGTCAGGCTGACCGGCAGATAGGCCGGACGCAAAGCGGCGGGGAGCGATTTTGCACCGGCCTCGTATTTGCCGAGATGATCTTCCGCCAGTGCAATCATCGCATCGATGGCGCGCTTGACCCCGTCCTTGTCGGCGCCGTCAAGCACTGTTTCGGCGCTGCAGCCGACGGCAGAAAGAATATCGGCCGGGATATAGACCTGACCGCGCCGCCGGTGCAGCGGCAGGAGACGCAGAAGGCCGGTAATGGCCTGCGCAACCCCCGCATGCCCAGCCATATCCGCATGGGCGGGCGCCTTTTCCGCATCAAGCACAAGAGAAGCAAGCTGGATCAAGGCCGAGGCCGTCTCGCCGCAATAGCCCTCAAGATCGTTGCGGCTGGGCATGGGATCGTCATAAAGGTCGAAAATGCGGGCTTCGCAGTAATTGTCGAAGGCGGCGCGCGGCAGATTATGTGCCTTGATCGCCTCCAGCAGCGCCGCCGCCACCGGATTGCCGACGGCCTCGCCATGCTCCGTGCCGTTGATCAGATCGCGCCACCATTGCAGGCGCACCTCGCCCGGCAGCGGATCATGGATCAGGTCGCGGATACGGGCAATCTCGACATTGAATGCGTAAAGGGCGGCCAGGGCACCCCGCTTGTCCTCCGGCGCATAAAGCACCGAGAGGTAGCGGTCGGGGTCGGCATCGCGCAGCAATTGCAGGCAGTGGGTCTGGTTCGCGTTCATGGGGTTGAGATACAGAGAACCGCTGGTTTAATCCACTGCAATCAGTGCCGCGGCGACGGCGCGGTCTTCCGCCAGCAGAACATTGTAGGTGCGCACGGCCGCGCCGGTGCTCATGGGATCGGAGGAAATGCGGTGCTCGCGCAAAAGGTCACGCAGGGCCTGCGGCAGGCGGCGCAACTCGGTGCCCGTTCCCACCAGCAGAATCTCGATATCGGCGGCCTCTTTGAACACAAGCGCCAGATCCTCCGCCGTCAGGGCAGTTTCGATCTTCGGTGCCCAGCCATGGATGCCCGATGGCAGGCACAAAATAGACCCGCGATGCGACATGTCGGCAAACCGGAATCCGCCATTGCCATAGGCATCGATGGGTGCCCGGCCCGGAAAATGTGCGTCACGGATTTCAATGCCCTTGGCCACGGCGTTATGCCCCGCTCTGCCCGGCGGGGTGAGCATCGTCGATCACATCGCGTCCCTTGAGCCCGAACAGCATCAGCAAGGGCCCGGCAATGAAGATCGACGAATAGGTCGCAACGACAATACCGACCGCGATGGTCAGCGCAAAGGAGCGGACATCGTCGCCGCCATAGGCATAGAGCACGACCAGCGCAAGGAAGGTGGCCAGCGATGTCAGGATGGTGCGTGACAATGTCTGGTTGATCGAGGCATCGAGAACCGCCGACAGCGAAACGCTGTTGCCATGCCGCCGCAGGTTTTCCCGGACGCGGTCGTAAATCACCACCGTGTCATTGAGCGAATAGCCGACAATGGCCAGAAGCGCCGCAATGCTCCACAGATTGAACTCCATCTGGAAGACAATGAACATGCCAAGCAGCAGCACCACGTCATGGATGGTCGCGATGATTGCGCCAAGGGCAAAGTGCCATTCGAAGCGGAACCACACATAGGCGAAGATTGCCGCCAGAGAGAGCGCGACCGCCAGTCCGCCTGCCTTGGCAAGCTCGCCCGATACGGTCGGGCCGATGACATCAACCCGACGGAATTCATAATCCTGATCAAGCTCGCCGCGGATCTTGACACCGACGGTCTGCTCGGCGTTTTCGCCCTCGCGCTGACTGCCGACCGTGATCAGCGCCCGGCTGTCCGATTTGAACGGCTCGATCTTCACATCGCCGATGTTCAGGTCATCCAGCCGGCTGTAGACATCGTCCAGATCGATCGGCCCTTCATTGGAGGCGATCTCGACCATGGTTCCGCCTTTGAAATCGATGCCGAAATTCATGCCGACGACAAGGAACAGCACGATGACGGCAATGCTCGACAGCGCGGAGAAACCCAGCGTCAGCCCGCGCAGGCGCATGAAGGGTATTTTGGTGTTGTTGGGAACGAGCTTCAGCGGCGCGCGCGGCACTTCCTTGGGCTTCGACCACTGCACCCAGGCGGATACCATCCAGCGCGTCAGCGTGAAGGTGGTGAACAGCGTGGTGACGATGCCGATGGTGACCGTGACGGCGAAGCCATGCACGGGGCCGGTGCCCAGGATAAACAGGACGAGCGCAGCGATCAGCGTTGTCACATTGGCATCGACGATCGTGGCCTGCGCGCGGGCAAATCCGGAATCGATGGCCTGAATGACCGAAAAGCCAGCGCGCCGGTCTTCACGAATGCGCTCATAGATCAGAACGTTGGAGTCCACCGCCATGCCGATGGTCAGGACGATACCGGCTACGCCTGCAAGGCTGAGCGGCACGCCGAACACGGTCAGAACCGCCAGGATCAGGACGATGTTGACAACAAGCGCGATGCTCGCAATCACGCCCAGCAGGCCATAGGTCAGCAACATGAACAGGATGACGAGACCGGCGCCGATGAGCGCAGCGATCTTGCCTGCAGACACGGCGGCGGCGCCAAGGTCGGTACCGACTGAGCGTTCTTCAATCACGGTGACAGGTGCAGGCAATGCTCCGGCACGCATGACGATGGCAAGGTTGCTGGCACCGGACAGGTCGAAATTGCCGGTGATCTGGCCCGTATCGCCGGGAATGGCTTCGCTGATCACCGGTGCGGACAGCACCTGATCGTCAAGCACGATGGCGAAGGACTTTCCGATGTTTTCCTTTGTCGCAGTGGAGAACCGTTCTGCCCCGGCGCTGTCCAGCTTGAAGGTGATGACCGGCTGCTGGGTGGCCGTATCGACACCCGCCTGCGCCCCGACGAAATTCTGGTTGGTGACGATGGCCTCCTTCTTGACGAGGTAAGCCACGGGCGGATCGTCAAAGGAATAGACAACATCCGAACCTTCCGGCGGCGTGCCGTCAATCGCCTGCTGCACCGGCACGGATGTATCGATCATGCGGAAGCTCAGCTGGCCGGTCAGGCTCAGAATATCCTTGAGCAGCTGCGAGTCATACAAACCCGAAACCTCGACCAGCACACGCCCGCTTCTCTGGCTCTCCACATTGGGATTGGCATAGCCGAGTTCGCTGAGACGGCGGTTCATCACCTCGATGGCCGCGCCGGTCTGCGCCAGCTTGTCCTTGTCCACCTGCAGCCGTATGCGCGAGCCGCCTTCCAGATCAAGTCCGAGGGCAAGCTGCTTCTTCGGCAGCCAGTTCGGCAGGTTCGCCAGCTGGATGGGCGTAAAGAGATTTGGCAGAGCCAGGATCACGCCGACGAGAACAACGGCCCAGATGAGAAGTGTCTTCCAGCGGCTAAAATAGAGCATGCAGTCCCGACCTCAAGAATCAACAGGGCGGCCTGATGCCGCCCCGTCACTATGACTTATTTCTTGTTATCGGCAACCGGTTCACCTTTGACGCGCACATCGGACACCAGTGCGCGGATGACGCGAGCCTTGACGCCCTCGCCGATTTCGACCTCGAGTTCACCGCTGTCATCGAACACTTTCGTCACCTTGGCAACGAAACCGCCGGTGATGATCGTATCGCCACGGCGGATGTTCTTGAGCTGCTCTTCGCGCTTCTTCATCTGCGTGCGCTGCGGGCGGATGATCAGGAAGTACATGATCACGAAAATCAGGATGAATGGCAGGATGCTCATCAGCATTTCCGGCGCACCACCGATACCTGTTGTCTGTGCATATGCGGGAGTTACGAACATAGAGACAATCTCCAGAGTAATACGTGTTTGAAAGTTTATAGAGCCTGCGCAATACAATGTTTGGAATGGGAAAAGCAACCGTGCAAAATCCCGTACCGCGCTTTTCGATTTCCCATCAACATGATAGTGGCTTGAACATAGAAAAAACAAAGGCTTGATAAGAATGTCCGAGGAATTGCTGGCAGATAAGCTTGACCGTCTGATTGCAGTGCTGGAGCGCATGGCACCGCCAAAACCGCAACCCGTCGATCTCGATACGGCGGATTGCTTTGTCTGGAACCCGGACAAACTTGCCTTCGACCCCGTCAAAAAGGTCAACCGGGTCGATATTTCACTCATTCGCGGGGTCGATCGCGTCCGGGATATTCTCTTCGACAACACCAAGCGCTTTGCCGATGGGTTGCAGGCCAACAACGTGCTTTTGTGGGGCGCCCGCGGCATGGGCAAGTCATCCCTGGTGAAGGCCGTCCATGCCTCCGTCAACATGGCCGCACCCGACGATACCGGCACGCTGAAGCTGGTTGAGATCCACCGCGAGGACATCGACAGCCTCCCTTCCCTGATGGCAGCCATCAAGGACACGAAATATCGTTTCATCCTGTTCTGCGACGATCTTTCCTTCGACCATGACGATACGTCCTACAAGTCATTGAAGGCGGCGCTGGAAGGCGGCGTGGAAGGCCGTCCCGACAATGTCATCTTCTACGCCACCTCGAACCGCAGGCATCTGTTGCCGCGCGACATGATCGAGAACGAGCGCTCGACGGCAATCAACCCATCCGAAGCCGTTGAAGAAAAAGTGTCCCTGTCGGATCGCTTCGGCCTATGGCTCGGTTTCCACAAATGCAGCCAGGACGATTATCTATCGATGATCGATGGCTATGCCGCGCATTTCGACCTGCCGATGCAGAAGGAACAATTGCATGCGGAAGCGCTGGAATGGTCGACCACCCGCGGTTCACGCTCCGGCCGTGTCGCGTGGCAGTTCACGCAGGATCTGGCCGGACGTCTCGGCAAGAAGCTCTGACAAACGAAAAGGCCCGCGCATCGCTGCGCGGGCCTTCTGATTCAAACCTGACCCGATCAGGATTCGAGAAATTTCGTCGGATCGACCGGGGTCGAGTTCTTGCGCACCTCGAAGTGCAGCTTTGGCGATGTCGCATTGCCTGTCATGCCCGACCGGCCAAGTTCCTCGCCGCGCTTCACCTTCTGGCCGCGCTGCACGTTCAGCTTGCTCGCATTGCCGTAAACCGTGACCAGACCATTGTCGTGGCGCACGAGAACGGTGTTGCCGAACTCCTTCAGGCCATCGCCGGAGTAAATGACCACGCCGTTTTCAGCGGCCTTGATCGGCGTGCCTTCGGGAACCGAAATGTCGATACCGTCATTGCCCTTGCCGTAATTGGCGACAACCCGGCCGCGAACCGGCCAGCGCATCTGCGATGCACCCGTGGCGGACGGTGCTGATGCAACATCCTTCTCGGCATCGTCGATCACCTTTTCGCTCGCCTGCGGCGGCGTATAGGGTTTTGCCTGGCCGTCGGCCTGCGGCGCAGCAATCGCCGCGTTCGGCGCTGTACTTGCAACAACCTTCGGCTGTTCAACCGGTGGCGTCGCGGCGGTCTTCACCTGATCGACGGAACCCTTCGATTTCATGTTGTTGGCGACATTCTGCGCCATCGAGGCACTTGACGCCGGAATGACCAGCGACTGGCCAACACGAACGGTGCCGTCCTTCATGTTGTTGGCCTGCTTGATGGCCTCGACATTGGTGCCCGTCTTGCGGGAGATCGCATGCAGCGTATCGCCGCTTTGAACCGTGTAGGAACCGGCATGGCTGGGTGGCGTCGTATTGTTGGCCGTCGTCGTTGCCGCGCCGTTCCGGTCCTTGACCTGCGGGGCTTGTGGAAGAATGGCCGCCGTGTTGGCGGATGCCTGCCCCGGTGTCGCCGGCTTGGTCGGCATGCGCGCTTCGCGGCCGTCAGGCGTCTTCAGCGTTCCCGCTGGCGCGGCAAGCGGCGGAGCCTGCACATTGCCCATGGGCTGCGCCGATGCCACCTGCTGGCGAACGGGGGCATTGTTGGCGATCTGACGCACCGGCTGCGAGGAGACCGGCGGAAGCGCAGAAGCTGGTACCCAAGCCGATTCCATTTCCGCTGAGGTACCAGTATGACTGTGCAGGCTTCCCCTCTGACCAGCG